>CAZXCW010000001.1:0-29787 GCA_964639385.1 uncultured Nitrospiraceae bacterium
GGTCACATGAGGTGTTATCTCCGTAGTAATAGTAACATCTTTATACTCAACCGATACTTGTCCTGATTGCACGTCCACTTTAGGGTAGGGTTCACTGGTTCCTTGCTTTATTAAGGCTTTTTCATTATCCGTTGTAACGACCCTCGGGTTGGAGATTACTTTACTTTTATTAAGTGAAGCCAGTGCCGACAGTTGTAGGTCAAGACCGGCTGTCTTTGCGCGGTTCAGGATTCCAAAGGCGAATCCCGCGCCAGCACTAGCACCCGCTCCGGTCGCTGGGAAGTCAACCATGAAGTTTTTCCCTGTAAAGGGTCCTGTGTTGAGACCTTGTTTTATTCCCCCCCCAAAAGGTATGCTTCCGTTAGGTTGACTGAATCCCCACTGAATTCCTAAGGCTTGCGCAGCTGAAGTGCTCACCTCAACAATCCTTGCTTCTATCATTACCTGTGGTGTTGGTTTATCAAGGGTTGCAAGGAGATTTTCAATTTGCGGCAAAACTACTCCTATATCATTGACAGTCAATGTGCTTGTCCTTTTGTCAACGCTAATGCTTCCTCTCGAGGAAAGTATCTTTGAATCCCTGATTGCTCTCTCGACGTTTGAGACATCAGCATAGCTGATAGGAAATATTTTTGTTTCTAAGGGTATTGCCTTTAACTCAGATTCCTTTGCTCTAGCCGCCTCTTCATTTTCTCTGGCAAATACCGTATAGGGAGCAATCCTTATAATATTATTTTCTACGGTCTTCCCCAGACTGAAGGTCTTCAGCATGATGTCAAGGGCCTGATCCCAGGGCACATTAATAAGTTTCATTGTTAGTCTGCCCTTGACCTCAGGACTCACGACTATGTTATAGCCGCTTATATCAGCGAGCAACCTAAAGATGGGAACTACATCAGCATCTTGAAAATCAAGGGATATCTTTTTACCTGTATACTTACCTTCTGTGATGGGCACAGGTTCCGTAGTCTCTGCTATTTCTTCAGGTTTCTGGGCCATCTGCGGTGATAAGGTTACTACAATAGAGTCTCCGATTGTGGTAACACCAAAATCTGTCTTTTCTTGGATATCGAGGACCAACCTTACTTTATCATCATGTTTCCCTGATCTCATACCCTTTAAAGGTGATATTACAGTTGATGGAATCTCAGCTTTCATAACCACATCAGGGATGTCTATTACAATACGTTCATCTAAAGGAAAAATATTTGGAGTCATGGAGCCATTACCCTTAATAAGAACCTTGACTATGTCAGCAGACCTTTCGAAAGATATATTGGTTATCTCTGTAGCTTTTGGAAGAGCTATGCCTTCGTGCGCCTCAAGCTCCGCTTTTTCTTTTGTAAGCCCTTTAGACGGCTCTCTTTTTATTCTTATTTTTAGTTCATTGTCTTTATATTCTGGTTCAGCTTCGGAAGGCGTTTGAAGCAGCATTTCAAGCCTTGCCATAAAAGGTTTATCAATCTGCGAGGGGACTATCTCTGTTATCCCTGCCTTGTCAGAAAATATCTTTTTATTAAAGGTACCTGTGTTAACATTAAGAAGTTCGATGACCACTTTAAAAGGATCCCCTGGCTTATATAAAGTATAAGTGAAAGGTTTGCTAACCCTTATTGTTACTGAATAGTCCTGAATATCTATCCCGGTTATTACAGGGGTGTCAGCGGACAGTTTAGACTCTTTAACACCGCCGCTTGCTGAAGAACTACAAAAAACAATAAACATAAAGCATAAAGCATAGAAAACTAACCACCCAGCATGATGTTTCGTAATATTAAATCTTTGCTTCATGCTTTTTGCTGATAACTCTTTGCTGCTTGTTCTGTATCTCATTCTACCTCCTCTTTACGGAGTCTCAATATTGAATCCTTTGGTTTTAAGTTGCCTTTATAATCTTTAACATATTCCCTGATCATTACCTTGTCATTTGTTATTTTCTGCACCTTTCCGCCATTTAGTCCCAATGTCATTCCTTCAGTAATCGTGTATGATTTTTTGTCAGGCAACATTATTAATGCATAATGTTTCTGATTATCCCACGCTATTGCTAAAAGGCTTATCTCATCTACACTATAACTCTCAAATGGACTAACCCCTTTTTTCCTTTCCGGCCTCTTTTTTAATGCCATTACGAGAGAAAGGAAAGGATCCCTTTTCCCTTTTGGGTCATACATATATACTTCTTGCTCGACCCTTTTTGTATCTTCAGGCTCTTTTACTTCTTTTGTTGTCATTGGAGGTTGAACCTGAATAGCAATCGGCTTTTGTACAGCCTGCTCTTTTTTACAGCCTATGAAAGGTAATAAAACAAAAAGTATGATTAAAAAATAGCAAGTTGTTTTTTTCATGTCTTTTTGCCTGTTTTTTCAGCTTGTTTTTGAGCTATCTCTCCCTCTGGGATAGCCGAGAATGTTGTAGCAGTGAAGGATACTTTAAGCATCACTCTGTCTCTTTCTATTTTTGGATCGCTGAGTCTTATGTCAGAAATGTTTACTATCCTGTTCAGCCTTGTGAGGCTGCTATAAAAATAACCTAAGTTATGGTAGCTGCCCGAAAGTTCGACCTTCACCGGTATCTCATAGACTATTCCGCTTGAATGAATTTTCTTTTGTTCTGGCTTCCAAAGTAATATTCGTAGACCTGCAGTATTGCAAAGGTCTGAAACCTGTTTTAATAAGCTGGATACTTCTTTTTCTTCAGGTAGCTGCTCCCTTAACTCACTGAGCCTTTTCCTAAGTCTTTCATTTTCTGCAATTAGTTCTGTAAGTTTTTCAGCCTTAGCCTGACTTTTTGCTATCTCATTTTCTTGTACCTGTATTTTCTTTTCCAGGGCTTTGATCTCTTTATGCTTTGGCAATATTATGACAAGTGTAACAATTATTGCTATAACTAGTGCAGGTAGGATAGATATTATAGTTTTAACATAAGGTGGTAAGGCTTTAATATCAATTTTTAATGCCACATTAAACCTTTATTTTAAATGTTAATTTGAACATATAAAGAGGTGTATTTTCAATAACTATACTTTTAGATTCCTGGAGATAAACTTCAGTAAATATCTGTGAATTTTTCATATTATCTACATATGAAACAATGTCAGAGTTTGCAAAGGCATAGCCTTGCATACTTACGTTCTCTCCTGAAACTGTCATTGCATTTAACCAGACTCCATTAGGAAGGAGGCTACTTGTTTCATCAAGAAGCTTTACAGGAATACTCTGATTTTTTCTTAGTTGTTCAATAATGCTGTTCTTCTGCTGGATATTTTTGTTCAACTGTTCAAAGTTTTCTACTTCTTTTATCTTTTGCTTGAGTTCTGCTATCTTTTTTTCATTGGCCTTGAATAAGTTCCTCTTTGTGGAAAGGCTTGAGCTGAAAAAGAAGACAAGATTTGCCATCACAATAAAGACGACAACGGTTATAATCACCATCGTAACAATAAATGGGGGTATAGGTTTCGGTTTTTTCTTTCTCTTTGTAGGTAAGAGATTAACTTTTATCATCTGTCACCCGGCCTTCTAAGGGCCAATCCTATAGCAACAGCCGCTATTGGTGCAATCTCTTCTATGTAAGTCAAATCAAATCTTTTAGAGATTTTGATGTTTTTAAAGGGCTCTATTAGCTTCGTCTCAATACCTAATTTTTCTGATAAGAGTCCTGGGAATTCCTTTATGAGTGCGCAGCCTCCACTTAATATCACCTCATTGATATCTTCATGTAGTTCGGTACTTCTATAAAACTCAAAAGAACGGTTGACATCTCCGATTATCTCCTCTGATGCTGATTCTATAATAGGAAAAGCTTCTCCAGAGGATACATTTTCAATTGGCTCACCCCTCTTGAGCCTTTCTGCGTTTTCATATGTTAGATTGAATTCCCTCTGTAGTGCTTCCGTATGGAGATTACTGCCGACCGCGCTATCTCTTGTAAAGACAGAGACACCTCCCTTGAGAATATTAATGTTTATTGTGCTTGCTCCAATATTTACTATGGCTACGTTCCTATTAGGCTCAATCTCATAGTTAATTTCATACATATTCTCAAGGGCAAAGGGGTTAACATCAACAATTATAGAGTTAAGCCCTGCCTCCTTAACAGCTGAAACATAGTCGTTTATTATGTCTCTCTTCACAGCAACAAGTATGACATCCATCTGTCCTGGTTCATCTTTGGGCCCCAGGATCTGGAAATCAAGGTTCACGTCCTCGATATTGAATGGTACATACTGTTCTGCCTCAAACTTTATTGATTCAGAAAGCTCTTCTTCTGTCATTTCGGGTAGGGAAATCCTCTTAATTATTACTGAAGAGTGACCAGCTATACCAATAACTGCGTTCTTTGTTTTTATTCTAGCTTTTCTTATAAGTTCCTTCAGAGAGTCTATAAGACGGAAAGAATCAATTATTGAGCCATCAACAATAATTTCTGGAGGGAGAGACAACATATCAAATAGGTCAAGTTCATAACCACCTTTTATATCTTTTAACTGTGCAATTTTAATATAGCTTGAGCCTATGTCTAAACCAATATTGTCTTTTCCAGCCCAAAACATAGCTTATGAATACCAAAAAAAAGACATTTTGTCAAGTATTTTTATTTTTAATATCATAAGATTTACTACAAATATTAAGAAATTAGTTTAACAATCTCTCAACCTTTACTTTATTTCCTTCTAACCTACCTATCCCAAATAAATTATTTTTAGGTCCCTTTAATTTGACATACTGGTTTATTGATAAACTCTCTGTGATTACAATCACGGGCATACCTTTTTTTGCTCTATAATAAGATTCTTCATCGAGTATTATCTCATCTATGTGAGAAATAGCGGTATCTATTGAATAGCGAACATCTTCTCTCCATTTTAGTTCTTCAATTGATGCTGAATCCTTAATGCTGAAGTTTCCTATACTTGTCCTCTCAAGAGAAACCATATGGGCACCTACATCTAAGACTCTCCCTATATCATCACATAAAGTTCTGATATATGTTCCTTTAGAACACGATATCTTCAGATGAAGATATGGCTGTTCAAAACTTATCAGGTCTATTCCATAAATATCTACTTCCCTTTGTGGCCTTTTTATCTCCATACCTCTCCTTGCAAGTTTATAAAGAGGTTGCCCCTTTATTTTAATTGCGGAATACATTGGAGGTATCTGTTTTATCGGACCCATAAAATTCTTCAGGGCCTTCCGGATATTTGCTTCCTTTAATGAAAGGCATTCTCTCTTTTCTAAGATCCTACCGGTTGAATCACATGTATCTGTCCTTTCACCGAATTTTAACTTAACTATATATTCCTTATTGAGATCTGATAAAAATCTCGTTATCTTTGTTGCCTCGTTAAGGCAAACAAGGAGTACACCTGTTGCTATTGGATCAAGTGTTCCAGCATGTCCGGCTTTTTTAGCAGCAAAAAGTTTTTTTATCCTTATTACAGCTTGCTGTGAAGATATGTTTTTAGGCTTGTTGAGGTTTATAACAATGTTCATAACCAGTGGTATGACAATTTTAACATGGATATAAAAAAATTAGGTTTTTATAAAAAGAAAAAAAGAAAATTATGGATTCGGTAAAGGAATACTTATTTCTCTAAGGGATTGTGAGAAGCAAATGGAAGGGCTTTCAATAAAGCTTCCTTTGCTGATTCGAGATCAGATTTAATCTCATAGCCTGCCGCGTTTTTATGGCCACCGCCATCGTACTGGGAAGCAATAAGAGCAACATTTATATCGCCTTTTGAACGTAGGCTTACTTTCCAGTAATTGTCCGCCAGTTCCCTGAAAAAGGCAGATACCCTGACATCCTTAATGATCCGGGTAAAAGCAGGGAAGTTCTCTGTATCCTCCGGTGTGGTCCCTGTTTTTTTATACATATTTCTGGTAACAAAAGTTATAGCGACATCATTTTTTATTTCAAAGGTATTTAAGGCCATTATAAGTAGAGCAAATCTCTCTTTAGACCATGTTTCGTAAAGGTTGTTCGCAATGTACACCGGGTTTGCACCTGCCTCTATAAGTTCAGCTGTAACCCTGAAGGTTTCAGCAGTTATATTGCCATATCTAAATGTTCCCGTATCAATGGCAATAGCAGAATAAAGGTTTATAGCCATTTCTTTTGTCATGTTTACACCCAGTTCCTTGATCAAATAAAAGACCATTACTCCTGTTGCTGCTGCCTCTGGTACTATCCAGTTAATATCTCCAAAGTCCTCCTCAGTTTCATGATGGTCAATAATGACAGAATACTTAAAACGCAGACCTTCAATCTCTGCCCGCTTGAGGGCGTTACAATCTAAAAGAATAAGAGGTAGTTCTGAGGTAATATGGGGGGGGACAATGTTTTCAAACTTTTCGTGCCCTGGAAGAAAATGGCAGACCTTGGGGATAGGGTCTCTATCATAGAGTACTGTTACCTTTCCGAGAGATTCGAGTGCCATCGAAAAGGCAAGGGAAGAACCTATTGCATCAGCTTCAGGACTGATGTGGGTTGCTATAAAAAACTTATCTTCTTCCTTTAAAAATGAGAGAAGCTTAGGCGGAACCTTCACTTTCCCCTTCGATCTCTTTCAGGAGTTTTTCTATCTTATTCCCATATTCGATAGAAGTGTCGAGCCTGAACTCTATGCTCGGTATGAATTTCATCCTTAGTCTCTTCGATAACTCGGAACGTATGAAGCTTTTTGCAGAATTTAATACTTCGAGCGTTGCCTTTTTCTCGTCCTCTTTTAAGATACTTACATATACCCTCGCTAGTTTAATATCATCTGTAACGTCCACATCTGTGACTGTCAGAAAACCGACTCGAGGGTCTTTGAGCCTGTAGATAATAATATTGGCTATCTCCTGCCTAAGAAGATCACTAACCCTCTGAGAACGTTTATAGGGAAGCATAATCCAGTGTTAGTATTGGTAAACAGTGTCGGTAATTAGCGCTATTTTACACTCACTATCATAATTAAAGTTTCGTTGCAATTTTTTCAACGATGTAATTTTCGAGCATATCTCCAACCTTTATATCATTAAAATTTTCTATCAAGATTCCGCATTCATATCCTGCCTGTACCTCTCTTACATCTTCTTTAAATCTCTTAAGGGAAGAGATCTTACCATCATATACAACAATGCTATCCCTGATAATTCTTATCCCATCACTTGAACGGCTTATAGAGCCATCAAGTACATAACAACCTGCCACTGTTCCGATTCTTGATATTGGAAACACTTGACGAACCTCAGCCCTTCCGAGGGTCCTTTCTTTGAATGTTGGTTCAAGGAGCCCCTCGAGTGCCTTTTTAACATCCTCAATAGCATCATAAATAATGTCATAAAGCCTGATATCAACGCCTTCCTTTTCTGCTGCCTGGGAAGCTTTGGGTTCGGGCCTTACATTAAAACCTATAATAATTGCGTTTGAGGCAGATGCAAGCATAATGTCTGATTCATTGATCCCCCCAACTGATGAATGTATGACCCTTACTTTTACCTGTGGATGGGTAATAGCTTCAAGGGCATCCTTTATTGCCTCAACAGAGCCTTGAACATCGCCCTTAATAATGATGTTGAGATCTTTTATCACTCCCTCTTTTATTTTTGCATATAACTCATCAAGGGTAAGCTTTCTCGTCTTTGCCATATCGGCAAGTCTCTGTTTCTGCTGTCTTGCAAGAGCTATTTGTCTCGCTCTCTTCTCGTCTTCCATAATAATAAAAATGTCCCCTGCTGAAGGAACCTCAGGAAAACCAATCACTTCAACGGGCGTTGACGGGCCTGCTTCTATAATCCTTTTCCCCGTATCGTCAACCAATGCTCTCACTTTTCCAACATGAATACCTGCAAGGAAGGCGTCACCAATTCTAAGGGTTCCGGATTGAACTAGTACCGTAGCTACAGGTCCTCTTCCTCTATCAAGTTTTGCCTCTATAATAGTTCCGGTTGCATTTTTATCAGGATTTGCTTTTAGCTCCATTATTTCTGCCTGAAGGAGTATCATCTCAAGTAAATTCTCTATCCCTATAGTCTTTTTGGCAGAGACCTCGACAAAGATATTCTGCCCACCCCACTCCTCAGGTATTATTCCATGCTCTGCAAGTTCATTCCTTACTTTTAAAGGATTCGCCTCGGGTTTATCAATCTTGTTTATAGCTACAACGATTGGTACATTAGCAGCCCTTGCGTGATTTATAGCCTCAACAGTCTGGGGCATGACGCCATCATCCGCAGCAACAACAAGAACTACGATATCTGTCACCTTTGCACCCCTTGCCCTCATAGAAGTGAACGCCTCATGACCTGGAGTATCGAGAAATACAATATCTCTACCTTTTAGATTAATTTTATATGCGCCTATATGCTGGGTAATACCACCCGCTTCGGTCTCTATAACTTTTGTCTTTCTTATTGCATCAAGAAGCGAAGTTTTTCCATGGTCTACATGTCCCATTATGGTTACAACAGGTGGGCGCGGTAATAATTTACTGAGGTCTTCAGGCGCCTCTGCAATAACAGTATCTTCGTCAATAGATAAAAGTTCGAGTTTTACCCCAAAACCATCCGCAACTATCAAGGCTGCATCTGGATCAACGGGTTGATTTAACGTAGGCATATATCCTAGTTCCATAAACTTCTTTATAACATCAGATAGTTTGACACTTATGAGTTCTGCAAATTCTTTTACAGTAGTACCTTCCTGTAGTTTCAGCATCTTCTTTCTCGGTATAACGAGCTGGATAGTGGGTTTTTGTTCCTCTTTTTGAAAACTCCTGACCTTTTCTAATTTCTTTAAGGGTTTATGTTCGTGCCATCTTTTTGGTTCTATTTTCCTGATTGTCTGAAAGGCTCTCTGCATACCCGGTTTCACTTTAAACTTCTCGACTTTTTCAGTCTCAATCTCCTTTTTGAATCTATCCGGAACTTTTAATTCTTCTTCCTCCTCTTCTGGTATCTCGAATATTTTCTGTTCCTCTACTCTAGATTTCCTTTCTTCTGAAGTCACCACCTTTTCCCTTTGCTCCTCTGAAGCCTTGTCGGTCTGAGGTCTGATAGTTTCTTTTGTTAGTAAGCTCTTTTCAGGAAGGACTTCTTTTATTGGTTCAATAGTCTTTTTAAGTAATTTAGCTTCAATAGTATCAGCAAGCTCAGGCTCGATGCTCGAGGAATGCGCTTTTCCTTCAATACCGAGTTTTGAGAGCTCACTAATTACCATTTTACTTGTTACTCCCAATTTTTTGGCAAGTTCATAAATTCTTATTTTCGGCATTTATGCTTGGCCCTCATACAGTGTCCCCTTTTTCCCGAGTGAAAACCTTGTAACAATATATCTTAAATGTTATCATAGAAAACTCTTTAATGCAACGAGAGAAGGAGGCGGATAATGGCAAGTTGTGTTCTATGTGGGAAAAAAAGAACAATTGGTAATAATGTCAGCCATGCTAATAATAAGACAAAGAGGGTTATAATGCCTAATCTTCAAAAGATGCGCATAATTACCAAAAACGGCGTACAAAGGCTTTATGTTTGTACGAGATGTCTCCGATCAGGAAGAGTTAAAAAGGCAGTTTAGTGAGAAGGGCAGACTCCTTAATTATTCCTTTAGTTAAGGAACTTAGAATTGAAGACGGCATAAGACTTATTGAACTTAAAAAAAATTGGGATAATTTATTCGATGAACCCCTTTCATCTCATATGTCACCTTATAAGTTGTCTGCGGGGGAAATCCTTCTTAATGTTGATTCACCTGTTTGGCTCCAAGAGCTGAATTTCTACAAAAAGAATATAATAGATAAGCTGAGTTCCTATGGTATCAGAGAAATTCGATTCAGGCTCGGCAGGATTCTCAAAAGGACAAAGTACAGAGTTAAGTGTCAAGAGGCAAGAGTCACAAACCTCTCGACTAAAGAACTATCTTATATAGAAAATGCAGTCTCTCAAATCAATGACGAAGGACTCAGCAAAACTATTAGAAGGGCAATAGAGAAGGCTTTTACTTCAGGTAGAACAAAACTATAGTTATAAAATCTTCGTATCAAAACTTATTACATTTTGCTTTCAACATTTTTATGCTGATTCTGCCTGTTTTTCATATAAAAGTATGGGTTTTTCGCTTTTCATAATGGTCTCTTCATTTATCACACATTCTTTGATGCCTTTCTGAGAAGGTATCTCATACATCACATCGAGCATTATTTCCTCGAGTATGGCTCTAAGTCCTCGAGCACCTGTTTTTCTGCGAGTTGCTTTTTTTGCTATTGCTGACAGAGCACCTTCTGTAAACCTCAGTCTAACATTGTCAAAAGACAGGAGTTTCTGGTATTGTTTTATAAGGGCATTTTTAGGTTCTATTAATATCTTTATCATGGCTGGTTCATCAAGTTCATCGAGGGTTGCTACAACAGGCAACCTACCAACAAATTCGGGTATAAGACCATACTTTATCAGATCCTCCGGTTCAATGAGACTTAATATTTCACCTATTTTCTTCTCCTTTCTTGTGACGTTATCATGGCCGAACCCCACTATTTTTTGCCCTGTCCTTTGTTCAATGATGCCTTCAAGTCCCACGAAAGCACCACCACATATAAAGAGGATATCCGTCGTATTAATCTGAATAAATTCCTGCTGTGGATGTTTCCTTCCGCCCTGAGGGGGGATACTGGCCACTGTTCCCTCGATTATTTTAAGAAGTGCCTGTTGCACGCCTTCACCTGATACATCTCTTGTTATTGAAGGGTTTTCAGATTTCCTGCTAATCTTGTCAATTTCGTCGATATAGACTATACCCCGCTGTGCCCTTTCAAGATCATATTCTGCTGCTTGGAGCAACTTCAGAATTATATTCTCCACATCTTCACCTACATAACCTGCTTCTGTAAGGGTCGTTGCATCAGCTATGGCAAAAGGTACGTCAAGTATCTTTGCTAATGTTTGGGCGAAAAGAGTTTTGCCTGTACCAGTAGGTCCTATTAAAAGTATATTACTTTTTTGTAGTTCTACATCTGATTTGCTGGGGCTATAGATCCTCTTGTAATGGTTATACACAGCGACAGAAAGTATCCTCTTGGCCCTTTCCTGACCTATAACATAATCGTTAAGAAAATTATGGATCTCCTTTGGTGCAGGGAGTTTTGGAAGAGTGGGACCTTCAACATATGCCTGGTTGGCGTCTGCAATAATCTCATTGCATAGTGCAACGCATTCATTGCATATAAAAACTGAGGGGCCTGCAATAAGCTTTTTTACCTCATCATGCTCCTTACCGCAGAATGAACACTTTGGTAGGTTTTCGTCCTTTTTAGCCATACATTCTCCGCTCAAAAATTCTCAAAACTTCAACTCACAGTCACAACTTGTCTTTAATGCTACGGATTACCTCATCTACTATCCCGTAATCTTTTGCCTCTCCTCCTGACATGAAAAAATCTCTGTCTGTATCACCCTGGATCTTCTCTAGAGATTGACCCGTATGAACTGAAAGTATTCTATTAAGTGTATCCTTCATTTTGAGTATCTCTCGGGCATGTATTTCTATGTCCGTAGCCTGTCCATGGAAACCGCCCATGGGTTGATGTAACATAATCCTTGAATGCGGGAGTGCGAATCTCTTGCCTTTTGTCCCTGCTGCGAGCAGGAGTGCACCCATGCTGGCAGCCTGTCCGATGCAATAGGTTGCGATATTAGGTTTTACATACTCCATCGTATCATATATTGCAAGTCCAGAGGATACTATACCTCCCGGAGAATTGATATAGAGATGGATATCCTTGTCAGGGTCTTCTGTCTGAAGAAAGAGGAGTTGTGCAATAACCATGTTAGCTATATGGTCATCTATAGCTGTGCCAATAAAGATAATCCTGTCTTTAAGAAGCCTTGAGTAAATATCATAGGCCCTCTCTGAACGACCTGTCTGCTCTATAACGATTGGAATAATGCTCATCTATTCTCCTTTCTCAGAAATGGCTTTAGCTAAAAGTATATCCAGAACTTTCTCCTCATAGATTGAGTGCTTCAAACCCTCCAAAGAGCCATCTTTCAACATATAGAAGTTCATGATAGCTTCCGGTTTGGCAGAGAGTCTCTCCGCTGTAAGATGAATTCGGTCTTTAAGTTCATTTTCTGTTACGGTAACTCCTTCTTTTTTCCCAATGGCATCTATAATTATTGCCGCCTTAACCTTTCTTAATGCCCTTTCTTTAAGTTGCGAGGAGATATCTTCTTTGCCTTTTTCCTCTTCTTGCTTAATCAGTTCGGATTGAGGATTCAAGATCTCTAAAGCATGATGCACCCCGCTTAGATCCTCCATCTTGTCTTTTGCACCAGACATCTTTTCTTGTGTTATAAGAGATTCTAACTCATTTTTTAGCATAGTCTCTGGTATTTCAAAGTTGTGGGTTTCTATAATCTTGCGGAGAATCTCTGCCTTTTGTATTTTTGTTGCCCGTTCTTTTTTAACTATATACATATTCTCTTTTATCTTTTCTTTTAATTTCGAGATATTCTCAAAACCCATGTCTTTCGCAAATTCATCATCTATTGCTGGCAGGGTTTTTTGTTTTACTTCTTTTATTATGACCTTGATTTTTACCGTTTTACCAGCAAGTTCTTTTAATCTGAATTTCTCGTCAACCGTTGTACTCAGCTCTATTATTTCTCCTTTCTTCTTGCCGATTAATTTTCTCTCAATGTCCATTGGTAGTATCTCTTTGCCCATTTTCAATACCTGTTCCTTAATGGGGGAAGTGTTTTTTTCTCCAAGTATTTCGCAGTCAACATAATCAAAGGTAACAAGGTCATCCTTTCCGATTTCTTTCTCAGCAACTTCATATATAGCCTTTTCTTGCTGAAGTTTTTTTAGGGAATCTTCAACTTCGGTCTCATCAACATTTACAGCTATTTCTTTTGTTTGTATATCTGAATACTCGAGCTTCTCAATCTTCGGCATTACCTCGACAGTGAGAGAAAGATTAACAGGACTGTTTCTTTTAAAATCGATTTCTTCATCTAATACGGGAATTGTAACAGGCTTAAGGTCTGCCTCTTTTAATGCCCTGCCATAGAACTCCGGAATAATCTTCTCGAGCACCTCTGCTTCAACCTTCTTGCCAAAGCGCTTTTCTACTAAACTAATTGGGGTTTTACCAGGCCTAAAACCCGGAAAATTGGTATTCTGTCTAACCCTCTCAAGAGAATCCTTTATCTCCTTTTCAATGATATCTGATGGAATCTCTATCCTGAGACGCTTTTTTGTAGAACTAATATCTTCTACAGCTCGGAGCAATTGTTCCTCCTCAATATTTATTAATATTTTAATGTAAAATAATACCGAGACTTTGTCAAACACATGACTATTTACCTTATTGATGGAAACTCTTATGTTTACCGCGCTTACTATGCTATAAAAGAGCTCTCAACTTCAAAGGGATTTCCTACCAATGCCATCTATGGCTTTACAAATATGCTCCTGAAAATTATCAGAGAGAAAAAACCAGACGGTATTGTTATATTATTTGATTCACCTGTTCCAACAAAGCGGCATATAATCTTTGAAAAATATAAGGCCCATAGACCTGAAACACCCAGAGGGCTCATAGAGCAACTGCCACATATAAGGAAGTTGATTTCTGCATTTAACATAACTGTATTAGAGATGCCAGGCTATGAAGCAGATGATCTCTTAGGTACAGTTGCTAAAAATTTAGCATATGAGGGTGTGGATGTATTTATTGTTACAGCAGACAAAGATATGCTTCAGCTTGTGGGCAAAGGTATAAAGATTTACGACCCAATGAAGGACAGGATTCTTGATGAAGAATATATTAAAGAGAGATTTGGCGTAGGATCAGATAGAATTCCAGAGATTATGGCTCTCACAGGAGATGCAGTTGATAATATCCCGGGTATTAGAGGAATAGGCGAGAAGACCGCAAAAGAGATTATTTCAGATGTTAGAAGCCTCGATGAATTGTTGAGTAATACAGCTTTAATAAAGAAGGAAAAGCTGAGAAAACTTATCTCTGAACATGCTGATATGGTAAGGTTAAGTCAAAAACTCGCAACTATTGATACCTCTGTACCAATTGATATTAAAATCGAAGAAACCAGATTAAGAGCACCTGATTGGGCTTCCCTCCTTTCTCTGTTCAGGGAATATGAATTCAGTAGCTTTATGAGGCTTATCCCTGCAGATATATCCAGAAAAATAGAATACGAAATAGTTTTTTCTATATATAAACTGAAAGAAATCGCATCTTTAATAAAGGATGAGTTTTCTTTCGGTATTGAGACCTCTTATAACGAGGGAAGAAACTCTACAGCAGACAGCCTTATCAGTGTGGTACTGTGTATAAATAAGGATCAGGTCTTTTATATTCCTATTTCCCATTCTTATCCGGGAGTACCTGCTCAGATAAAAAAGAAAGATGTGTTAGAGGTCTTTTCCCCGATCTGTAGAAATAGGAACATTTCAAAAATAGGACATAACCTCAAACACGACATAATAGTACTTGGGGAGGAAGGCATTCCAGTCGATGGAACCTTGTTCGACACAATGATCGCATCATATCTCATTAATCCAAATAAATCGAATCACAATCTTGAGGAGGTTGCACTCGAATATTTATCTAGGAGAAAAAAGACCTTCACAGAGGTTCTGGGAAAAAGAAACTCCCTTTCAGAGGTACCGATACAGGAGGTAGCTTCTTACGCAACAGATAATGTGGTTCTCAGTCATGAATTAAAAGATCTCCTTTTCAATATACTTAAAGAAGAAAATCTTGAAAGAGTTTATTTTGATATAGAAATGCCTCTTATATATATTCTTATAGAAATGGAAGAAATTGGAATAAAGATAGATACAGAGAAGCTGAATAAGATCTCAAGAGAACTCGAAAGGGAGCTCGATGGAATTCAGAAGAGAATATATTTTCTTGCAGGAGAAGAGTTTAACATAAACTCACCAAAACAGCTCGGCAGAGTGCTTTTCCAAGGTCTCGGGTTTAAGCCCAAAAAAAAGACGAAGACAGGCTTTTCGACAGAATTAAGTATTCTCGAAGAACTTGCAGAGTCACATGACCTCCCGCGAGAGGTGCTCAATTATAGAAGTCTGAGTAAATTAAAAACTACCTATGTTGACGTATTGCTTCCCTTAATAAATCCAAAAACAGGGCGAATACATACCTCCTTTAAGCAAACAGTTACAGCTACAGGAAGGCTTAGTAGTACCGAGCCAAATTTGCAGAATATCCCGATCAGAGGGAGCTGGGGGAAGCGTATAAGAGAGGCTTTTATAGCAGAAAAAGACAATATCCTGCTTTCAGCAGATTATTCGCAGATTGAATTAAGAATACTGGCCCATCTGAGCCAAGATGAAGGTCTTCTTGAGGCTTTCAGAAACAACATCGATGTACATTCGAGGACAGCATCCGAACTCTTTCATGTCCCAATAGATAAAGTTACCTATGACATGAGGAGGGTTGCCAAGACAGTAAACTTTGGAGTTATCTACGGTATCTCACCCTTTGGGTTATCAGAGACACTTAGCATATCGAGAGACGATGCGAGAAAGTATATAGACCAATACTTTGACAGGCATTTAGGGGTTAAAAAGTATATAGAGGATACATTAGAGGTCACAAGGAATAGAGGCTATGTAGTAACATTATTTGGCAGGAGGCGTCCTATACCAGAGCTTAAAAGTCAAAATTTAAATATAAGACAGCAGGGCGAAAGGTTGGCAATAAACTCGCCTATACAAGGAACAGCAGCCGATATAATTAAAATAGCAATGATAAATATATGTAGAAGCCTTAAAAAAAGGGGGTTGAGGGCAAGGATGGTTCTGCAGGTTCATGATGAACTTTTATTTGAGCTTCCTGTACAGGAACTTGAAACCATTAAAGATATTGTCAAGAAACAGATGGAAGGTGCCGTGAGACTTTCTGTACCCATAAGGGTAGACCTCGGTTATGGTACGAGCTGGGCAGATGCACATTGAAAAGATAGAATTTTGCTAAAATATCTCTTTAAACGGGAGGAGTAATGTGAGGAAGAAAGGCTCGGAAAGACAAAAAGGGGTAAAGAAGACCGCTGCCCAAAAAGTTACTAAAAAAAAGAGGGTGAGCGCCGGAAAGGATAAAACTAAAACAGAAAAGGGGGAAAAGGCGCTTAAGGCTATTAAGAAAGAAACTAAAAAGCTCAGGGTTCAGGTTAAAAAGGACAAAGCTGTCGAGAAAGAAGAATTTAAAGAAATAAAGCTTGAAAAAAAAGAGAAGGCTGAAAAGAAAGTTGCTAAGGAGGTAGGGAAAAAAGTTGAAACAAAGAAAACTACTAAAGAACCTGTAGAGGGCATTAAGGCCAGGGAGGTTACTTTACCTAAAAAGGCTGTACCGAAAATAACAAAGAAGTCCCTGCTTCCAGAAAGAAAAGAAAAATATCCTCCTCTTCCTATCAAGACATTACATGAAGAATACGGTGAAGACAGTATTGCCCTCATGATTGTTGACCCGAGAAAGTTATTTATCTACTGGGAAGTGAAAGAGGATACTTGCAGAAAGTTTACAGGCAATCTCAACGTCAGGCTCTATAATGTTACAAGTATTAGTTTTGAAAGTATGAATTCAAGTAGCTATTTTGATATAGTTACGAATGACAGAATAGGTAGTTTATATATAGATGTCAGTCCCGAAAGAGAATTTATTGCAGATATTGGTTTTATTGACCCTGCTGGTTTTTTTATCACGGTAGCAAGGTCAAATAAGGTCTCAACACCGCGAGCAGAGGCTGTAGAAGAAGGGGTCTTGCCATCGAGACTCTATGAAACAGGTCTTCCTATAAGACCTAAAGGATACGAGAAGTAAACTGCGAGAGTGGCGGAACTGGCAGACGCGATGTTGAACCCTGCTGAAACCGCAGCAGTTCTTGCTCTCTCATCGTCAACCAAAAAGCCAGTCACGAAATCGCCCTGTCATCAAGGTCTATGATTCTTTCTCTTTAAGCCTTATCTCAACCCTTCTGTTTTGGGCCCTGTTTTCCGGTGTATCGTTCGGGACAGCCGGTTTTTGATCGGCATTGCCCTTGATCGAGAGGCGCGAAGGATCGATGCCCTGATTGTTGATAAAGTATTTCAATACGCTCGTGGCCCTGGCAACCGAGAGTTCCCAATTCGATGGATAGAGGCGTGTCTTTATAGGGACGTTATCAGTATGTCCCTCGATATCTACAAGGAATGAAGGATGGCGCTGAATAACGCGAGCGATATTTTCGAGCATCGGTTTCAAAGTGTTCAGTATGTCGGCTTGTCCAGGCATGAAGATGATCTTATCCTTCATGGTGATGACAACCTCTTTGTCGACTGTACGGACAGAAACATCATCTCCCAGGTCAAGTTTTTTTATTTCAGAGTCCACCTCATCTTTTATCTTCTCACCGGCTGTACTGGCCGTCATCTGCATATCGGCATCGTCCGACGGCGGATTCAGGGCTTTGTCTACCTTCGCCTTTAAGAGCCCCCCGGTATTTTTTGTGGTGACAAAGAACATCACGAAAAATACGAGCAACAGGGAAAGCACATCGCTCAGTGTGATAAGCCAGTTGCTGTCGCTGTCAATGGATGATCTTGATTTCTCGATGAGCATCCTCTCGCTAAACGGCTTGGATACCCTCGTCTTCAAGGATATCTTTTTAGTTATTTCTTCCACTCTTGGCTCATCTTTAAATTAGTATTGCTGGGAGCGCTAAACATGGTTGGCGTTTTTCGTTAGTGCCAGCGTGCTGCTCATTCCCGATGGGCACATGTCCTCAATGTTACAATAGCCGTTTATCCTCTCCTCGATTCTGAGGGGGTGCTCCATGTTGTTTATTGCTTCTATGCTTTCAATCGTAATATGCATAAGTGCCTCGGACAGGATAGCACGCTCTTTTAATTTTGCGCAGAGAGGCAGCATGAAAAGGTTAGAGATGATCACGCCGTAAAAGGTAGACATCATAGCTACTGCCATCAGGGGAGCAATTGCATCAATAGACTGCATATCCTTAAACATCTTTATGAGGCTGATAACCGTCCCCGCTAACCCGAAGGAAGGAGTAAGTCTTGCAACTGTCTTCAACACATTCTGGCTGAAATTATCATCCATAATCCTGATCATCATTTCCCGTTCCATGATATTCCTGATATCTTCATTGCTTTGATGGTTTATCAAAAGGCTGACGCCCAGTTTCAGAAAATCGTCCTTCAGGGTTTTCGTCCTGTTCTCCAGTCCCCGTATATCTGTTCTCCTGTAAATTCTTGCTACTTCAAGAATATCCTTGGCCATTTCATTCCTGTTTCTTTGAGGCCGAAAGGCGTTGATTACGTCATACATTGTACTTTTAATCCTTTTAAAAGGGAACCCAAGAAAAACTGCGACAATAGTTCCACCGCCTACTATCATCAGCGCATCTGGATTGAAAATCATCGACAACCCAATGTCCTTGAATACCGTAAAAGCAAACAACATCAAGGCTATGATCAAAGTTATAACCAACATAGCGTTCATATTTTCCTCCCGAATTTTCCCCTGCAACAAGTTTCTATTACCAATTAAACGCAACTATGCAAAAGCAACTATTGTGCCAAAAACAGCTTCACTCTAAAGTCATTATTTAGCACAAGAAATGCTGAAATTATAAGGTGTTTTCCTTCACTATGCCGCTTCGGTTGGCAAAGCGTTAAAAGGAGCAATTTTCCTGGGAAGGAAACTTTTTCCTGGTTCAATGCCGGATTTTCACAGATGAGGGATCTATCTATATAAAATCTATTAACATGTAGATACTTTAAATTAAATTAATGAATTCTTAAAAATTTACTTGACTTTCTATAAAGTTAATGATATGGTAATCCACCTATAATTATAGAGGTTAATAGTATTGCATGAGCGCTAAGCCTGTCATGAATAGGGTAAGAGAATTCAGAGAGCTAAATGCATGGAGTATTGCAGAACTTGCGAGACATGCAGGACTCGTTTCTCAAACTATTTCAAAGATGGAAAAAAATATTGTAACAAGTAGAAATTCCAAACTGAAGGTTGCAAAGGCGCTAGGGAGAAAGCTTGAAGAGGTTTTTCCCTCTAATGGTTAATAATATTATGCAACACTTAAATATAAAACGATCTGATGAATTTTGATATAAAACAGTAGCAATTAATCAAGGGAATAAATTTATAGAACAAGTAGGAAGAAGATGAAAGAGATAATAAACAATAAAATTGAGTCGGTAGCTCAGTGGCAGTAAACACAGGACCGTGGCTCGAAAAGAATAATCTTCTGAATCAATTAATCCAAGAGATGAAAAATCCCGTTATAAGCGCAGGAGGATTACTTTCGAAATTCTTCTCAGGTCAGGTAAGTTCCCTTACAGAAACAGACTTACATTATCTTGGATTAGTAAGAGATGATCTCAATAAATTGGAAAAGTTGATAATACAATTTCTCGAAGTATTGGGATCTGAATCAATAAAATGTGAACCTGGCCATCCTGTAACTGGTAGTGGCAATGACCGGATCAACATCATGGGGTTTAGGATTGATGGAAATGGAGTGGGGCCAATAAATAGAAAAATACTGGTTAAAAATGATGGTAAAATTGTCCAACCAAGGGCTGAGAATATGCTCCCGGGAGAACAACCTAAAAGGAAATATAACTTCACGGGGTTTATCGGCGATTCCCCCCCAATGATAAAGCTATATGATAAATTGGAAAAAATAGCAGATACTGATAGCACTATTCTGATTACGGGTGAGAGTGGAACAGGAAAAGAGCTTGTTGCAAAGTTTATTCACTGTAACAGTTCCCGCTCCCGCGGACCCTTTGTGCCTCTCAATTGTGCTGCAATCCCAAAGGATCTTCTAGAGTCAGAACTCTTTGGTCATGAGAAAGGTGCCTTTACAGGTGCCTTCAATACAAGGATAGGCCGTTTTGAGCTTGCCCATAAGGGAACCCTTTTTCTTGATGAGATAGGCGAATTAGACCCTGCCCTGCAAGTTAAACTGTTAAGAGTCTTACAAGAAAGGGAGTTTGAAAGGGTAGGAGGCATAAAGGCAATCAAAGTAGATGTAAGGATACTTAGCGCAACAAATAAAGATCTCGAAAGAGCAGTAAGAGATGGTAAATTTAGAGAGGATTTATATTACAGGCTTAATGTAATACCTATTTCTATACCCCCATTGAGAAAGAGAGTTGAAGATATTCCACTTCTGGTAGATTTTTTCGCTCGTGAATTGGCCAAAAAGAAGGGAAGAAAACCCCTTAAATTTTCTCCAGATGCTATGGAATGTTTTATGAAGTACAGATGGACAGGGAATGTGAGAGAACTTGAAAATTTAATAGAAAGACTGACAATCCTGATAAACGAGGATATCATTACCGCATCAGACCTTCCTGAAAAGTTTCATCCTGTTTTAGATTCTAAGGCCACTGATAGTTTCCAGACGGGGGAGACGATAAATATGGATATTCCGGAATACGGGATTGATATTAGTTCAGTAGTGGAAAGTATGGAGAGGAATTTGATTCTTAAAGCCCTTAAGAAGACTGGAGGCGTAAAAAATAGAGCTGCAAAGCTCTTAGGTTTGAACAGGACTACCCTCATCGAAAAAATGAAAAAGATGAGAATCGAATTGCAGAAAACTGTTATAAGCCCGCCAAACTACTAAACGCCTGTCAGTTATCTGACACATCACGCATGTCAATAATCATTGGAATTCAATGAGTTACCTTTAGGCATAGTTGTTGCTCAGCGTGTGGGCGTGAAGATGTCAGTCTGTCTAATCTTTTTACTTTTCTCTTCATATGCGAGTGCTGTAAATAATGATATTAAATTTCAGCCGATTGAAAAGGCTAAGGAATACATACATTTAAATACACCTTCAGAAGCTGTAAAGATACTCTCGGAATATCAGCCATCTGTTCAAGAGCTTCCCTTATATCACTATACATATGCAAAGGCTTATGAATTGTTAAAGAAACAAAATGATTTCATAGCTCATCTCAGGCTGGCCTATCTATACTCCCAGAACGGCGAAATGAAAGAGCGACTCCTCCTTGAAAGGGCAGAGGCTTACACTAAGATTGGATATCATTCTGAAGCAGTCCTGACCTTCAAAGTATTTCTAAAAAATTTCCCACATTCTCAATATTCAGAAAGGGCTTATCTGGGTCTTGCAGACTCTCTCTATCAGCTTGCTTTTTTCAGTGAGGCAAAAGAAGCCTATGAAAAAGCAGGGAATTCATCGGAAGCATTATACGGAAAAGCTAATACCCTCCATTCCATGGGGAAAATAAGAGAAGCCCATGAAATATACATAGCTATGCTTGGTAAGGACAGGGGATACATAGAATCCTCGCAGGAAACAGTATACAACATAGGCGAGAATCTGAGGCTCATGGGAGAATTTTCTGCAGCGAGGATTTATCTTAATTCAATTACAGCACAGCCATGGAAATGCAAAGCATGTAGAAGTCTCGGACTTATTGAGATGGAGGAAAAACACTTTGATATTGCTGTTAAATTTTTCCGTTCTGCCCTTCAGTCACATGAACGGCAATTAAATAGCCAGGTGCTTCTCAACCTTGCAGATGTTTATGTAAAACTGGACAGACAGGAAGATGCAAAAACTACTCTATTGCAGATAAGAAATCAATACCCTTATAGCAAAGAGTATGATGAAGCACTGTTAATGCTGTCACAACTGTACAATAAAGAAGGAAATCACAATGCAGCCATCCCTTTAATCAAGGAATTGGTTTTCAGACAGTTTCCGAATCAAAAAGCCCTCGATGAATTTGAAGCTATTATCCTTGAGGCTGAAGAGAAGGATAGGGAGGAATTTCTGAGGCTCTGGAAGACTATTGGACGCTGGCTACTGCAACCACCACGCTCCCAATCGCTTCTTAGGATAGCACGAGGACTGAAGGGTTCTGGGAAGCCATACCTTGAGGTCTGCACATGGCTTTCAAAGTATGGCTCAGGTGACGCGCAAATTGAGAGTAATCTGTTGCTTTCAAATTTCTATGCAGATATTGGAGATGCAGCCACTGCCATGAAATACTTTCTAAGAATAGGTATAACAAATAGCTCTGACGAGATTCTTCGCGTCAGAGCTAAGATACATCTTGCCAATAAGGAATATCTAAAGGCTGCTAAAGTGATTCTCGGCATTGCTAAATTACATCAGGATGACCTCGTCTTTCTTGCAGACCTGTTGGAGTCAGTGCGGAACGATCGCGAGATAATGGAGTTTTTTGAAAGAGCAGTGAATAAATCAGATGTTCCTCCATGGGTCTATGTAAAACTAGCTGACGCTCTCTATGAGATGGGGGAAAAATCAGATGCTCTTAAATACTATAAAGCTGCTGTTTCGCAACATAAGCAAAGTCCAGAGGTAAAATCCGACGACTTAGTGTGGGCTCTGTACAGAATCTCGGTGCTTTCATCTGTGGATGATTCCAAAGATGCACTCAAGAATATTCAGAAAAGTGATGATATCATCGGTCGTTTCTCTGGACTTTTATTAAAGGAATTTACTGTATCACAAAAGATAAAAGGAATGTTTTGATGTCTGTGGAACTTCTAAGTGAAGCATTTCAAAATTTTACAAAGGCATCAAAGACTCTTGAGACTTATTATGAATTATTGCAGGACAGGGTCAGGTATTTAACACATGAACTGGAAAAGAAAAACAAAGAGCTTCAATCAGCACTCGCTGATGCAGAAAGGAATAAAGATTATTTAAATGCAATCCTGTACAATCTCGAAGAAGCAATTATCGTTGTGGATCCTGAAGATAAGGTAATGATGCTCAATAAGTCCGCAGAAGAAATCCTCTGCATTTCTCTATCGGAGGTCACAGGGAAGACTTTCAATAATCTAGATTTCTCGATAATCAGGAATAACCCAGAAACAACATTATTGGTCAAAGAGAAAAAATATATTATTATTCTATCTTACTCACCCATAGTTGACTCCAATGGCTCTTTAAGGGGGAAAGTGATACTTATAAAAGATATTACGAGACTCCGGGAATTGGAGGTACAGCACGAGAGGAACCAAAGACTTATAGCTATGGGTGAGATGGCAGCAAAAATAGTCCATGAAATAAGAAACCCACTTTGCAGCATCCAATTATTCTCAAGCATGCTTGAGGATGAACTTGACAATATGCCCCATAAAGAACTTGTAAGGGGAATTTCATCGGGGATAAATAACCTCAATAATATACTGACTAATATGCTTTTGTTTGCAAGACCACATAAGCCTTCAATGAAAAGAGTTCAATTGGACAAGGTGATAGAAGACTCTTTTGTAATGTTTATCCCTCTAATCAGGTCTCGAAACGTACTGCTCAAGAAATCTATACGCCGTTGTGAGATTTTCGGTGATGAAGAACTCTTAAAACAGGTTTTTATCAATATGATCATGAATGCTATTCAGGCCATATCTAAAGGTTATGGTGAACTGAGTATTACGATAAAAGATATTAACACATCCATCATAGTAGATGTAAAAGATAATGGCGAGGGGATAAAAAGCAGAGATTTAGAGAAGATTTTTAATCCTTTCTTCACCACAAAAGATACAGGTACAGGGCTTGGCCTGACAATCGCTTCAACGATCATGCAAGCCCACGGTGGCTATATCAAAGTCTACAGTGAAGAGGGTAAAGGAAGTACATTCAGCCTTTATTTTTTGAAAAAAGAGAATACATGGAACCAGAGATAAAGCCAATATTAGTTGTTGATGATTCAACTCAGATGAGGACAGCCCTTAAAGAGGTGATACAAAAACTAGGCCATAGAGTTGTTGTATGCGAGAACGGTCAAGATGCTATTGAAGAGCTCCAGCGACACAGTTTTTCTTTGATAGTAACTGATATGAAAATGCCGAAAGTGGACGGTCTAACATTTTTGAAAGAGGTAAGGCGTACCTTCGGCAATTTGCCTGTCCTCATTATAACTGGATTTGGAACTGTAGAAAACGCTGTAGAGGCAATGAAAGAGGGTGCCACTGATTATCTCATGAAGCCTTTTTCTTTTGATATTATCAAGAAAGTAATTGATTCTATTATCGCCAGGACTAAACATGACCGGGTAATTCTGACCAAGAATCCAATGATGCAAAAGGTTGTAAGTATCGTAGAGAATCTTGCTGCCAGTGATATCACAGTACTTATTTATGGCGAAAGTGGCACAGGGAAAGAACTTCTTGCAAGGCAAATGCACAAACTGAGCAAAAGGGCAGACAAACTTTTGATTGCCGTAAATTGCGCTGCAATACCTGACAATCTCTTAGAATCTGAGCTTTTTGGTTATGAAAAGGGGGCATTCACAGGTGCTACAGAAAAAAGAATTGGAAAATTCGAACTTGCTAAAGGAGGTACGATATTACTTGACGAAATCGCTGAAATGTCAATGGCGCTTCAGGCAAAACTCCTCAGGGTTTTGCAGGAAAAAGAAATAGACAGGATAGGAGGAAATGAGCCTATTCCCGTAAATGTTAGGGTAATAGCCACTACCAATAAAGATTTATATAAGGAGTGCTTGGAAGGACGCTTCAGGGAGGATCTTTACTATAGGCTCAATGTGTTTCCTGTCAAGGTACCTGCCTTGAGAGAAAGACCCGAAGATATACCCCTTCTTGCAACACATTTTATGAAGAAATTCTCTGCTTGCTTAGGAAAAGAAATTAAAGACTTCGATGAAGATGCCATGAATCTTCTTAAGAACAAACAATGGCGTGGAAATGTACGAGAGCTGGAAAATATCATACAGCGTGCGGTATTTATCTGCAAGAGAGGTCTTATTAGAATAGACGACCTCTTAATTGAACATGGAGTAGCAAAATGCAAGAACGGAAATCTTAAGAACATGGAAAAGGAGTTGATACTGCAAACATTAAGAGACCTCGATGGCAACAAGACCAAGGCGGCAAAAATACTAGGTGTGAGTGTCAGAACTATACGGAATAAATTAAATGAGTATGGGAAAAATTTTCCTAGGATATGAAAAAGTTCTATTTCCAATATCAACCAATAATTATTATCGCTATACCATGCTTGACGATGATCTCGTAAAAATAGGTATTAGGTATGAGGATTTGTATTTCAATACTTCTTATCTGTAGGAGTATGTATTTAGATCATTTGCTATTGTGGCATGGTAATTGTAAGGTGAAGGGCTGATGGATGACGGATTTAAAATATTAGAGCATCTAATCCACTTATCAAATCTAAGGCACGCCGTGATAGTCTCTAATATAGCCAATGCTGATACCCCAGGTTATAGAGCAAAAGATTTAAAATTTGATCAATTAGTCAGTGATGAATTACTCGAACTCAAGACAACATGTCCTGATCATATAAAGAGTGTAAATCTTGCTCTATCAGACGAGGTAGAGACAGATTCGGGCCAGCAGTGGGCTGATAAAAACAATGTAGAACTTGATATGGAGGTCGCAAAAATGACAGAAAATGCGCTTTTATTCCAAGCAGCCCTTCACATGTTTTCAACAAAGATACAAATGTTCAAGAATGCATTAAGGAGTTAGTATGAATTCTTTTAGCATATTTAAAGTAAGTGCATCAGCACTTGAGGCTCAGAGAAAAAGGATGAATGTAATAGCATCTAATATGGCAAATGTTCATTCTACTCGAACGGAAGAGGGTGGTCCCTACAGGAGAAAAGATGTGGTCTTTTCGGCCGCTGCAGTAGAATCTGACTCCGATACCCTTGTGGGTGTTAAGGTTGAGGATGTAGTAGCGGATAATACACCTTTCACAACAGTTTACGACCCGGGGCATCCCGATGCGGATAAGGATGGATATGTAACAATGCCAAATATAAATATCATAGAGGAAATGGTGAACATGATGATGGCATCCAGGGCATATGAGGCGTCTGTTTCAGCTTTTAATATGTCAAAAACCATGTTTATGAAAACACTTGAATTAGGGAGGACGTAATGCCTGACATAAAAGTCACAGGCGTAAATAGATCCCAGGAATTTTCACAGATTAAGGTTGAGAATAAGGATTCCAGTAAAAGATTTAATAATGTCATGCAGGAGGCTATTAACAAGATTTCCCAGATACAGGAAGAAGCTGAAAAGGCAGTGAAAGAACTTGCAACGGGGGGAGATGCAACACAGGCTATTATCGCCATGGAAAAAGCCGATATGTCTTTTCAATTGATGGTAGAAGTAAGAAATAAGCTATTGAGTGCTTATGAAGAAATTATGAGGATGCAGGTATAATGGTTGATATTGCTACCATAAGAGACCAGGTAAAAGCCATTCCTGTAAAGAAAAAGATGATATTACTTGCTGCATTAGCAGTGTTGATAACTTCTTTGATTCTTTTCTTCGTATGGATACAGAAGGCTGATTACCAGATCCTCTATTCTAATTTGAGCGAGGAAGATGGAGGGTTGATCATACAGAAATTACACGAGATGAAAATCCCTTATAAGGTATCGGCAGGAATAATAATGGTGCCTTCAGATAAGGTGTATGACGTTAGGCTCCAGCTGGCAGGTCAAGGACTTCCGCAAGGAGGAGGTGTCGGTTTTGAGCTCTTTGACAAAAGTAGCTTTACCATGACTGATTTTGTTCAGAAACTTAACTACAGAAGAGCACTTCAGGGAGAACTGTCAAGGACAATAAACTCTCTCTCTGAAATAGAACAGTGCAGGGTGCATCTTGCGATCCCTGAAAAATCCTTGTTTGCAAATGAGGATGATAGGCCAAAGGCATCAGTTCTTGTAAAGTTGAGACCGGGAAGAATCTTGTCTCAGAGTCAAGTTCAGGGAATAGTGCATCTTGTCTCAAGCAGCGTGGAAGGTCTTGATCCCAAAAATATCGCAGTGGTTGACAGCCAAGGGGAAATGCTCACATCTTCGGCACAGGAGACTCTCGGCATAACGAGCAGCCAAAGAGGGTATCAGAGAACTCTTGAAAAGGATATCGAAAACAGGATTGTGGGGATTCTAGAACCAATTGTTGGCAAAAGTAAGGTAAAGGCAAAGGTATCTACAGAGATCGATTTTACAAAGATCGAAAAAACAGAAGAAAGATTTGACCCTGATAGTCAGGTTGCAAGGAGCGAGCAGAAAATTATGGAAAAATCCATGAATGGCAATAGGGGTGGCGTTCCTGGTGTATCATCTAATCTTCCAGGGAAGCAGGCATCTCAGACTGCCTCTTTCCAAGGGCAATCTGAAAAGAAAAGTGAGACAACTAATTATGAAATAAGTAAGGTGACGAGCCATATCGTAAATCCTTCAGGGGAGATAAAAAGAGAGTCGGTAGTTGTACTTGTAGATGGTGCATATACTGTTCAACAGGGGTCGCAGGAAAAGAAGTATACCCCTCGTACTGCAGCAGAGATCAGCCAGTTTGAGGATATGGTAAAAAAGGCTATCGGTTTCAGGGCTGATAGAGGTGATGAGGTGAGGGTAGTCAATATGCCCTTTGAGGCCACCATGCAGGAGGATCTCTCCGAGCCCAAAAGAGAGCTGCTTCCTTCTATCATTCTGATAGCGAAATACCTTGTTCCTATTTTAGCACTCGCTTTAGTTTTTTTCTTTCTAGTTAGACCTATTATGAAATACCTTACAAGCTCGCCACTTACTCAACACCCTACCTTGACTTTACCTCAGACGGTGGCTGAAATAGAAAAAACTATGGAGATCGCTGGAAAACCAAGTGCTGAACATCTCATTGAATGGACAAGGAAAAATCCAAAAGAGGCTACTAATCTCATAAAAAGCTGGATAGAAGAGAAATAAGAGAAATAATATGCCCTTAAGCGGATACGAAAAGGCAGCTATATTCCTCAGTTCTATAGGAGAAGAAGCAGCAGCAGAGGTTTTAAAGTACCTTGATGTTAAAAACATAGGAAAGATTTCTATGTATATGACTAAATTGAAAAAAATCAAACGGGCTACCGTAAATGAAGTATTGAGAGAAGCTCAGGAAATAATATCGAGGGGAGACTTACACGTTGAAGGTGAGGAGTTTGTAAAAAAGATCCTTTCCAAAAGACTCGGGGAAGAAATGGCAACAAAGGTACTACAAACGGCATCAAATGAAAACCCTCTGGATGCTCTTAAGTGGGTTGATTCAAAAACCCTGTCAAACTTTCTTGTCGGAGAACACCCCCAGACTATTGCTCTCATTATCTCTCTCTTGGAACCTGCCCAGGCTGCGAAGATTTTTACTTCCCTACCTGCTGATTTGATGGCCGATGTTGCCATAAGGATAGCAACCACCGAGAGGATACCGGAAAGCGCAATCGATGAGATAAACGAAGTTCTCAAAGTTTATCTGGATATTAGCAAAGGAGGAGGAAAAAAACTTGGCGGTATTAAAACAATTGCAGAAATATTGAATCAGTGCAGCAGAACTAATGAGCAGACGATTATTGAAAAAATTAACGATATGGACAAGGCGCTTGCAGAATCGATCAGGCAAAACATGTTTGTTTTTGAAGACCTTGTTAAGGCAGATGACAGAGGAATTCAGACTATATTGAAAGAGGTAAGTACAGAAGACCTCGCCATTGCACTCAAAACAAGCTCTGAGGCTCTAAAAGAGAAAATGTTTAAGAATATGTCTCAGAGGGCAGTGCAATTACTTAAGGAAGAAATACAGATGAAAGGACCTGTCAGGGTATCTGACGTGGAAAAAGCTCAGCAGGCAATCGTTAACGTCGCCCGAAAGTTAGAGGCAGAAGGGAAAATTATCCTTGCAGGAAGAGGCGGGGAAGAAGTTTTTGTATAAGAATCGGGATACTGCCAAAAATATCGTCCCATTTGAAATGCCATGCCTGGAGAGGAAGGTCAAAAACACATCAGATGAGGCGAATAGACTGGTTTTGAATCAGAATGTCGAGAATATAGAAAGAGAAGCATACGAGAAGGGATTTGAAGAAGGTGAAAAGGCTGGGTTTTCTCTCGGTGAACAAAAGGCATGTATTTTGATAGAAAAACTAGAGACAATAATACAAGACCTAACATCATTGAAAGAGACATTAATAAAAGAGATAGAGCCCCAGATTATAGAGCTTGCTTTCAGCATTGCGCGTAGGATCATCCGAACGGAATTGACTACTACGCCCGACAGGATTATAGAGATGACAAATGAAGCACTCATGCGGCTGGGGAAGACAGGTCAGATCACCATCAAAATAAACCCTTCGCTTAAGGAACTTTTTCTGAAACATAAACCAGCTCTTCTTAATATCCATCAAGATATAGTCTTTGATATCGATCCCTCAGTCTCTCAATATGGATCTGTCGTAACAGGATCATTAGAGGAGGTCGTAACTGATATTGATGAACAACTAAAAAATTTAATTAGAGAAATAGGATACAAGCTTGTCGAAGATTGATCTATCAACTTATTGTGGAGCAGTATCGACAATAGAGCCCATGAAGGTTTATGGGAAGGTTGCAGAAATTACTGGCATAATTATTAAGGCAACCGGCATTAAGGCAAGCATAGGAGAATCATGCAGAATATTCGCAGATAATGGCATATCAATCGATGCAGAGGTTGTAGGTTTCAGAGATGATAAAGTATTGCTGATGGCTGTAGGAAACCTTGCTGGGATTAAATTAGGCAGCAGAGTTTTACCCGTCAGAAAGAGGGTTTCTATAAGGGTCTCTGCCTCCCTTAAGGGAAGAGTGATCAATGACAGGGGGGAACCTTTGGATGGGAAGGGACCTATCAGGGGAGTTGAGTATCCTCTTTTTTCCATAACC
>CAZXCW010000001.1:29797-51625 GCA_964639385.1 uncultured Nitrospiraceae bacterium
AATCCTCTAAAAAGGCAACGTATCTCAGAACCTATAGACCTCGGTATAAGGGCAATCAATGGACTTCTTACCTGTGGCAAAGGTCAGAGGGTAGGAATCATGTCCGGCTCGGGAGTTGGTAAAAGTGTCTTGCTTGGAATGATAGCAAGGTACTCAGAGGCTTCGATAAATATTATCGCTCTTGTTGGTGAAAGAGGAAGAGAGGTCAGGGAATTTATAGAGAAGGATCTTGGAGAAGATGGAATAAAAAAATCCATAGTAGTTGTTTCTACATCAGAACAACCACCGCTTACAAAAGTGAGAGCCGCTTTAGCTTCAACAGCAATTGCAGAGTATTTCAGAAACAGAGGAGAAAATGTACTTCTCCTCATGGATTCTCTCACACGTGTCGCCCAAGCACAGAGAGAAATTGGGCTTGCTACCGGAGAGCCTCCAACATCAAAGGGGTATACGCCGTCTGTTTTTGCGCTTTTACCCATATTGCTTGAGCGAGTGGGTACATCTGAAAATAGCGGAAGCATTACAGGTATCTATACAGTTCTTGTAGAAGGAGATGATTTATCAGAACCAGTAGCAGATGCGGCACGAGCCGTTCTTGATGGACATATTGTCTTGTCGAGAGAATTGGCAATAGAAAATCAATATCCTTCTGTGGACATATTGCAGAGTATCAGCAGAGTTATGCCGGATATCGTAGATTCAAGCCACAAAGAATACGCATCGAAATTTATCGAAATCTTTGCTATACACAAGAAGTTTGAGGACCTCATTAATCTCGGTGCTTACAAAGAAGGGTCGAATCTAAAGGTAGATCATGCCATGAAGATGATGGAAAGACTGAAAAGTTATCTGAGACAGGATGTTTCTGAAAGGTGTGATTTGACTGACAGTATACAGGATCTTTATCTCATATTTGAAGACAGAGACTAAAAATCAATGAGCAAACGTAAAATAAAAAAAATTTTAGAATTGAAGGAATTCACAAAGGATCAGCTTGAGCTTTCATTTCAGAAAAGCAAAGATGAATTCGAGAGTGAATATGAAAAATTGGATTATTCAGTAAGGACATTTGAACGGTTCCTTGCTGATTTCGGCAGAAGACAAGAAGAGGGGGACATGCATACACAAGAACTTGATTTTTTTTATAATTATTTCTCTTACCTAACTAAACAGATAGAGCACCAGAAACAAAGTGTTTCTGAAAGACTAACAGAGGTCGAACAAAAAAAGAAGACAATGATAAATGCCTACAAAGAGCAAAAACTCTTTGAGATATATTACGACAAGATTCTGCATGAAGAAAAAAGAACGATAATAAAGACTGAGCAGAAGGATGCAGATTTCCATTTCATATCAGAAAAGTTGAGAAAATAAAATTATGGATCACAAATGATTGAATTTGTGAAGCAGAGCAAAAAGTATACTACTCATAGGGCAGGGTTCAGCTCTCTTTTCTACGGGTTCTGGCTTTTATGCTTGGCGTTTTATGTGTTATCTCCTGCCTTAATTTGTGCCCAGGATGACTCGATACAGTTTATCGAAAAGAAACAAAAAGAAATAAGAGAAAAAGAAGGAGCCCTCCTAAAGGAGGAAGAAAGGCTCAAAATCCTGAGGAAAGATGTTGATGAGAGAATTGAAAAATATTCAAACCTTTTAAATAAGGTGGAGAACATACTAAAGAGGTTGGAGCAAGTTCAGGATGAGAAATTTGAGCATGTTGTTAAGATCTATGAGGTAATGCCTCCTGAGGAGGCAGCCATTAGGCTTTCTGCCTTATCTGAGCTCACAGCAGTAAAAATCATAAGAAAGATGAAACCAAAAAAGGCTGGTGCCATCATGGCATCCATGGATCCGAAGAAAGTCGCATCTCTGATGGAGAGCATGACAAGGTTTGAGAAAAATTTTCCCACCGAATGAAATATTTTCACTTTTCTTAACATTTAACAATCAATAATTCAATATCTTACTCCGCATATATTTAAATAAACTACAGACGACAAATCGTTGCTACATATGTTCTAATTACGCATATGCCCTTCTTATGGACTTATATCATGGAGCCTGGCACATTTTTTGTTGTTATTATTTTTATGAATTTATTAACAACAGTAGAAAACGAGCCACTCGGCAATATCGAACCGGTAATATCACAACATGGTTATCCTGTTGAGTCCCAGTCGAAAAATATTTTTTTTGATAATCTCTTAGCCTTCTCGTCAGGTACTTCTAAAAGCGGCTCTTTTCACGTACAAGAAGACACGAAAGAAAAAAGTAAACCTATACAAGTTTATGATGATAGTAGTAGTCTCCCTCACTTATTCGTACAGATGTATGAACAATCCCTATTGTTAGGCAATTGTCATTCTTTTTTACACAGTTCTGGTAAAGAGAGTGATAGGGGATGCTACGACAATCTATCGGGGTTATCAGAAGTAGATAAAAAAGTAGATTCAGAACAGGGCAATATTAACGGATGGCTACCTATGCCCAAGGAGTCTAAAGAAAGTAGCCCGCTAGGTTTAAAGAATAACGACAATGCAACTTCCGTTTTAGAGGAGAATAAAGAAAGTGTTGATACCAGTTTACACAGACGTCAATTAATAATACTTTCTAATGATATAAGTAAAGCCTCAAGCAATGATATACAGGCCTTGTCAAGTAGAATACCCCTACAATCATTGATCAATAATGAATTATCTTTTCCACTCAGTAAACATGTATATGGTGACCAGTTCATGCGTACAGGACAAGGTGGTCTTGCTGCCCAGAAGTATGATTCTGTCTTAAATCACCTCGAGGCTTTAACTTCTCCTGTAACAGACAGTAAAGGACAAATTGACACAGGGTATCACACGGTTCGATATACGGTATTTCCTGAGGACATGGTCAAGAATATACAAATACCGTTAGACACTGACTTATCTTTCCCGTGTGAAGCAAAGATTCAGTGCGTAAAGTTCATGAATAAAGAACAGGATTATGTTCCCCAGGCTCAACAACATTCTGTTCCAAAAGACCTTCAGATAAAAACGTATGTACCTCCTTCCGCAACAGGTAAAACAGAGGGGACCGATACGAGCTCATTGGAAAGTTATCGCGTCTTTTTTCTTAAAAGTTCGTCCCTGAATCCTATCGAAAAAATCCAATTCTCATTAAATACACCTCCTGATAAGTTGATAACAGCAGATGTAGCCCCTTCTATCGCTGAAGATTTGTTACAAAGTAGAGGGTTAATAAAGAAAGAAGAAGACAAAAAAGTCTCAGATAGTGCCCATATCGAAACAGACAGTGTGTGCTTCTCAATCGGAAATAAGAATTGTAAAGCAGACAGTCTCATAAAGCCACTGATGTTTCAAGAATCCGTAAAGGTTGACAATATAACCAATAAAACTTTTGCTATAGCAAAGAAAGGTGATGCATTGTTAGAGGTTTCTCTTAAGCCTGAGGGGTTAGGAAAAATTGATATTGAGCTCGTCCTTGATAAAGGAGTGATTCATGCACAGATAAATACCTCGGAAATTGTCGGGAAGGAAATAATTGAACAGAATTTGAATGGAATCCTGAATTCATTAATTAACGAGGGAATTAATATAGGAAGCTTCTCAATATCGCTTCGAAATAAGCAAAACGAAATGAACAGCAATAACACAGAAGAAAACCTGAAGACATTGCAAGTTATGAGAGCAATACAGACTCCCTGGACTCAACCTTGTAACAATGTAGTTAGTATCTTTGTCTAAAATGGAGAGGAGGACATATGGCAATATCCGGAATAGGTATAGGTAATGGATCTAATCCAACCCAGACAGCTTCTACGAGCAATACGCTCGGCAAGGATGATTTCTTAAAGCTCTTTACAATGCAATTGCGTTATCAAGACCCCTTAAATCCCATAGACAATACTGAGTTTACTGCCCAACTCGCACAGTTTAGCTCCCTTGAACAATTGAGTAATATCAATCAGCAGTTGTCTAATCTTCTTCTTTACCAGAATTCATTACAGAACACGCTCGCTAACAACCTCATTGGGAGGGAAGTTAAGATTGCGGGGAATCAGGTATATCTAAAAGAAAACGCAGAAATAGGCTACACACTCCAGACCGATGCCTCAAAAGTAGATATCTCTATTTCCAATGCCAGTGGTGAACTCGTAAGAGAAGTAGAGTTGGGGCAGCAGGCATCAGGTGAGAATAGCTATGTATGGGACGGTAAGGATGACACTGGTAACCCACTTCCAGAGGGCCAGTATCAAATGGATGTTAAGGCATTCGATGCGTCCGGGAATCCTATAGATGTGTCAACAACGGTCTACGGAACAGTAACAGGCATTGCCTTTGAAAACAATGTAACATACCTTATCATTAACGGATCATTGAGAACACAACTCAGTGATATTGAAGAAATAAAAGGAGGGGTTTAATATGCTAGCTTCATTGTATACTGCAATAACAGGTTTGAATGCAAATGGCACATGGCTCTCCGTTATCGGTGACAACATCGCTAATCTGAACACGGTAGGTTTTAAAGCCAGCAGGATAGCTTTCGGTGACGTCTTAGCGGGCATTGTAGGCTCATTACAAGTAGGGCGTGGTGTCCTCGTGAGTAACATTTCTCCTCTCTTTACTCAGGGATCTTTCGAAACTACGCCAAATGCACTCGATCTATCTATCGATGGTGATAGCTTCTTTGTCGTGAATGAACAGGGTGCAAGATACTACACCCGAGCTGGCCAGTTTACCATAGACAAGGATGGTAATATTGTCAATCCAGAGGGATTAATCCTTCAGGGCTACCTTGCTGATACATCTGGGAATATCACCGGAACTTTGGGGAATTTACAAGTGGCAGGCACACAGAGTCTTGCACATCCAACGACTAATGCATCGATTGCTATCAACTTAGATGCAACTGCTGCAATTCAGGCTACACCGTTTACGCTTGATGGCAACGGAGACGGTACTAATGACGATCCAGCGAACTATAACTTTTCTAATACTGTCTCAGTATATGACTCTCAGGGAGGTATTCATCAGGCAACACTCTATTTTGTAAAGACAGCGGATAATGCCTGGGATGTCCATTACACATATCAGGACCCTGCAAACCCGGCAGCACTCGTTGATGCAGGAACCCAATCTCTTACATTTGATACAAATGGCGCTCTCGTTAATGATAACAGTGGAACGCCGATAAGCTTCAACTTTGGGACATCTGTAACCGCACCACAGAGTATATCCTTTGACTATGGGACAGGAACTGCAGAATCAGGGACCGGGCTTGATGGGACAACACAGTATGCGTCGGATTTTGGGGTTATGCATTTAAGCCAGGATGGCTACCCGGCTGGTAACTTGAAAAACATGTCGATTTCCGAGAACGGTGTCATAACGGGTGTTTTCACGAATGGACAGACAAGGGCAATTGGCCAGATCGCACTTGCAAAATTTACAGCCCCGGATGGCTTGGCTAAGTTAGGAAGAAACCTTTATGCAGAATCCTTTGATTCAGGGCAGCCCCTTATAGGTATGGCGAATACCGCTGGGTTGGGTCGAGTTCTTTCAAACAGTCTTGAACTCAGTAATGTTGACCTTGCAGACGAATTTGTGAAGATGATATCAGCCCAAAGAGGATTTGAGGCCAACTCAAAGATAATAACAACCACTGATGAATTATTGCAGGAACTGGTAAATCTAAAGCGATAATTACCTCGGAATTGAGATAAAGATTTTTCCTTATCATACTATAAGAAGATGACCATGTCATCTTCTCAGTGATATAGTACCAGGCGGGCAATACTCAGGCCTGAGTGCTTTCATGGTTTCTTCCTCTTTGTTGAAAATCTATCACTAAGTCATTTCTTTGACATACATTCACCCTTTGCTGGGACTTCCTTCCTGAAAAACTTTTATTTTTCAATAAGTTGTTATCAGGCATAGTCTTTGTTAATCATAAGTGAATCTATAAAGAATAGCAGGAGGTCAAAAAATGGCAGAGGAAACATCGGAGAGCCAACCTGAACAACCTCAGGAGGAAAAACCAAAGAAGAGCAAAAAGACTCTTCTTATAATCATCGCAGGTGCACTTATAGTATTCTCAATTAGTGGTTATTTTGCTTACACGATGCTTATTAGTAACAAAGGAAATACAGACGAGGGTGCGCATAAAAAGGAAGAAAATTCAAAGTCAGTACTTGTTCCTCTGGAACCTTTTGTGCTGAATCTTGCAGAGCAGGGAAGGTTTCTGAAGGTTACGATGCAGCTTGAACTCACTGATGCCTCATATCAACAAACGGTAACAGATAAAATTCCCCAGCTGAAAGATGCGATCATCATCCTTTTAAGTAGTAAATCTGTTGAATCTATATCAAGTCCGGAAGGGAAGCTTCAGTTAAAGGATGAGCTTCTTCTCAGGGCAAATCAGACAATGGGGAAAGACATGTTTAAAAATCTTTATTTCACTGAGTTTGTCATACAGTGAACCAGATACTCTCACAAGATGAAGTTGATGCCCTCCTAAAAGGAGTGCAGTCAGGTGAAATAGGTACAGAAACTGCGAAGGAAAAGATACTCTCGGGTATAAGGCCTTATGATTTTACGAGTCAGGAACGGATCGTGCGAGGCAGGATGTCTGGACTTGAACTTGCCAATGAGAGGTTTGCAAGGTTACTTAGGAACTCAGTCTCCAGCTTTATTATGAAATCTGCTGGCATAAGAATACATAACATGGAAATTACAAAATTTGGCGAATTCATGAAAAATATCCCTTTTCCTTCGAGCATTAACATATTCAAGATGGAGCCTCTTAAAGGTTGTGCACTTCTTGTTATGGAAGCTCCCCTGGTTTTTGCTTTTGTGGAGTTCTTTTTTGGTGGTGACAGCGCTCAATATGTCAAATTTGAGGGGAGATCCTTTACTTCCATAGAGCAGGGGGTAGCCAAAAAAGTAGTCTCCATAACATTGAATGATATGTCCACAGCATGGAGCGGGATTGCGCCGATTAGGCCTGAGTATGTTGGTTCTGAGATGAATCCACAATTCGTGACAATTGTGACACCGAGTGAGACTGTAATAAAGATTGAGATTCAAGTAGAAGTGGAGGATTTTTCAGGAAAGCTTTTTTTCTGCATCCCTTATTCCATGGTAGAGCCTGTTAAGGAAAAACTCTATTCAGGGATACAGAGCGAGAAATTTGAAATTGATCAGAGATGGGTTGTCAGGTTAAAGGAAATCATTATGGATTCTTATATTGAAGTAGTAGCAGAAATTGACAGTGTGGAATTTACTTTTGGTGAATTGATGAATCTTGAGATCGGCAGTGTAATTAACCTTAGCAAATCTGTCTCTGATGAATTTGCCATCAAAGTAGAAGGGGTACCAAAGTTTAGCGGGATGCCTGGTTACAGCAGGGGCAATCAGGCAATAAAAATAACAAAGATATATTAAAGGAGATTTTTATGGCGCAGGAACAGGTAATGGCTGAAGGGCCAAACTTTGAAGAGTTAAAGGCAGAAAAAACAGAAAAAAAGGAGAAAATGGAGAAGACAGACGAAAAAGAACATTCTCCAGCGAAGGACATAGAGTTTCTTCTGGATATACCCCTTGAGTTTACTGTAGAACTAGGTAGAACAAAAATGCTTATCAAAGACCTCTTGCAACTTGGCCAGGGTTCTGTTGTTGAACTGGATAAGCTTGCAGGAGAGCCAATGGAGATACTTATTAATAAAAAGTTAGTAGCACGAGGCGAGGTTGTTGTTGTCAATGAAAAATTTGGTGTGAGATTGACTGATATTATGAGTCCCTCTGAAAGGATAAAGCAACTCAAATGATAGGGGCATATCTACAAATGATAATAGCTCTCATTGCCGTGGTAGGGTTAATTGTGGTCATTGGAATTATTCTCAAAAAGAAGCAGGGTAAGACATCGCTTCTAACAATTCTTGCATACCAATCATTTGGGCCAAGAAAGGGAATTGCAGCCCTCAAAATTGGAGGAGAGATACTCTTGGTTGGTGTTACCTCAACAGATCTCAAGTTGTTAAAGAGCCTTGACGAAAATGAACTAGAGCCGGAAATAGTCAAAGATATCAACGATAAACTGAGTAAATTGAGGAACATAAAGAGACTCCTTAATGAACAATGAACATCGATAACCATCTCGTCGAAGTCTTTCTCATTATAAGTTTCTTATCTCTTCTTCCGGCAATACTCATTATGTTTACTTCCTTCACAAGGATCGTGGTGGTGCTTTCTTTTTTACGTCAGGCCCTTGGTGGCCAGCAGATACCTCCTAATCCAGTAATTATAGGTCTTGCGGTATTTTTAACCTTTTTCGTTATGTCTCCAACAATAGATGTCATTACACGAGATGCAATCAATCCATACATCGATAAACAGATAACCATGCAAGAGGCATTTAAGAGATCCGAACCATCCATTAAAGGCTTTATGTTAAAACAAACAAGACAAAAGGATTTGGCCCTGTTTTTAAATATAGCCAAAGAAAAGAAGCCATCTAGTCCTACCGAGCTTCCTCTGAAGGTTGTTGTACCTGCATTTGCCATCAGTGAACTTAAGACAGCCTTTGAAATTGGCTTTCTCATATACTTACCTTTCCTGGTAATAGATATGGTCGTATCCAGCATACTGCTCTCTATGGGTATGATGATGCTTCCTCCCGTATTGATTTCACTCCCCTTCAAACTCCTCCTCTTTGTGCTAGTTGACGGATGGAACCTTGTTGTTGGGTCTCTTGTAAGGAGTTTCCAGTGACTATAGATATGATCAAAGAAATTTCTGCCGAAATGTTTAAAACGATACTCTTTGTTTCCGGACCTGTGCTGCTTGTTAGTATGTTTGTAGGACTGGTCATAAGCCTCTTTCAGGCAGTGACGCAGATCCAGGAATTTACCTTGACCTTTGTTCCAAAGATCATTGCTGTATTTGTATGCCTGTTCATTTTTTCCCCATGGATGGCCAGGGTCTTGATAAATTTCACAACAACCATAATAGAAAAAATACCGATGTACATAAAATGAATAGTATGTTGGGTTCTCCTTTTTGATTTATCTGTATTTACTGAAGTATGGATATCATTGCAAAATATATTTATAACTTTCTTCTTATCCTTGTGAGAGCAAGCATTGTCATGGGCTTGCTTCCCTTCTTTACCAGTAAAAACTTCCCTACTCAGTTCAAGATAGGTTTTGTTGTTGCCCTCGCTCTTATCCTGACACCTGTCGTGGAGGTGAGTGTTTCGAGGACGACGATGCCTCTCTTCATAATTCGAGAGGTTATCATTGGAATCATTCTTGGTCTCATAGCAAGGTTTGTATTCCTTGCAGTAGATATGGCAGGCCAGGTAGTGAGCAATGCAATGGGGCTTTCTATTGCGACTATTTTTAACCCTGAAATAGGTCAGTCAACAGAGATAGCAACATTATACGGAATGATGGCCATGCTTATCTTCCTCGCTATGGATGCCCATCATGATCTCATATATGTCTTCGTTAAAAGTTATGAATGGCTTCCTGCAGGACATATAGAGATAAAAAATCTCGTTGCTGAAGTAATTTCAGCGAGCGGGAGGATATTTGTTATTGCTTTAAAGATAAGCGCTCCTGTTGTTGTGGCTATGCTTATATCGCATCTGCTCCTGGGATTCATATATAAAGCAGCTCCGCAAATGAACATTTTTTTTGTCGGATACCCTGTATATATTTTTGTAGGCTTTGTGGTAATTCTTATCGGCATCCCAGTTTTTGTTCATGTAATCGGAGGATATTTGAATAGTATTAAGGATGAGATGGCAAAGATTATCGCCTTAGCGAGAGGGTAACCATGCCAGAACATGACGAAAGAACAGAGAAGGCAACACCGCGAAGACGACAGAAGGCAAAAGAAAAAGGACAGATCGCAAGGAGCCGTGAAGTCATATCAATGGCTGCCACGGGTGGAATAATTCTTCTTTTTTATTTTGGAGGTAATATTTTTATTCAGAATATATCTGCATTAACAGGCAGGCTTCTCGGACTACAGTATGGAAGAAATCCTGTTGCTGTTTTGCGGCTTACAGCATCTGAAACCTTGAAGATATTAATGCCCTTTCTGGGAATTAGCGTTACCCTCGCTACGGTATCTGGAATAATTCAGGGAGGTTTTTTTCCAAAGCCCCTAAGCTTTGAGGTAGAAAGGCTTAATCCCGCAAGTGGATTGAAGCGGATATTTTCAAGCTACGGTCTTGTAGAACTTCTAAAGAGCTTTTTAAAGTTTGTTCTGGGTGGAATTTTCTTCTACTACTTTATTAAAAAAGCCTTAACTATTCTTCCTTTCACAGCAGCTATGGATGTCAGCCAGATACAGAATATCTCTGGTAAGCTCATAGCAAAAGCTGTGATATATGCATTCACTATCTTTTTTTCTCTCGCAATAATTGATTATTTCTACGAGAGATGGAGTTTTGAGCGTTCAATCAGAATGACGAAAGAAGAGATAAAGGAAGAATATAGAGAAACAGAGGGTGATCCTCTCATTAAAGCGAGGCTAAAGAGTCTCATGAAGGAGATAACAAGGAGGCGAATGGTACAGGAAGTTCCGAAAGCAACGGTTGTTATAACAAATCCAACTCAGATTGCTGTTGCGCTAAGATATAAAAAAGAAGAGATGTCTGCACCCAAGATTATTGCAAAAGGTGCAGGATTCATAGCTGAAAAAATTAAAGAGGTCGCTCGGAAATATGGTATTCCCATTGTTGAAGACAAGCCATTGGCGAGAGCACTCTATAAGCTCAAACTCGATTCCTTCATACCGGAGGAACTATACAGGGCAGTGGCAAAAATACTGGCTTATATTTACAAGTTGAGAGGCGTAGCATGAGGTTCATGGTATAATGACTTTTCTCAAGTTTATACAGCAGCGGGGGAGTATTATAGTTGCTGTCAGTGTTGCAGCAATCTTAGGTGTTATGATACTCCCCATTCCATCTTTTGTTCTTGATATACTTCTGTCTTTTTCTATATCACTATCAATAGTCATACTCGTAACAAGTATATATATAAAAAAGCCTCTGGACTTTTCGGTATTCCCATCAATATTACTCTTAACCACCTTGTACAGGTTGTCACTGAATGTTGCATCCACCAGATTGATACTCCTCAGGGGAAGTGAAGGTATCAGTGCAGCAGGGCAGGTGATAAAATCCTTCGGAAATTTTGTTGTAGGCGGCAACTATGCTGTAGGTTTTACTGTCTTTCTTATTCTCATAGTGATCAATTTTATTGTCATCACAAAGGGATCGGGAAGGATTGCTGAGGTCGCAGCACGGTTTATCCTCGATGCAATGCCTGGCAAGCAGATGACAATCGATGCGGACATTAATTCGGGCATTATCGACGAAGCAGAGGCAAGGAAGAGGAGAGCCATTATTGCTCAGGAGGCTGATTTTTATGGAGCCATGGACGGGGCCAGTAAATTTGTAAGGGGTGATGCCATTGCGGGGCTGATAATAACGGGTATCAATATAATCATGGGCTTTCTTATAGGCACTCTTCAGAAAGGATTGACTATTTCGGAGGCTGCTCAGACGTTCACAATATTAACCATAGGTGATGGTCTTGTTTCGCAGATGCCAGCTCTTCTCGTCTCGACTGCAGCTGGTATCGTCGTGAGCCGCGCAGGAGTTGAGACAGATCTTGCGAAGGATATCTCGCAGCAGATTATATTAAATCCAAAAACCCTTGGTACCGCTTCAGGAGTAATGGTTGTCCTTGGATTAGTGCCAGGATTACCTCATATTCCCTTTTTCCTCCTTTCAGCAGCATCAGGTGCCTTGGCATATGTCCTGTCGAAACCAGTAGTTGAGGAAAAAGAGGAGAAGGTGGATGCTATTACGCAGGAACCCTCTCTTGAGGCCCTTATGGAGATCGAACCTCTCACATTTGAGATCGGTTATGGACTTATACCCCTTGTTCAGTCCGAGAATGCTGAACTTCTTAACAAAATAAAGGCTATCAGAAAACAACTTGCTCAAGAGTTTGGTTTTGTTATTCCGGCAATACATATAAAGGATAACTTACAACTGAGGCCACATGAATATAGTTTTCTCGTGAGGGGCATAGAGGCTGGAAGGGGCGAGGTTATGATAGGCCATTATCTTGCTGTTACCTCTGCAAAGGCAGAGGCGATAGAAGGGATACCGACAAAAGAGCCGGCCTTTGGCCTCCCAGCTTTCTGGATTAGTGATAAAGAAGCAGAGAAGGCTCAGATAAAAGGATACACAGTTGTTGACCCTGCGACAGTCATTGCAACACACATGACAGAGATGATAAAAACTCATGCTTGGGAGCTCTTAACGAGGACAGAGATGCAGAACTCGTTGGACAACATCTCAAAGAATTATCCGAAACTTGTTGATGAGCTTGTTCCTACCCAGATGACGCTGGGAAGTGTGCAACGAGTATTTCAGAATCTCCTGAAAGAGAGGGTATCAATAAATGATAAAGTTACTATACTTGAAACCCTTCTTGATTATTCATCTTCTACTAAAGATCCAGAGGTACTCACTGAATATGTGAGACAGGCATTGTCGCGTTTTATCACCAAACAGTACGTATCTGCTGGTGGGGATATCAAGGTTATGACGCTGGATCCAAGGTTCGAAAGGGAACTTTCACAAGCTATAGAGGCAGGTGGTGTAATAAGTCCTGACATTGTAAGTAAGTTAATCAGGGCTATAGAAAATGCTCTCCTAAAGGATTCTTTGAAAGGTGCCATGCCACTTATCCTTTGTTCCTCACAAGTCAGAAGACTCCTCAGGAGAATCATAGAAAGGATCCTTCCATCTCTCGTCGTGCTTTCAAATACAGAAATTTCCCCATCAGTAAAATTATCTATTACAGGGATGTTGAGATATGAAGATTAAGAAATTTAAAGCAAAAACTTTTGCCGAGGCACTGGAATTGGTGAAAAAGGAATTTTGTGAAGACGCAATCATATTATCAACGGAAGAAAAAAGAGGTATCAGACCGTTTGTGGAGGTCACCGCTGCAATGGATTATGAGATATGTCATGAAAGAGGTAAAGAGACTGTTGAAAAATTAAATTGCAAAAGGAAAAATAATGTAGTACCACCAAAAACCAATTCAGTAGGAGACCTTAGGCATAACAAGCTTCCGGCTAATCGTGCTTCTCAGACGCTCTTGAAAGAGTTTCACTATTTTAAGAACTCAATAACGGGCGAGATTGGAAATATCCGCGGGATGATTGAGAGCATGAAAAATTATGGTTCTGAGATGTCTCTGCCAGAATACAAAGGAATGATTTTCCGTTTCCTCCGGGAAAGGTCAGTGCGAGAGGAATTTGCCCTCCACCTCTGCAAAAATGCCAACGATTTGAATGACCTTCCCGCATTATTATCAGCTGATATAAAGGTGAGACAACATAGCATTCTGAATGGATTATCATCGGAGTCACAAGACTGTTCAGAACATAAAAAGGCTATTATGCTCATGGGGCCAACAGGTGTGGGTAAAACTACAACTATTGCTAAGCTTTCAGCCATTGCGATAAAAAACGGCAAAAGGGTTGCCCTTATAAGTCTTGATACATACAGAATTGGAGCCGTTGAACAAGTGAGGATATATTCGAAGATCATGGGGATACCATTATCTATTACTTCTAACATTGGAGAACTAAAAAATAGTCTTATACATTTTGCCAAGAGCAGGGACCTTATATTTATAGATACCACTGGAAGAAATCCTAAGGATGAGGAATATATAAATGATCTCCTTGAGATATCTAAAATCGAATTTCCTATAGAGCTTCATCTTCTCATGGGTGCAAGCTGTGATGATGAATTCATGACAGAGGCATACCGATTTTACAGACGACTTCCAATTGATTGCATTTCTTTTACAAAGATAGATGAAGCAGTGAGATTTGGCTCACTCTATAATCTTCTTCTCATCTATCAAATGCCCGTTGCATATTTCACGACAGGCCAGAAAGTTCCAGATGACATTGAATTTGTAACAGTAAATAAACTTATAAATCTCATTTTAAAGAAAGGGTACTATGAATGCTGAATGAAAAACCGGAGCAAAAATATGTGAAGACCATTGCCATTGCGAGTGGTAAAGGGGGTGTCGGCAAAACTAACATGGTTGCGAATCTAGCCCTCGCAATAAAAAAGTTAGGTAAAGATGTACTCATAATGGATGCTGATCTTGGACTCAGCAGTATTGATGTTCTCCTAAACTTAGCGCCAAGGTATACCATTCAACATGTAATCAACGGTGAGATGAAATTAAAGGATATCCTGATTAATGGTCCGCATGGGATAAAGATACTGCCATCAAGTTCAGGAGTGCAAGAGTTGACGGCCCTGAGTGAATTCCAGAGGTTAAGGATACTGGAGGAATTTGATTCTTTCGATTATGATATAGATGTCCTCCTCATCGATACAGCCCCGGGTATATCAGAAAATGTGGCTTTCTTCTGCATCGCAGCACAGGAAATCATTATAGTTACATCACAAGAGCCAACGGCATTGACGGATGCCTACGCATTGATTAAAGTACTTTCTACCAGGTATCAGGAAAAAGAATTTTTTATTCTAGTAAACTCTGCAAAAAATGCTGATGAGGGTCTTGAGGTGTTCAGGAGGCTTTCACTGGCGGCAGAAAAATTTCTAAACATATCTCTCAATTATCTCGGATACATTCCAAATGACGTAGATGTCCAGAAAGCCGTCAGGGCACAAAGGGCTTTCGTAGATCTCTATCCCCGATGTTCTGCAGCGAGAAAGATTCTGGAGATTGCAGCAAAGGTTTTAGAACCAAATAACAAAGTTAAGGGGACGCTCCAGCTTTTCGTAGGAAATTTATTGACTTCTTCACCTATGCTTACGAAATAAAACAAATGATAGGGTATAAAAAGGAGCTGAGCGATGATGAAAAGGAACAGATTGTTAAAGACTTTCTGCCATTCATAAAATATACCGCTTATAGATTGGCATGGAGATTACCCCCACAGCTTACATTAGAAGATCTTATCAGCGTTGGTGTGATGGGTCTTTTAGATGCCCTCAGCCGGTATAGAGAAGATGAAGTGAAAATTAACACTTTCGTAGAGTACCGAATTAAGGGAGCAATGCTCGATGAATTAAGGTCCCATGACTGGATACCTAAATCCATGAAAAAGAAAATAGCTTCTGTTGAAAAGGCATGTCTTGAACTTGAGAAAAAAAATGGGCGTTTGCCAGAGGCTGAAGAAATCGCAGAGAAATTGAATATAAAGCTGGATGAATACTACAAAATACTTCAGAGTGCTCATTTTGGAATAACATTACGCTTTGAAAAATTCAGAAAAAAAATGAATGGAGAAAGTGGTCTGGATCTGGAAGAAACTATCCCTGACCCCAATATGAAGACACCCTTAGAAATATGTGAAGATAACTATATGAAAAAGTTACTTACAGACCTTATTGACAGGCTGCCAGAAAAAGAAAAGGTGATCCTTTCTCTATACTATTGGGATGAAATGACAATGAAGGAAATAGGCAAGATACTGAGCCTGACAGAGGGAAGGATATGTCAGCTGCACAACCAGGCTCTCATAAGACTCCGGGCAAATCTCGCATCTTATTCCCTTACTTAAGGAATCTTCTAAGAATTTCGATAAATATATCAAAGCACCAGTACTAAAAAACTCTTATTTTAATAAAAAAAGGGTCTAAAGTTATTACTGGCTTATACCGATAAGATTATATGGAGGTCTGCACAGCATCAAAATTTGAGTCATTGCATTGCTGTCATTCATGTGCAACAAGGAAGAATTAATGGTACTTGTGAAGACAAGCTGATAGAGGAGCGGGATTAGGTGAAATAATATGGCAATAGTAAATATAGATTATCTGAAGCCAGGTATGATTCTTAATAGTGACGTTAAGGATATCAATGGACGCCTCCTGCTGACAGGCGGGACAGAACTTATAGAAAAGCATCTATGTATTTTCAGGGCATGGGGTGTTACAGAAGCAGATATTCAGGGGTTAACGGACCAGGATGTCGAAGCCTTTGTCACCGGAAAAATAGACCCCTTAATTCTCGAGAAGGCAGAAAAAGACCTAAGTGAGATTTTTAGACACACAGACTGCAATCACCCGGCTATAAAGGAACTATTTCGCCTATGTGTTTTACGAAAGGCTTGCCATGCATCAGAAGAAATCAGCTAAGACGTTTGAACCGGATGATCTTATCAGTTATAATATGGAAATTTCATCGCCACCAACGATTTTCATATCGATTAACGAAATTCTTAATAACCCCCGTAGCTCGATTCTGGATATAGCCAGGATCATCAGCGGAGATCAGGGACTTGCCGCTCGCTTGCTCAGGATGGCAAACAGTCCGTTGTATGGTTTTCCTTCGAAAATCGAAACAATTACTCAGGCAGTATCAATTTTGGGTATCCAGCAGATCAATGATTTGATTCTGGCGACAACGGTTCTGAGATTATTCGAAAGGATACCTAAAGAGCTCATTGAAATAAAATCATTTTGGCACCACAGCATCGCCTGTGGTCTAACTGCGAGAGTGCTGGCTACTTATCGAAGGGAACCTAACGTGGAGCGCTTTTTCGTAGCAGGAATACTGCACGATATCGGAAGGCTTATTATTTTTACAAAAATACCGGAACAATCCCTTGAATTATTTGTTAGAAGCAAAGAATATCAAGAACCTATATATAAGGTCGAACGAGAAATGATGGGGTTTGATCATGCTGACGTAGGAGGTGCTCTGTTACAAAAATGGAAACTCCCTTTGAGCACGATAGAAATGGTATGGTTTCATCACAGACCGACGGCAGCAATGCATTTCCCCACTGAGACAGCGGTTATTCATGTGTCTGATATCGTTGCACATGCTATGCAGCTTGGCAGTAGCGGAGAGCGATTTGTACCACCCTTGGATGCAAAGGCGTGGGAGTGCATTGGACTCTCACCGGGTATATTATCCCCTGCAATGAATCAGATTGAACAGCAATTTGCTGAGACAGTGGGGACACTAAAGCTGGATGCAGAAAATGATTAATAGCCTGGAGGAAACAAGCCAGATACATATTTTAAAAGAACGCATTAACTATCTTGAAGAAATAAACCAGCGTTTAATCTCTATTTTAGAAATGCTGGTTTCATCCGGAGAGTTTCAGGCAAGGATCAACAACAATCAGAATCCTGCAGCTATTCTTCTCGCAACTCAAACTCAGCTCAATCGAATACTATCCTGTGAAGCAACGGGATTTATGATGGTTGATGAAACTGATCAGAATTTTGTCCTGGAGGGATGCGAACCTCAATCAGAAAAGATGTTAATCCTGGATGAGGTGGAGAATAAAATAATGAGTGGAGAATTTGCCTGGGCCCTGAGTCAGAGTCGTCCTGTTATGGTCCCGGCAAAAAGAACTGAACACACAGTGATATTCCATTCCCTTGCAACACAGTCACGAACCAGGGGTATGTTTGTGGGAATACTGCGGCATGACCAGTTGAATGTAAATGACCCATCCCTCAAGGCTCTTTCTATCATTCTTCTTAACACTGCTTATGCACTCGAAAATACAGCTCTCAATAGACTTCTCAATAACCACATGCAGTATCTTGAGGCGGAGGTTCAGAGTCGGACAGAAGAGGTCAATAAGGCACGTGAACAGGCAGAAATTGCGAATCTTGCCAAATCACAGTTTCTTGCAAATATGAGCCATGAGATTCGGACGCCTATGAATGGCATAATCGGGTTTACCGATTTGCTACTCGAAACAGAGCTCACCGAGGAACAGATTGAATATGCCAGGGCGATAAAGGGCAGCGGGAACACTCTCCTCACCTTGATCGATGACATCCTCGATTTTTCTAAGATTGAGGCCGGTAAGTTAAGGCTTGAAAATGTTGACTTTTCCCCTGCATCAATAGCCCACGAAGTTTGCGGGTTGATTCATCCCATAATGAGGAACAAGCCTATTAAACTACTCTGTCATATTAATGATAAAGTTCCTCCCTTTGTTAAAGGAGATCCCGGGAGGTTTCGACAGGTACTCATAAACCTGATGGGGAACGCTGCCAAGTTTACTGAATCAGGTGAGATAGATATCTCTATTGATGTTGAGGAAGAAAGGGATGGTTGGGTAAAACTCCACTCCATAGTTCGCGACACGGGAATCGGAATTCAGAAAGATAAATTAAATGCCATCTTTGATGCATTTAAACAGGCCGATAGCTCATTTGCCAGGAAATACGGAGGCACAGGCCTGGGTTTATCAATATGCCTGCATCTATCAAGGCGCATGGATGGTGATATATGGGCAGAAAGCGAGCCCGGCAGGGGTAGCACTTTTCATTTCACAGCCTGGTTGGGAAAAAGTGAAGAGAGGAATGAGATAATAGTCACGAAGCCCCCCCTGAATGGAAAAGACCTTTGTCCTGTCCATATTCTACTTGTCGAGGACAACCCTGTAAATCAGAATCTCGCAAAAATCATGCTAACAAAGGGCGGCTGTCACGTCGAAGTGGCCAAGAACGGTAAGGAGGCGGTGGAGAAGTTTACGGCCAGCCCCGATAAATTTGATCTAATCTTCATGGATATCCAGATGCCGGAGATGGATGGAATGGAGGCAACAAAGATAATCAGGGATAAGGGATTTGGTAGCGTCCCCATTATCGCAATGACTGCCCATGCAATGAAAGGCGATAGAGGAAAATGTCTTGAAGCGGGTATGAATGACTATATATCAAAGCCTATCAAGAAAGAGGTTGTTTTTGAGATGCTAAATAAGTGGGCTAAGGGAAAGGAAAGAAAATAATGAATTTCTGGGAATTAGCAGAAAATATCGGTTTAGAGAAAGAAGAATTCTTAGATCTCCTTAGACTTTTTGTAGAGACTAGTTCATCCGATCTGAGAAAATTGCAGTCCGCTATTGATAAAGGTGACCGTCAGAGTGTGGTTGAGATGGCCCATTCTATAAAGGGCGCCGCCGTGAATCTCGGTCTTGATGGGATATATGAAGTTGCAAGAGATGTTGAGATGAATGCCCGACAGAATATTCTTGGGGGGGCCGCAGAAGCGATCAAATCTCTACAGGAAAAACTCGACATGATCTCAAAAGACATAAGGAACTTGTTTGATGAATGAGCGGTCAGAGAGGAAAAAAATATTAGTTGTTGATAACCATCCACTTGTATTGACGTGGATGAAGGATCTGCTTAAAAAAGAAGGACATTTCGTCTTAACTGCTGAAGACGGTCTTTCTGCTCTGGCCATTTTGAAAACCTATATCCCCGATATTATCTTTACTGACCTGATTATGCCCAATATTGACGGTAAGAAACTGTGTCAGGTCATCCGGAAGATATCGGAATTCAAGGACGTGTATATAGTTATTCTTTCGGCCGTCGGTATAGAAGAAATGGAAGAGCTGACCCGATACGGAGCCAATGTGTGTATCCCAAAGGGCCCCTTCAGTAAGATGGCGCCAGTCATACTTAAAGTAGTGGATGATGCAGGCTGGAGAATTTCGGAGGGTCTGCAGAAAGGAATAATGGGATCGGATGGCATCCAGCCGCGACAGATTACGAAGGAGTTGCTTTCAGTAAAAAATCATTTTGAGGTCATCCTGGGAAGTCTGTCTCAATGTATTCTGGAAATTACTCCGGATTTGAGAATAATATATGCCAACACCGCTGCAATATCACTTATTGACCTGCCGGAGGAGAAATTACTCGGATCGAACTTCATAGAACTTCTTCAGGAAAAAGACCGCCCACGGGTTAAAGGTCTTTTATCAACAATAGATAAAGGTTCAAGAAAAATTGGTGAAGATTTACCTGTGATGTTGAATGGCAATCAGGTGCTATTGACCATAACACCCGTACTTCATGATGAGTATTCATCTACAATAATACTCTTGAATGAGTGTGCCGAACACGAGAAAGACACGATGTAATATAGGAAGTTCATGAGCATACTCATTATTGAAGATAACCCGGTAAGTGCAAGGCTCCTTGAGATCATTCTCCACAAACACGGTTATCAGACCATCACTGCATCTACCGGAAAAGAGGCTTTCGAATATTTGAAAAATGCACGGAATGTACGATTAGTAATATCTGATATTATGATGCCTGAGATGGATGGTCTGGAATTCCTCAGTGCTGTGAAGCAGGCCCCGGATTGGAGAGAGATCCCAGTGATTTTTTTAACCTCTGCAGCTGATAAAAAAACTGTTGGAAAAGCCATCGCCATGGGATGCAAATATTATATTATCAAACCGATTAAGGAATTATTCCTGATACAGAAAGTCCGTGAGGTTCTGGAGAGTGAGATTCCTGTTATGCGGAATAAATGCCTCATCATGTCTGAATTGGGCATTGATTTTGCTGAATACGATGAAATTACTAAATCTTTCTCGACGCGGTTAAGTGAGCGATTAACGCACTTGAAACAACAGGAGCTTGAGAAAGAAAACAGCTCGGATATCTTCAAGGAACTCCTTGAATTGTCAGAGAGTGCATCACTCCTCGGAGGCGAGAGGATCAAGAAGATTCTGGATAGATTATCAATACAAGAAAGAGAAAATGCTAAAAGTATGAAGTCGCATTTTTCCCTGCTTTTAGCTGAATTAGAGATGTTTCAGAGTGCCCTGCTGGGTTCGACACAAAAAGTAAACCGTCTTTGATGAAAAAACCGAGTAAGGAAGATTCGAAGAGGATATGAGGTGCGATAACCAGACTCAACTGTGAAATATTTAGGGAAAAAATGGAAGACCGCGATGTAAAGGGATATATCAAGGGTCTTAAGGATCTGCCCACAATACCTGCCCTGATGGGACAAATACTTTCCACTATCACGGATACTGGATCATCGGCTTCGGAGCTCTATAGACTGATCTCTCATGACCAGGTACTGGCAGAAAAGGTACTGAGGGTTGCAAACTCGGCACTTTTTGGTCATTCTGGAGAAATAAAAGATATTAGACAGGCCATTATGTTTCTCGGCTTTGACAAAATAAAATTTATTGCTATCGGTATGACTGCCATGGATATATTTCCTGTTCATAGTTCATTCGATATAAAAAATCTCTGGATCCACAGTTATGAGGTTGCCCTCTTTGCCGGAGCCTTTTCAGAAAAAATATGCATGACATGTCCGAGGGAATGCTTTCTTTCGGGTTTACTCCATGATATTGGAAGGATCATCTTTTATAAAATGGACGCCAAGGATTTTGTCGAGATCGAATCTTCGAACAGTAAGCTTGAAAAAGAAAAAGAACTATTCGGCTGCACCCATGCAGAGGCAGGGGCATGGTTTGCACTCGAGAATGGATTTCCACCCGAAATCACCTCAGCCATTCAATTCCACCACCAACCATCACTTTCAGCAGCGTATAAAGATTCTGTTTCCATCGTCTCTCTTGCAGAGGCACTCTCGAGTATGTATAGCCCTAGAAAAGAAAATGATGGTACATGGAAAGAAGAACACGATGTCCTCTCTCTTGAATACTCATTGACTGAAGATGATATCATATCTGTTAGTGCAAGGTTTTATGCTGCAAAGCCAGAAATCGAGGAGTTTTTTCAATCTCTGTAAGACCGTCATTTTTTATGCACAAAATTCGTATATTGTCAATACATTGACTGTATTCCAAATTAGAGGTATTTGTTGTATAATGTGTCACAAATAGGGGGGAATCAGACTTTTATCAAAGCGTTTACCCAAATAGTACAGATATTGCTCAAAAATTTATTTAACTCGATAATTTATTGGGAATATCTTTATTG
>CAZXCW010000002.1:0-48703 GCA_964639385.1 uncultured Nitrospiraceae bacterium
CTAAACATCGCTCCTCTTTGATTTATTCTTTTTCTTTTGTTACAAATTTCTCAGTCTCCTTGTCAAACTTCTCGTTACATCCCTTCGCACAGAAATAATACGTCCTTCCTTTGTAAACACTCGTCGCTGCTGCCTTTTTCTCATCTACTGTCATATTACATACAGGGTCTTTTGCCATCGAACTCACCTCCTTTTTCTAACCAACCTTAAGCAAACAAAACAATCGCTGATGGCGGATGTAGTATTTGAGCGGATTTTTTTGCTGATAGTCCAATGAAAATATTCCAATATAAAGAGGCAAAAACCTCGGAGGTCGGAACGACCGAGAATGAGCGAAGATACTGCATCCGCCATAGGTTTCACGAATAATTAAGTAATTATTTTTTCTTTGCCCTTTGTTTGCTTTGAAGCTCTTTAGCCTTTTCTTTAATCCATGACAGGCTTCGCTGCATCTCGCTCCAGCCATACCAAAATGCATAATCAGGATTTGCATGAAATGCCCCCTGGAATGTTCTCATACGGTATTCAAGGAACATAATGAAAAGTTTTTGTTCAATCACTGTTGGGGCATCAGTGAATGTAAGCAGGTCAGGAAATGCATAAGCATAGCTTTTCGGTTTTTTAATTGTACCGTCTTTGTATAGGTTCGCAACAATACGAATTGCCCCAGCCATTAAATGATCTGCCTCTTTAATCATCTGGTCGCCTTTTTTTAACTCTGCTTTTGCAAAATTGACGGAATGACACTGATTGCAGGTCTTCACCATTTTATCCCTTTCTTTCTGCCAATCTTCCTGTGTCAGACGGGCTAAATCTGCGGCCTTAACAACATCAAGCCGTGCCGTTGGTTTCCCTTTAGGATCAAGCACGCCGAGCCCTTGAAGAATGGTAACACGGTCCGCAGCCCACTGTTTGTCCTCGGGCATCGGGAGTCTTACTGCAAGAAATCCCCATGCTGTTCTATTAGCATGGTTCCCCTCCTGCATGTGGCAAGTCTGACATGTCGGTGCAGCAACCGTTTCAGGAAGAGTTCCGATCTGCTTCAGCAGATATCGAACACCGTGCTTAGAAGCGGAATACATCTCCCACTGTGGATGATCAATTCCCATGTGGCAGGTCCGGCAGGACTGTGGTTGACTGGCTTCTTTAATGGAAAATGCATGCCTTGTATGGCACGCATCGCATGAAGCAAGACCAAAACCTCCGTCATCCTTTTTCAATTCTTTAATATCTGCCTCAGTCTTTAACCCAATTTTGTGACATCCACCACAGCCTTTCAATCCCTCCATCAATGCCATAGGTTGCCAATGAGCTGTTGGCATGGCTTTCATAGCAGCCCATGCAAGAGCATGCTTTCCAGACTTGAATTGTTGAACTTGTGCAGCGTGGCACACGGCACAGGTATCAGGTGTTGGAATTTTCACCTTTGCGACATCTTGAGCCGATTGGTGTTGATCGCCATGACATGATGAGCAGGCAACTCCGGCCTTGCTGTGCTTACTGAGTTGCCAGTCATAGACAATACGTGGAGTAATATCCTTGTGACAATCGATACATACCTGCGCTGATGCAATGGAAACAAGAAAAAGACTTACGATAGAAACAATTATTATCCTGTAAACCATAAGCACCTCCTTAGTTTTAATACAATTTAATACAAATGGTGCATCCTGATCAAAATGATTCATTCTTATTTTACTTTTTTTCAACTTCCATCACCTTCTCAACAAACAGGGGTTCTGGCAAAGAACCCTCAAACCGAATATCCTCATTGATGATCATCTTTGGCACACTGAAAACATCATACTTATTGACCAAATGAGGGAATTCTGTGGACTCGATCATATCTGCACGAATAAGGTCGCTTTCGATAGCCAGTTTGTGACCCATGCGAACTGCATGGGCGCAATACGGTCAGGTCAGACTCACAAAAATTTGAATGTGAACCGGCCTCCTTAGATTCTTCAGTCTTTTTTTAGTTTCCTCACTCAAATCAGAGTTAGCTCTGGAAACATCAAGGATATCCTCAATGAGAGAACTAAACTCATACCCGGAGGGAATACCGAAGTAGCGGATACCGTAGTCCTTTGCACCTTCCACAACAATGGCAGGAATCTTGTCAATTTCGTACTGTTTCACCTTTTCAACATCCTTCTGAAAGTCATAAACTTCAAGCATAACTCTATCGGAAAATTTAACAAGCTCGTTCAAAAGCTCTCTTGCATATTTGCAATGAGGACATTCAAATGCCTGGGTAAAGAAAAGGAGTCTAACCTTCTGTGGAAGTTTTCTAAATTCTTCCTTCACAAAATTTTTAACATCTTCTGGTATCTGTACCATATCCATATCATGCTCTCCTTACGTCAATAAGTGTCTGTTGCCTGTGCCGTCCAAAAACCCTCCATAATTAGATAATCATAGGCAGAAAGAGCTGCCTTCGCCCCTTCGCCGCAAGCAACTATAATTTGCTTGGCAGACACAGTTGTAACATCACCTGCTGCAAAGATGCCAGGCATATTGGTTCTGCAATAACAATCGACTATAATTTCCCTGTGTTTGTTGAGATGAACAACATCTCCGACAAACTCGGAATTAGGTATCAGGCCGATTTCTACGAACATCCCTTCAATAGCGATCTCTTTTACCTCACCATTTTCCCTGTTTTTTATAACAATACCCGTCACCCTTTTTTCACCAAGTACTTTAATAACTTCCCATTCAAGATAGGTCAGTACTTTTTCTGAATTCTTAATCCTTTCAAGCAGAATGGGATCAGCCTGCCAGGCAGGAGCAAAATTAACTATTGAGATTTTTGTTGCTATAGGTAACAAGTCTATCACCGCCTGCACCGCTGAATTTCCGCCTCCAATCACTGCCACTTCACGACCACCAAAAAGTGGGGCATCACAGGTCGAGCAGTAGCTTATGCCGCGGCCTGCCAATTCCTTCTCCCCGGGTACTCCCAGAGGCCGAGAACGTTTTCCCGTGGCAATGATCACCGCTCTCGCTTGATATGTGTGTACATCCGTTGAAATTTCAAATGCCTTTTCCAGAACTTTAATGCCTGTTACGCTTTCTCCAATGCGTTTGTCCACCTCCCCAAAATGACTAAAATTCTTGTAAAAGCGATCAGTTAGCTCCGCGCCGGTAATCTGTTGAAACCCGATATAGTTTTCTATTTCAGTAGTAAGCATCATCTGACCGCCAATATCCTTGGCTAACAGGAAAGTATTCAGCTTCTTTCGCGCCGCATATAGCGCTGCAGTCATTGCAGCAGGGCCACCACCTAAAATAGCCAGATTGTACATCTCATATCTTCCCTCTTCTATAAGATTTTGTAAGATGGGAACCGCTCATAAGACGAATTTTCGATAAAACCTTTAACCCAAATAATGCAGACATTGTTCAAAAATTTATCTAACTCGATGATTTATTGGGAATATCTTTATTGGTTATATCCGTAAAAATATTCCATAAACCATCAGTTAAAGGTATACTAAGGTATCGAAAAATAAATTTTTTCACAACATCTGCATTATATAAATGCATTTTTTAGATTAATGGATTTTGCTCATAGCTACTATAGTACTCAAAAAACATACACATTTACACCAGATTGTTCATAAAACTTAGCAGCAGATATAGTGGTCGAACGGATTTAAATTTGCCACTTTTTCATGACATATGAATCCACTATACTTGTAGACCAAAAAGAAAGGTATCAGTGAATGTCTGATTTTTTCGTAGGATTTTTACCAATTATGGTATCCGTATTTTTCCTACACGGAATTATGTACTGTACTCCAGCCAATGCCACCATTGCCTTAAATCTTTGCAACGCCTCTCAGCATCTAAGGACACGATAAATATACCATCTAATTTGACCTTTGTTTTTGAAGAAATATGGACAAAGGATGCCCACCAATGAGCAATACCAATATCCTGAGTGACTGCAAGAACTTCATAGTTAAACTGAATCTGTTCCTGAGAGTGCATAATATTTAATAAGAAGTAATCACGGATCGCTGAATTACCGCATATGGGTTCACTGAAAGGGTTTGCATGATACGTGGCATTATCTGTGAAAAGACCTTCAAATGACTGGGTATCTCGACTTTCCCACGCACGTCCATACGAATCAAGCCAAGATCTAAATATCTCAAGATTCATAATACACCCCTCCTTTAGGACATTGCGCTTTGATCACTGTATGAAAGAAGACGTGAAAGTGCCTCTTTGGCAGCAAAGGCCTGCGCTTCTTTTTTACTTTTTCCTGTACCCTTGCCAAACTTTTTCCCGGTTATAAAGACTTCAATCGTAAAAATTTTTTTGTGTTCCTCTCCTTCCTGTTTTATAACTCTGTAATCAGGTAGTGTACCGAATAAGAGTTGCGTTTTTTCTTGAAGTTCTGTCTTAAAATCATGGAGTTCATTAGAATGCATGATAACATCTATCTTTTCCCTGAACAACCTTAGTATAAGTTCTCTAACTTTTTTGTAACCGCCGTCTAAGTAAACTGCTCCCAAAAAGGCTTCAACAGCATCTGCCAGAAGCGATTTTTTAGACCTGCCACCACTGGCCTCCTCGCCCTTTCCAAGCCTGAGATATCTTCCTAAAGATATAGAGTTAGCAACCTCAGAAAGGACAGATTCTTTTACGAGATAGGATTTAGTCTTAGCCATAACTGATTCTGTGAATTTTTTATCTAAAAAAAAGAGATACTCGACGATTACGAATCCGAGTATAGAATCGCCAAGAAATTCCAGCCTTTCATTATGGTCAGCTGATTTATCAGGATTTTCATGATAGAAAGACCTGTGTGTCAGAGCCTCTATGAGAAGGGCCTTATTTTTAAAAATGTAACCAAAATGTTTTTCTAATTCAGCAATATTTTCCAATTTAAATTAGTTTATCCCAAATAATGCAGATGTTGTGGAAAAATTTATTTTTTGATACCTTAGTGTACTTCTATTCATAAATACCTGTAGAGATAGCAAGGCATAGTATTTGAGCGGTTTCTTTTGCCGATAGTCCATTAAAATACTCCAATATAAAGAAGCAAAAGCCTCGGAGGCCCTGACAAAGCTCGGGGGCGAGAATGAGCGAAAATACTATGTCCTGCTTAAATACCGTTGTTCATAATAATTTAAAATAAATTCTTGAACAATGTCTAAATCTCGAGTTTTTTAAACAGGAGGCAGGCATTGGTTCCACCAAATCCAAAAGAATTAGATAAGGCATAATTAATCATCATTTTTCTTGCTTTATGAGGAATGAAATCAAGGTCACATTCAGGATCTGGATTGTCGAGATTTATTGTTGGGGGTGCCATATCATTATAAATACTGAGAACACTGATAACGGCCTCAACACCTCCTGCGGCACCCAGTAAATGTCCCATCATGGATTTTGTCGAGCTGATTGCAACTTTATAGGCATGTTCTCCAAATACTGTCTTGATAGCTTGACTTTCAAGCTCATCTCCAGATTTTGTTGAAGTACCATGTGCATTTATGTAGCTAACCTTTGAAGGGTCAACTCCTCCATCCTTTAATGCCACTGCCATGCATCTTGCAGCACCCTCACCGCTAGGAGAAGGGGAAGTAATATGATATGCATCAGCTGTCATACCATATCCGACTAACTCAGCATATATCTTTGCACCTCTATCAAGAGCGTTCTGAAGACTCTCAAGTATTATTATACCTGCGCCCTCTCCTATTACAAATCCATCTCTATTTATATCAAAAGGTCTGCTTGCTTTTTCTGGCTCATCATTTCTTGTAGAAATGGCCTTCATTGCATTAAATCCTCCTACTCCCATAGGTGTTATCACTGCTTCTGTACCCCCAGCTATCATGGCATCTGCATCACCCCTCTGAATTATCTTAAAGGCATCTCCAATCGAGTGACTTCCTGTAGCGCATGCAGTAGCTACTGCAGAGTTTGGCCCTTTGGCATTAAATTTTATGGATATCTGACCTGACGCAAGATTTATGGATAACATCGGGACAAAAAAAGGTGTTATTCTTTTAGGCCCCTTCTCAAGGTAAATAGAGTGGTAGTATTCAATTGCGTGCAGGCCTCCCATGCCTGAACCAACAATAACACCTATTCTCCCTGCATTCCTGTCTGTTATCTTTAGACTAGAGTCATCAATAGCCATTGCTGTTGCGGCAAGAGAAAAATGTATAAAACGGTCCATCTTTTTAATTTCTTTAGGCTCTATGAAATCTTCAGGATTAAAACCTTTAACCTCTCCAGCTATCTGTGTAGGAAAGGCAGAGGCATCAAAAGAAGTTATCTTTTCAATACCAGATTTGCCATTGAGAAGATTTCCCCATGTAGTCTTTACACCTATACCGAGAGGTGTCACAAGACCAACACCTGTTACGACAACTCTTTTCCTATCCATTATGCAGAAGGCTTTTTCTTATCAATATATTCAATAGCATCCTTAACTTTTACGATCTTCTCTGCATCTTCATCAGGTATCTCTATACCGAATGCCTCCTCAAATGCCATTACAAGCTCTACTGTATCTAATGAATCTGCACCAAGGTCTTCAACAAAAGATTTCTCGACTGTAATCTCTGCTGGGCTTACCCCGAGCTGCTTCGATATAATCTCTTTTACTCTCTCTTCTATCATGAAAGCACCTCCATTCTTAAATTCAAAATCTAAAAAAATCCTTTTTCTTAATTTTAAATTTTTATTTTTATATTTTTATTTTTCACATATACATACCACCATTTACATGTACTACCTGACCAGTTATATAGCCTGAGTCAGGTGATGCAAGGAAAATAACAGCATTAGCCACATCTTCGGCTGTACCGAATCTTCCTAAAGGGATCAATTTATTTATCTCTACCTTTACATTCTCTGGTAGAACGTCTGTCATTGCAGTTTTAATAAAACCAGGCGCTACAGCATTCACTGTTATCCCCCTGCTTGCATATTCCTTTGCAATTGTCTTCGTAAGTCCGACTACCCCTGCCTTTGAGGCACTATAATTTGCTTGTCCTGGATTACCCATGAATGCTGCTACTGATGTGATATTAACGATCCTCCCATATCTCTGTTGAGACATCGCTTTTATAGCCTCCTTGGAACAAAGAAAGACGCTCTTTAGATTTATATCAACAACAGAATCCCAATCTTCCTCTTTCATCCTGAGCAACAAGCTGTCTCTTGTTATGCCGGCATTGTTTACTAATATATCTATCTTGTTAAATTCTTTGCGTATATCCTCAAATACCTTTTTGACCTCCTCTGAATTGGATACATCGAGTTTTATCCCCATGGTCTTTACGCCGAATGCCGTCAATGCCGCTGCAACCTCATTAGCCTCATCATGATTTATATCTACAATAACTAAGTTAACATCCATTTTTGCAAGTTTTTCTGCAACTGCCTTACCAATACCACGCCCTCCCCCGGTAACTATTGCAACCTGACCTCTAAAATCCACATAAGCCTCCTTTAAGATCGGCATTAATTGTAACAAAGAGTTTTTATCTTTTCCAGTCCTCCTTCGCACATATGGATATGCACCTTATCACCTGCCTGTAAGTTTATATTGCTTCATCATAGCCATCTAAAATAATTTATAAAACTCTTGTTGAATTCTCTTAAATAAATCTGTTATTTTTAATAACAAATGCTCGCCTTTTAGTATGTTAATTTTCAAGTAGTGGAGAATACACCTACTTTTAGGAGAAAGAGATTACTTAGGAGAAAAAGATTATATGAAAGGTAAAGTTTACTTGATCGATGTAACAAATAGGGATGGTGTGCAGACATCACGGATACTCCTCCCAAAACTCTCTAAGACCATGTTGAATGTCTATCTTGATGAAATGGGTATCTTTCAGAGCGAGGTAGGCTTCCCAACTCTGAAACATGAGGTAAACTATATAAATGTAAACCTCGAACTTGTTAAACTCGGAACGATTAAGAGGCTTCGACTTGAAGGCTGGTGCAGAGCTATTCCTGAAGATGTAAGGCTTACCTTTAAAAATTGTCCTGAACTCAAGCATATCAATGTCTCGATATCAACTTCGGAGATAATGATTAAAGGTAAGTTTCAGGGGAAAAGGACATTTAGGGATATTATTAAATCTCTTACTGACGCTGTAAAAACTGCAAAGGAACTCGGGGCAGAAACGGTAGGAGTAAATGCAGAAGACGCATCGAGAACAGAGCTTGACAGGTTAATAGAATTTACCAATGCAGGTAAGGAAGTGGGGGCAGACCGCTTCAGATATTGTGACACACTTGGCACCGATGACCCCATAACCATATATGAGAGGACTAAGGCACTTGCCCTCGCAACAAAGTTCCCCATAGAGATGCATTGCCATAATGACCTCGGAATGGCAGAAGCTGTTTCTGTAGCAGGTGCGCAAGGAGCTATAGAAGTAGGTGTTGATTCATATATCAATACAACAGTAAATGGTTATGGAGAGCGATGTGGCAATTGTGATCTTGTATCAACAATTTTGGCCCTAAAATTCTCACATGGTTTGAAAGATAAGCTGCCCCTTGATGAGCAAGTAGACCTCAAGAAGGCTTGGAAAATCGGCAGATATGCATCATATGCATTTAATATCCCCATTCCAATAAATCAGCCGGGATTAGGCGCAAATGCCTTTGCTCATGAATCAGGAATACATGCTGATGGGGCATTGAAAGACAGGCGCAACTATGAACTTTATGATCCTGAGGATGTAGGAAGGGGTGAACCAGAGCTTGCCGAAACCGGAAGGATCATTACAACAGGAGAGTATGGAGGTATTAAGGGTTTCAGGCATGTCTATGACAAACTGGGCATCCATTTTCACGATGATAACGAAGCAAGAAAAATCCTTGAACTCGCACAGTATGCCAACCTTCACACCCAGAAGCCTCTTACAGATGATGAGCTAAGGCTAATTGCTACTTATCCTGAAGCTGCGAAGAAGATACTCACCGCAAATCCATAATGTATACAGTTACATTTATACCAGGAGATGGTATTGGCCCTGAAATCTCTGCTGCCACAAAACAAGTAATTGAGGCAACAGGTGTTGGTATCAGGTGGGATATCCAGGAGGCAGGGCAAGAGGTATTTGAAAAAGAAGGGAACCCTCTGCCTCAAAGGGTCCTTGATTCAATAAAGAAGAATAAAGTCGCACTAAAGGGACCTGTCACAACACCTGTAGGAAGTGGTTTCAGGAGCGTTAATGTTACACTCAGACAAACCCTTGACCTTTATTGTTGCCTTAGGCCATGCAAAGTATTTAAGGGTGTAAGAACAAGATATGAAAATATTGATCTCGTAATAATAAGAGAAAACACAGAAGATCTATACGCCGGGATAGAATTCGTAAAAGGCTCCGAAGATACAAAAAAGCTTATAGATTTCATTATCAAATCAACAGGGAAAATAATCAGGTCTGATTCAGGTATAAGCATTAAACCTATATCTGTTTATGCCACGGATAGGATTGTAACTTTTGCCTTCGAGTTTGCTAGAAAAAACAAAAGAAGCAAGGTTACAGCGGTACATAAAGCAAATATAATGAAATGTTCAGATGGGCTTTTCCTTGAAACTGCAAGAAACGTAGCAAATAGGTATCCCGATATTCAGTTTGAAGACAGGATAGTTGACAACATGTGTATGCAACTTGTTCAGAAACCAGAGTTTTACGACGTAATAGTCCTTCCTAATCTTTACGGTGACATTATATCTGATCTTGCAGCAGGTCTCATAGGAGGACTTGGTCTTGCCCCTGGCGCAAACCTTGGAGAAGAGGCAGCAGTATTCGAGCCAGTCCACGGAAGTGCTCCTAAGTATAAAGGCTTGAATAAAGTAAACCCTCTTGCTATGATACTTTCCGGGGTTATGATGCTTAGACATTTGGGAGAGTTCGCGATAGCCGAAAGATTAGAAAAGGCTGTCGCATCTGTAATAGAGGAGGGAAAGTATTTAACATATGATATGAAGCCGACACCAGATGATCCCACCGCTGCAACTACATCAATGATTGCTGATGCCATCATCAAAAAACTGACCTAATCCTCTCAATGGAAACTGATAACTCACCAAAAAGGGAACTCAGAAATAAATTTGAAATTAAAAAAACATCCGCCTCATGCAGATTAAAATTTTCAGGATTCCTTAATTTTATCCTGAACTTGATTCAGGATTTAATTTTAAATTTTGCATTTAGTCTCTAAATTGTATGTGGCCTGATATCCTTCTCATCATTATTTTCATTCTCTTGAACGGGTTCTTTGCCTCAGCTGAGATTGCTATAGTTACGATTAGGAGGGTACGCATCAAACAGCTCATTGATGAGGGCAAGAAACACGCCATGATTCTAGATAGACTGCGAGAAGAGCCAGATAAATTTCTTGCAACAATTCAGGTTGGTATCACTCTTGCGGCTGTTCTTGCATCTGCCATTGGCGGTGCTGCGGCAGTGAAATTGATAAAACCTATTCTCCAAAATATACCTATGCGATTCATCTCTGTCTCAAGTGATGCAATATCAATAGGCATAGTTGCTGCAATTATTACTTATTTTTTCATCGTTTTCGGTGAACTCATACCGAAGTCAATTGCACTTTACAATCCAGAAGCCACTGGTCTCCTCATTGCTCCACTCATAGAGAAGTTTTCCAAATTGGTCACGCCTTTTGTTTATATCCTAAAAGCAAGCACAAACATTTTACTGAAACCATTCGGTAAAAGGGCATTCAGTGAAAGGGGATACATCTCAGAGGAGGAAATAAAGCTACTCTTAGAGGAAGGGAAAGAAAGGGGTATTTTTGAGGCTGAGGAAAGAGAACTCATCCGTAGCGTTTTTGAGTTTACGGATATGTCAGCCAAGGAGGTCATGGTACCATCTACTCAGATGGTAACAATGCGCCTTAGCATGTCTACAGAAGAAATAAAAACTATCATCGCAGAAGAACAATTTTCCCGATATCCCGCTGTGGGTAAAGACCTTAATGACATTCGGGGAATTCTGTATACAAAGGATTTCCTGAATGCACTGGTAAGAGGGGGTATAGACATAAGAAAGCTCATTAAACCACCCTTCTTCATACCCGAGACAATGAAGATAAGCAATCTCTTGAGAGAAATGCAGAGGAAAAGGATCCACATGGCTTTAGTTATAGACGAATATGGTGGAGTCTCTGGTCTTGTAACTATGGAGGATCTCTTAGAAGAGATTGTGGGAGAAATAAGAGATGAATACGATATCGAAAGTCCTGTTATACAGCTCAGTGATGGAACATTGCGAATAGATGCATCCATTAGCATAAGAGATTTAAAAGAGGATTATGAGATAGAGATACCTGAATCTACAGAATATGAAACCCTTAGCGGTTTTTTATTGACCGCCCTTCAAAGGATTCCCAAGATTGACGATGTTGTGGAAACAGACGGGAAGAAAATAACCATATTGGAGATGGTAGGTCGGCGAATAGCCAAGGTAAAACTCGAGAAGCTGATAGAAGGAGAGTAACCGCAATGAGGAAAAAGGTTGCGATAATAGGTGCAGGGAATGTTGGTGCCACAACTGCACAGTTTGTTCTGCAATCAGGCATCGCTGATGTTGTCCTATTTGATGTAGTAGAAGGGATGCCCCAGGGAAAGGCACTTGACCTCGCAGAAGCGTGCCCCCTCTGGAATTCACCGTCCATCATAAAAGGGACAAATAATTATTCTGATACAACAGGTTCTGATATTGTTGTTGTTACCGCTGGCCTTGCAAGAAAACCTGGAATGTCAAGAAGCGACCTCCTTCATGCAAATGCAAACATAGTCAGAGAAGCCTGCATTGAGATCGCTAACACTTCTCCAAAAGCCATTTTAGTTGTTGTAACTAATCCTATGGATGTAATGGCACAACTTGCATGGAAGACTACCGAGTTTTCCTGTAAACGTGTTCTGGGTATGGGTGGTTTACTTGATTCCACACGATTAAGAACATTTCTCTCATGGGAGTTGAATGTATCGCCTGAGGACACAGAAGCAATTGTGCTCGGAGGGCATGGTGATGATATGGTACCACTCTCAAGGTTTACCAGTATAAAAGGGATACAGATAACTGAACTCTTACCCAAAAAGAAAATTAACGCATTAATAGAGAAGACAAGAAATGGTGGAGCAGAAATAGTATCCTTACTTAAATCGGGGAGTGCATACTATGCCCCAGCAGCCTCAACATTTCAAATGATAAAATCAATCCTCCTCGATGAAAAGAGGATGCTTCCGTGTGCAGCATATCTTAATAGAGAATATGGTATGAGGGATATTTATGCTGGTGTACCGACCATAATTGGGAAAGAAGGCATTGAAAGGATTATAGAGATAAAACTGACTAAGGAAGAGAGGGCTCAATTCAGGAAATCCTGTTTATCTACCAGAAAATTACTAAAGAAACTTTCAATATAAATGGAGGAGAAATGGAGAGAACTCTGTCGATAGTTAAACCAGATGGTGTGAAAAAAAATCTCATAGGTGAGGTTATAAGAAGATTTGAACAAAAAATCTTGCGGATTGCTGCACTAAAAATGCTCAGACTTTCAAAGAAAGATGCAATGAGTTTTTATGCTGTCCATAAGGATAAACCCTTTTATGAGAGCCTTACTGAATTCATTTCAGAAGGTCCTATTGTTGTCATGGTAGTAGAAGGCAATAACGCCATTTTAATAGTCAGAGAAGTCATGGGAGCAACTAATCCGAAGGATGCTGCACTTGGCACAATAAGGGCTGATTTTGGATCTGACATCGAACACAACATCGTCCACGGTTCAGACTCAAAGGAATCGGCATCTTTTGAAATACCATTCTTCTTCTCTGGCCTTGATATTCAATGAAGTGTATTGACTTTCTCTCAAAAAAAGTATTACTCTAAACTAAAAGAGAGAGATCATGTTTGAGAAGTTTACCGAAAGAGGAAGAAAGGTAATTATATATGCAAAAGAAGAAGCTGAAAAACGTCAAAATGACTACCTTGGCACAGAGCATCTTTTACTTGCTACCCTGAGAGAAGAAGACGGCCTGCCTGTAGCCATCCTAAAAAGGATGGGCATAAGTCGAGAAGAAATTCGCTTGGAGGTTCAAAGAAATCTGCCTCAAGGTTCAGATTTTATGACCTTCGACGATATACCCTTTACGCCGCGGGCTAAAAAGGTACTTGAACTTGCTGTTGAAGAGGCCCGTCTCCTCGGTCATAATTATATCGGGAGCGAACATATTCTCCTCGGCTTGATAAGGGAAGAAGAAGGCATAGGCGGTAAAATATTACGCAGTCTTGGTGCCAACCTCCTTGGAGCAAGACAACTCACAATTAATTTCTCAATACGGACTCATACAAATGTAAGAGAAAAAAGGAGTGCAACCCCTGCGCTCGATGAGTTTGGAAGAGACCTCACACTTATGGCAAGGGATGGAAAACTCGATCCAGTTATAAACAGGGAAGACGAAATAGAGCGTTTAGTCCAGATATTGGGCAGACGAATTAAAAACAACCCAGTAATTATTGGAGAGCCAGGAGTTGGAAAAACAGCCATAGTAGAAGGGCTTGCGCAAAAAATCGTCTCAGGTGATATTCCAGATAGTTTAGTAGGCAAACGCATTGTTTCCCTCGACCTTGGTGCATTGATTGCAGGTACAAAATACAGAGGCCAATTTGAAGAGAGGCTCAAGATCGTCATGAGAGAGATTATTCAATCAGACAATGTCATACTCTTTATCGACGAGCTGCATACACTTATTGGTGCAGGTGCTGCAGAAGGATCTGTCGATGCATCAAGTATGCTCAAGCCAGCTCTTTCGAGAGGCGAGATACAATGCATAGGCGCAACTACACCGGATGAGTACAGGAAATATATAGAAAAGGATGGTGCCCTTGAACGCAGGTTTCAACCGATTAATATACAACCACCTGATGTTGGAAGCACAATTGATATCTTAAGGGGACTAAAATCCAGATATGAGGCCCACCACAAAGTTAAAATAAATGATGCCGCACTAGAGTCTGCAGCAAGATTATCCGATAGATATATCTCTGACAGATACTTACCCGATAAAGCTATAGACGTTATAGATGAGACAGGGTCAAGAATTAAGCTAAAAAGGTATAGTCCTCCTCAGGAGTTAAAAGAGCTTGAGGCTGAGACACAGAGACTTTCTAAAGAAAAGAACCTGTATTTAAAACTCCATGATCTTGAAAAAGCCTCATCTATTCGTTTAGAAGAGGAAAGACTAAAAAAGATTTATGAACAGTTACACAGACAATGGAAAGATAACATAAGTAAAGAGATACCCTCTGTAATAGAAGAGGATGTTGCATATACTGTCTCTAAGATGACCGGGATTCCCCTTGTAAAACTTGAAGAAAAAGAATCAGAAAAACTAATACGGATGGAGGATGAACTACATAAAAGGATAATAGCCCAGGAGGAATCAATAAAGGCCGTATCGAGAGCGATAAGAAGATCAAGGGCAGGACTTAAGTCCAGCAAAAAACCCATAGGCTCTTTCTTCTTTTTAGGCCCAACAGGTGTAGGCAAGACGGAACTCGCAAAGGCCTTGGCGTGGTTCTTGTTCAATGACGAGAGTTCACTTGTAAAAATAGATATGTCCGAATATATGGAAAGATTTAATGTCTCAAAACTTACAGGTGCCCCACCTGGTTATGTCGGCTATGAGGAAGGAGGTCAGCTTACAGAAAGGATAAGAAAAAGGCCATATTCTGTAGTACTCTTTGATGAGATAGAAAAGGCACATCCAGATGTCTTCAACATCCTCCTCCAAGTACTTGATGAAGGGGTACTCACAGACAGTTTTGGTAGAAAAGTAGACTTCAAGAATGCCGTAATCATCATGACTTCAAACGTTGGTGCAAGGATGATTGAAAAGGCAACCCCCCTCGGATTCCAGAGAAATGCATCAGAGTTTGTTTATGAGAGAATAAAAGAGAATGTACTGAGTGAACTTAAGAAGACATTTAACCCTGAATTTCTAAACCGCGTTGATGAAATAGTCGTCTTCCATCCTCTTGAGAAAGAACATCTTCTATCCATTATTGACTTACTTGTAGAAGAAACAAACAGAATGCTTCTTGAAAAAGAGCTTGTAGTTGAGATTTCGCACGAAGTAAAGGAGTGGATAATAAGCCATTACTATCAGCCTACCTATGGTGCAAGACCAATGCGGAGAGCTGTTCAAAAGGTTATAGAAGACCCCCTATCTGAAGAGATCCTTAAGGGAAGGTTTAAGGGCTTGCATAAGATAAACATTGTGCTTGAAGGCGAGAGGCCTATATTTATAGAGGCTGAGGAGCCTTCAATTTTGTCTGGCGTTAGCTAATTCGCCCACGAATGCATTTAATTCTTATTCAACATTTAATAGTATTATCTTTATGTTTTAAGGTCTTCTTTAAAGTATTTCATTAACCCGAATAATGCATTTTTGGGGTTAACAAAAACACAAAAGTATTAGACAAGAATTAACATTTGAAAAACAAAACCTTTATCCTCCTGATAATCTTCATCTGTGTTGCTATTGTTTTCTACATAGTAAGGAATCAGTATAGTGTGATTAAAATAAGGGCTATTTCTCAGGCACCGGATATTGAGCTCACTGAGATACACAAAAATAATAAGCTGAAACTTTCTGAGCTAAAAGGTTCTGTTTTATTTATTAATTTCTGGGCTTCTTGGTGTCAGCCGTGCATGGATGAAGTGCCTTCAATAGAAGGGCTATTCAGGCATCTGTCAGAGAACTCAAGATTTAAGATGATAACCATCCTTTACAAAGATGACGCAGATGATGTACTAAGTCATATGAAGGAAATGGGTTATACCTTTCCTATATATATCGATCTTAAAGGTTCCGCTGCTAAACAATTCGGTATTACCGGTGTGCCTGAGACATTCATAATCGACAAAAAGGGAAATTTAAGAAAGAAAATAATAGGTCCTTTTGAATGGGATTCCCCGCAAGTTATCGAAGCAGTCTCTAATCTTATTAATGAATAATAATGGGAAAAATCAAGACTGCTGAACCGGCTCTCCTTTTTGTAAGTACCCTTTATTCCAGTTCCGATATATTTAACTACTCAAAGGAAATACTCGAAAAAAATTTTGGAGATATTTTATTCATAAGCCCTTCCCTTCCATGGGAATACTCTTCTTATTATAGGGATGAAATCGGCTGGCCATTATTCAGGCAATTTATCTTCTTCAAAAACCTTATAGATCCAGAATTGCTCACAGATATAAAACTCAAGACAAATGAGATTGAATCTGCTCTATCGTCAGAAGGTAAAAGACGTATTAATTTCGATCCGGGCTATCTTACCCTATCCAAGGTAGTCCTTGCATCTACTAAAAACTATGCTCATCGTATTTATCTCGGCAAAGGTATCTATGGAGAGGTAACTCTTATTCACAAAAACGGGGCTTATAGTCCCCTTTTATTCACTTACAGAGATTATCAGGACAAAACACACATCGATATATTCATGAAGGCAAGGGAAATACTGAAGGAAATGTCGGGTTAATTGTTTTTTGATAGGCCGTCTGTTGACTGCGGAGCAACTAATGTATATGCTATGGGAGGACACCAACAATAATTGCACAGAAGGAGACTGTCATGCTCAATTTTCTCATATTTCTTTCCATAGGCATTATCTTCTTTCTCCCAGTTCTACGCAACCTGAAGCTAAGACGATACAAGAGCGCAGGGACATTTGCACTGCTTGGACTCGTGGCGCTTTCCGGCATTTTCATCTACAGTGAAGTTTACCTTACGTCACTCTGGTTTGACAACCTTGGATATGCAAGCCGTTACTGGAGTGTGGTATTTCTCCAGGTGAAGCTTTTTCTCGCCGGCGGATTTGTGGCGATATCCTTCGGCGTGGCAAATGTATTTTTCTGGTACCACGGAGCAAAAAAACAGACAGATCCATGGCCCATAAGAGACAACCGCTTAAGGTTCATACTCTTCGCCAGCCTTCTCCTTCAGATACCATTGTTTATTGTTGCCGGCACGATAAGCTCCGCACACTGGAACGAGGCGCTTCTTTTCTTAAATGCCGTACCCTTCGGAAAAGAAGACCCCGTATTTTTCAAAGACATAGGGTTCTATATATTTAGTCTCCCCTTTTTGAAGTTCATCGTTGATTCGCTCGGCAGCCTCTTCTTTTTTTCTCTTTTGCTTGTCGGGGGTCTCTATATAGTCGAGAATATCCTTCTTCGTACGTCCCAAGGACTTACCCTGAACACCGTTGACCGGAACCCTTATCTCCACCGTCTCGTCACGCAGATCTCCGCAAACTTCATCTTCGGCACCTTCATCTTTATCGCTAATACCTTTATCTCCCGCTATAAGCTCCTCTATTCCCATCGCGGTGTCGTTTTCGGGGCAGGATGGACAGACCTGCACGCGCAGCTCCCTGCATACAATGTTGCTCTCGTGGCTCTAACAGGGTGCCTCATTCTATTCCTCTACGCATCGTTTACGAGTTCTACCAGACGGACTGTAGGGATCTATTTCGCAAGTGCGATTCTCCTCGGAGCAATATGGAGTGTCGGTCTTAAAGTAATCCCTGAGATAATCCAGCACTTCAGGGTTGCGCCGAACGAACTCCCTCTCGAAAAGTCATACCTCGAACGGAACATCAATTTCACAAAAGAAGCATACGGACTCACGAACGTAACCGAGATAGAGTATCCCATCAATCCCTCGCCGAGCGGAGTCCTCGCCCAAAGTGACCTGGCGATCATCAACGGCATACGACTCTGGGCGCCTGATATCCTCAAATCGGTGAACGACCAAACGCAGTTCATACGCCTCTATTACAATTTCCCAGACGTGGACGTCGACCGCTACGTTCTCAGCGGGAAACTGACCCAGCTCATGCTCTCCCTGCGGGAGCTGAACATCAACCGCCTCGCCGCCCAGTCAAGAACATTTCAGAACGAAACGATGATTTATACGCATGGCTATGGAGATGTCGCTGCTCCTGTAAACAAGTTCACCCATGAAGGGTTGCCTGAATATTACATCAAGGATATTCCACCGGTTGCGTCTTATCCCGAACTTAAGATAGATCAGCCACGCATCTACTTCGGCGAGGAGACATATAACCATGTTTACGTTAATACCAGGCTGAAAGAATTCGATTTTCCGAAGGGTGACACCAACGCCCAGAATACGTATACAGGGAAATCAGGTGTTAAAATTGACAGCTTCTTGAAAAAACTCGCTATTGCCATTCATTTCGACGGACTGAGGCTCTTCACTACCCAGGAACTCACTTCCGAAAGCCGCATTCTCTTCATGCGGGACATCAATCGCAGAGTAAGTACAATCGCACCTTTTCTCACCTTTGATCATGACATGTACCATGTAATAGCCGAAGGAAAGATCTATTTCATTTGGGATGGTTATACGACTGCAACGACCTATCCATATTCTCAACCGATCATGAGAAACGTAAACTACATACGAAACAGTGTGAAGGCAGTAATCGATGCCTATAATGGCTCTGTGGACTTCTATATTGCAGATAGAACCGATCCTGTCATTCAGGCTTATGCCAAAGCCTTCCCGTCCCTGTTTAAGCCCTTTGACGCCATGCCTCAATCACTGAAGGCCCATGTGAGGTACCCCGAGGACCTGCTCACCATTCAGAGCCACATCTATGCAATTTATCACATGGCGGACCCCGGCGTTTTTTACAACCGCGAGGACGCCTGGGAAGTATCCCGAGTCGCAGTAAAGGCAGAGGAGGCGCAACCCATTCCAGCTTATTATCTGATCTCCAAGCTGCCCGATTCTGACAAGGAGGAATTTGTTCTAACGCTCCCATTCTCCCCTTACAGCACTGACAAGAACAGTCCGAGAAACAACATGGTATCCATGATCATGGCGCGGTGCGATGGCGATAAGTACGGCAAGCTGGTGCTCTTTAAATTCCCGAAAGACCGCCAGGTTTACGGCCCGCTACAGATCGGCATCCGCATTAATCAGGAGGAGACTATAAGCAAGGACCTCAGTCTCTGGAACCAGCGGGGAAGCCAGGTAAGGTTCGGAAACCTCCTCGCCGTACCACTTTCCGGATACCGCATCATGTACGTACAGCCTATCTATATCCAAGCATCCGTAGGGAAAATGCCCGAGTTGAGAAGAGTCGTGGTAGTGTTCGGCGATCAGCTTGCCTACGGCGGATCCTTTGAAGAAGCCCTTGGTAAATTCTTTCCGCAGATTGCGGTTTCTGCAAGCTACAGCGCCTCAAAACTCACAGCAACAAAAGAGGAAAAGATAGCGAACAGACAGGACCTCGTTGCCGCCGCAGCCAAGGCCTTCGAGAACTACCGGAACTTCATGGGCAAAGGGAAGTACGAAGAAGCAGGAAAAGCCCTTGAGGAACTCGGCAGGATACTGAACCAGCTGAAATAACTACTCCACTCTTTATTTCGGGGGATGGGATAGTCCGTAAAGTTCTTTTCTCTGCTGATAGACAATGGTAATTTCCCGTAATGTTGCTTTCTGATTTTAGCCAGAGAGCAAGAGTACAAACAGAAATCAATAAGATCAAACCCCACACTTATGACATGTATATCTATGATACAAACATAATTTGTCATTATTTATCCTTCCTATCGCCTTATCAATTTCTCATTTATCTTTAAAATCAATGACGTACAGATGATTGTTATGGGCATAAATTATGCTAAACAATTGCGGATAAAGGTTAGGATGATCATGAAGAACAGTAACTTGGAAAAGCATTATAGATATTTCTTTGTTCTGCTGTTTACTGTTTGCTGCCTGCTGTCTACCGCCTCCTTTGCAAAGGAAATTCGTTCCCGTTCAGTTATGGTGATGGATGCCTCAACAGGAGAAATGTTGTATGCAAAAAATCCATACCTTAGACGCCCCCCTGCAAGCACAACAAAATTGATGACAGCAATCATAGCAGTAGAGAATGCAAATCTTTCAGATGTAGTGACAATAAGCAGGAATGCATCACGTGTCTCGCCCCATAAAGCAGGATTCAGAGAAGGTGATCAGGTAACTGTCGAGGAACTTCTATATGTTGCACTCCTTGATTCTGCAAACGATGCTGCCGTTGCGCTCTCTGAAGTGGTTGCCGGCTCGGAGACGAAGTTCGTAACACTCATGAACAGGAGAGCACGCGCTATTGGTGCGGTGAACACAAGATTTATTAACTCAAGCGGACTTCCTGGTCGTGGTCAGTATACGACCGCATATGATTTGGCAAAGATCATGAGTTATGTGCTCCGATATCAAAAACTGAAAGAGATCATCGGGACCCGCGTAGCAGAGATTTCTACGGAGAACGGGAAATCGATTTTCCTGCGAAATACGAACATGCTTTTATGGTCTGAAGAAGATCTCGTGGGAGGAAAGACAGGGTATACACGTAAGGCGATGCACTGTTTTGTATGTGCCAGTGAACGTGAGAATGAAACAGTGATTGTGGCGATTCTTGGAAGCCCAAGCAGAGATAGTCTATGGAGAGAATCGAGCACCCTGATCAGTAAAGGGTTTGAGGTACTGGGGAATAAGGGGAAACCCTTTGTCTATATAACAAAAACATATTCTGATACAGCCGACATCAGGAAGGCATCACATGAGAAGAATATAGAGATCAAGGCTCATAGTTCGAAATTCAAAAAGGGGAAGAAGATTGTCGTACAGAAAACAGCAAAACATAGGAAGACAAAGGTATTTACAAAGAAGAGGTCAAAAATAAAGATGCTGGTGAAGAAAAAGGGGGAAACCTATGCAAAGGGCAGACATCACGAAGAAAAGAACTTCAACACTGCAGAGCAAAGTAGAACTGACCGAAATAAAGGGTAAGAACGTGACGGTTTAGCTTTTATTTTAGAATTGGCAAGCTTTTAGTTAAAAATCGGCAAGATGAAGCTAAAAGCGGATAATGGAAGAAAAGAGATGGAGCGATACAAAGAGCAAGAAAAGCGTAGATATGAGAGGAGACTATTTGCTAAGGTTATAAAGTATACCCCCTACCAACACTTGGGAAAATCAACTGAGATTGCTTGCGAAGGCTTTACATTTGACATCAGTAAAAGAGGTCTTTCAATGATAACGGACTGTCCTCTCAAAAAAGGAGATATTTTGTTCTTTGAACCAGAGATGAAGGTTAATGACTCTACGGCAAAGGTCGCTACTGTAAAATGGGTAAGGGAAATTGATAAAGATGAATATAAGGTAGGATTAAAGATCTATATAGAGGCAGGATGAAAGTCTTATATGATCCGTTCTCAGATTTTGCAATTACTGCATAATTACATATATGCTAACTTTCAACCTGACCTTCCCCCCCGAATTGATGGACATACCAAAGAATTTGTATCATTGGACACTCAGGAGGTGTGTGTATGGGAAAAGAGGAATGGATATCGAAATTATACCAACACCAGATTATCTCTGTGTATCACCTCATCAGAATATTTGTAACCAAGTATCTTTTCGATCTCTGATGTCTTCTTACCCTTAATTTTTCCCACCTCTGAATACGAATAATTTGTTAGACCCTTTGCAATGCGATTTTTCTTTGAATCAAGACAATAGACGGCATCGCCTATATCGAAATCACCTTCAACAGAAATTATGCCTGAAGGAAGAAGACTTTTCCCTCTCTGTATAATAGCCTTTACAGCCCCCTCATCAAGCATTATACTTCCTTTTGCGCGGGTGCTGTAGGCAATCCATCCCTTTCTTAAAGAAAGTCTTCCCTCTTTTGGCTTGAAGAGTGTACCTGAGTGTTTACCTCTCATAAGAGAACAGAGGAGTCCATCTTTCCTACCATTGATTATGTGGACAGTGATACCATGGTTTACGGCCTTCTTTGCTGCAAGGAGTTTTGAATACATCCCCCCTGTTCCCACTATGCTTCCCGTACCCTTTGCCTTTGCTTCAAGTTGAGGTGTTATCTCCTCGACATGTTCAATGATCCTCGCACTTGGATGAACCTTCGGATCCTCTGTATAAAGTCCATCAACATCCGAAAGTATTATGAGCCTTTCAGCCTCAATGAGACTTGCAACAAGAGTAGCGAGGTTATCATTGTCCCCAAACTTAATCTCATCTGTAGCAACTGTATCATTTTCGTTTACAATGGGGATAACTCCGTAGGTAAGAAGAGTCGTCAGGGTATTCTTTGAATTTATGTACCTCCTTCTATCAGAGAAATCTTCTCTTGTGAGAAGCACTTGTGCAACTTTTTTATTAAACTCGCTGAAATTCTTTTCATAAGCCCACATAAGGCTGGACTGGCCTATTGCTGCTGATGCCTGCTTCAGCTTTACGTCTTTTGGCCTCTCCTTGAGACCAAGTTTCTTCATACCTGCTGCGATAGCCCCTGAGGATACCAAAACAACATCAAACCCAAGGTCTGTAAGACCTGCTACATCCTTGGCTATTAAATGTATACGCCTATTATCGAGCCCTTCTTTGGCATCTGTAAGGATGTTACTTCCTATTTTCACCACAAGTCTTTTCATATGGTATCTTTTCACTTTAGCATAATAAATTTAGTCTAATAAATTTTTGAACAATGTCTGCATCATTCGGATTAATCACTTCTGAAAAGGCTCTGTAGCGATGTTTCTTTTTCCTTTTGCTTTCTCAACCTTGGTTATAAGATAGGTTAATAATTTTTTAATCCCCTTTCCTGCCACTGCTGATATCGCAAAAAAATCAATGTCATTAGTTTTACAGTATTGTTTAAGCCTGTCAAGTCTCTTTTTGTCAGCTATGTCGAGCTTTGTAGCTACAACAATCTGATATTTATTATGGAGTGAAGGATTATATAAGCCAAGTTCTCTGTTGATCTTCTTGAAATTATCAACCGGATCTCCTTCTGACATATTTGATATATCTATTAAATGCAGAAGGACTGATGTACGCTCAACATGCCTGAGAAACTGAAAACCAAGCCCGGCCCCTTTATACGCACCTTCTATTAAACCTGGTATATCCGCAACAACAAAGCTTTTAAAATTTTCAAGCTTAACCACGCCCAGGTTCGGCGTAAGAGTTGTAAAAGGATAATCAGCTATTTTCGGTTTAGCTGAAGATATAACCGATATAAGTGTAGATTTTCCAGCATTTGGAAGACCTATTAACCCAATATCTGCAAGGAGTTTTAACTCAAGTATAAGCCATCTTTCTTTACCCCTCTCACCCGGCTGTGCAAACCTTGGGGCTTTTCTAACAGGGGTAGCAAAATGTGCATTGCCCAGCCCTCCCCTTCCGCCTTTAACCACAATAACATAACTTCCTTCTGATTCAAGATCTGCTATTATCTCTTTAGTACCTGCGTCCTTAATAACTGTGCCTGTTGGAACAAGGATTGTTAAATCCTCACCACTTTCCCCACTCATTTTTTTCCCCATACCGTGTCTGCCTCGTTTTGCCTTATACTCACGTCTATATTTCAGGTCAAGTAGGGTACTCAACTCATTCGTTGCTTTGATAGTTACATTTCCACCCCTTCCTCCGTCTCCACCATCAGGGCCGCCTCTGGGGACATATTTCTCTCTTCTGAAGCTGACGCACCCTCTTCCACCATCTCCAGCCTTTACATGTATCTTCACATAATCAACAAATTGCATGTTAGTCTTTTAATATTCATTCTTAAGGAGCAGGCAGGACATGGTACTTTCGCTCATTATCGGTCTTATCGACCTCTCTACGAGTCGCAGACCGAGGTAAATTCTGTCTTCGAAAGAATTTAAAACCGCTCAAATACTATGCCCTGTCATGAATACAACATATAAAACTATCCAATAAGACAGGAAAGGCTGGTGAAGAATTTTTATACGACACCTTAAAGTAAAACCCTTGAGGCGTAAACAAAAAAAATCATTAGTTGTTAAAGCACTTGCGATTACCATTCAATAATCTGTCGTCGATTATAAAAATTCTGAGACAGTCTTTCCTGTCTTATTTTCTGGAAGATCAACTATCTTCTACCTAAGGAATAATAACCCATATAATGCACTATTTAGGTTAACAAAAAAGGCGGGCAAAGAGCCCGCCTTTTTTGTTAATTCACAATACTTCTTATTGAACTACTGATTGATCTGCTGGATAAACGCTTACCTGCAATCTTACCCTGTCTCTCCTTTCGAAGCTAACTATACCGTCAATCTTTGCAAAAAGGGTATCATCTGACCCTCTGCCAACATTCATGCCTGGATGAAACTTCGTTCCTCTCTGCCTTACAAGAATATTACCCGCGCGAACAAACTGCCCTCCGAACCTTTTAACCCCAAGCCGTTTTGACTCGCTGTCGCGCCCATTCCTTGTACTACCTACACCCTTTTTATGTGCCATCTCATCCTCCAAAAACTATCTCTTTAATCTTCAAAGATGTATAAGGTTGCCTGTGTCCCCTGAGTCTCCTAAAAACCTTACGCGGTTTCTGTTTAAACACCAAAACCTTTTTCGCCTTCCATATATCCTCAACAGTTGCTACAACCTTGGCTTCAGTGACATATGGGGAGCCATATATATTCGTGCCTTCCTTGGAGACCATAAGAACCTTGTCAAGAACAATCTCAGAACCTTTATCCAGAGAAAGCTTGTCAACTCTTAGGGTATCACCAGAAAAAACCTTGTATTGTTTCCCCCTATTTTCAACTATTGCATACATTATATTTACAATATCATAAAATTGCAGCGAAAACAAGCTACTATGACCCCTCGATGGTGTCTAAAAACCTCTTTAACAATTTTTTGTCTTCATCAGAAACCTCAACAAACTCTACACCCATATCATACTTTGTAAAATTTTCTAAAGTAACCTTTACACAATTTTTAATCCTGCCCATAATATTTACAACTTTACTATCGAGTACGAGCTCCATATCAACCATAGATAATGGTTCAAAAGGATATTCAGTTTCAATCTCCATTCCAGAAAGGCTTATATTTTTCACACCATAACCATAAGGATAGCCAATCTTGATGTCTTTAGGAGAAACAATCTTACACCTTGCTCCTCCCAGTCTTCTTTCAAGTGTTATAACTCTACTCTCTTCAATAAAACTCACAAGCATGTTTGATTTTTCACTCATTATGTCAGTAAATTTTACTCCAGCCTTATAAACAGGGATTATTTCTCCTGATTCTTTTTTTTCTGTGCGGTCCAGTACAGACCATACTACAAGTCCACGTAAGCATAAAGGAGCATCTCTATGATAGATTTTAAATGTGTATTCTCTGTTGAGATCTAATCTTTTTGTGGTCTCTATGGCTGCTCCATCAACACTGATATTGATTATATTTAAATCTGAAAGAAAGTGTACGATTCCGTAGATTCCTTCTACGCTAAACCGTTTATGCTTTCTCCTATTGCCTGATCTATCTGTCATAATTGTTTAAACTCCAACTTATTTTATCTAAGCACAATGCCTGCATAGCCAACAACATGTTCATAATCTCCACTTACCTCTGCAGATGTGGAATACTTTACAAGTCTTGAAGAACGGGCACCGAGCATCTTGGCTGCGAAAAGCATTGCTGCAACAGGAATATAACCGCACATGGATATCCTTTCCTTCTCTACTATTTCATAAAGCCCTTCGGGATCAAGGGATAATATTTTATCTATCGCTTTTCCGTCTCTCTTCCTTGCAACATCGTCAGGTACATAATGGCTCATATCCGAGCTTGCAACAATAATGACTGGGGAACCTATCTCCTTCACTGCCTTTGCTATGCCTTCTCCAAGTATTCTACATTCTTCTACAGAGGCTGAAAGAATTATGATGGGTACAATTTTTGTTTTTTTTTCTTTAGAAAAATATGCGATAAATGGAAGCTGAACCTCCAGTGAATGCTCAAACATATGTGCCTTGGCATCCTTAGTCACGATGGGCAGGTTCATAGCAAGCTTGTAAGAGATTTTTTCATCAACCTGAAAAACCCCGGTTGGTATTTCCCATTCACCTGATTCCATCAAGGATATTTTTGGACCAAGACCGGTATGATTTGGTCCTATTAACACAAATGTCTCTGGAAAGTCTATGGAGGAATAAACAGCTCCTGCTACGGGGCCTGAATATACCAAACCTGCGTGGGGTGAAACAATAGCGATTACCTTTTCTTTTTGCGCATCTCTGTCTATATATTTCTCTACTTGTTGAGCTAATTTAGATGCAGTGGCGTGATAGAATTGTCCTGCAACCGCAGGAGGCCTTTTCAAAACGCCTCCTCTTCATCCACAACCGGTTGATATTCTCTATCAGCTCTGTCTAAAAACCTTGTACAGTTAGAAATAAATGTAAGCTTGATTGTCTCACCAGAAGGACCATTTCTCTGTTTTGCTATATTAACTTCTGCCTGTCCTTTATTTGCCGGGTTATCCTTGTCATAAATCTCACCTCTGTAAAGAAAAAGTATGACATCGGCATCCTGCTCGATTGCACCTGACTCTCTCAGGTCCGCCAGAATAGGTATAGGAGGCCTGCGCTGCTCTACACTTCTGTTAAGCTGGCTAACTGCGATAACAGGCACATTTAATTCTTTTGCAAGTGCCTTGAGTGAACGGGATATGTCAGATATTTCCTGTTCACGCCTTTCAAAACTCCCCTTTCCCCTCATTAATTGAAGATAATCCACTATAACAAGACTTAGTCCATGCTCCATTTTAAGCCTTCTTGCCTTTGCACGAAGCTCAAGAACTGTAATACCTGATGAATCGTCTATGAAGATCGGTGCCCCTGTAAGTTTACTTGCCGCACCCGTTAATTTATGCCAGTCCTCTTTTTTTATGAACCCTTTTCTTACATTATTTGAGTTCACCATCGCTTCGGAACAGAGCATCCTGAATGCAAGCTGTTCTTTTGCCATCTCAAGACTAAAAATAGCAACAGGCTCCCTTGATTCAAGGCCTACATGCTGAGCAACATTAAGGGCAAAAGCTGTTTTCCCCATCGAAGGCCTACCGCCAACAATTATAAGCTCACCTCTTTGAAAACCCGTCGTCAATGAGTCAAGGTCTTTAAAGCCTGAAGGGATACCAGTGATTGCCTCTTTTTTGTCATAAAGGTGTTCAATCATCTCGAAACTACTTTTAATTACCTCCTTCAATGTAACAAAGGATGCCTTTACCCTTTTGTCTGAAATTTCGAAAACAGACCTCTCTGCAAAGTCCACAAGCTCTTCTGCCTCCAGACTCTCTTCATATACCTTGTTTGCGATTTCTGTTGCCGACCTTATAAGATTCCTCAGAAGGCCCTTCTCTCTGACAATCTTTGAGTGATACTTTATATTTGCTGCCGTTGGAACCATATTCACCAGAGATGATAGGTAAGATATACCTCCGACTGCATCTAACTCATCCTGCCTTTTCATATAATCTGTAAGGGTGATAAGGTCTATAGGCTCGTTTTTATCAAAAAGTTCTATCATTGCATTAAATATCTTTCTGTGGGATTGTTTATAGAAATCCTCAGGGTCGAGGACTTCCAATGCCTTTGGTAATGCCTCATTATCAATAAGTATAGCGCCCAAGATAGACTGTTCTGCATCTATGTTTTGGGGAGGTAGTCTATCTAATGGTGATTCTACTTCTTTCATTCTTCTATAACCTGAACATTGAGTTGTGCTGATATCTCATGATGGATTTTTATATTTACTGAGTAAGAGCCAAGTCTTTTTATTGGTTCTTCAAGTAAAATCTTCTTCTTGTCTACTTCAAGACCCTCATTTTTGAGTGCCTCGGCAATATCCATGGTGGTTACAGAGCCGAAGAGCTTTCCCTCTTCACCAGCCTTAGCCTTGATTGCGAGTGTCATGGACGAAATCCTGAGTGCAAAGTCCTGAGCTGAATCTTTCAGCTTTTTTGCTTTTTCCTGGATAATCTTTTTTTCATGCTCTAATGATCGTATGTTTTTGGTGTTTGCCTCAACGGCAAGGCCCCTCGGTACAAGATAATTTCTCGCATATCCATCTGCCACATCAACAATTTGTCCCATCTTTCCGAGTGCCTTGATATCTTCTCTAAGAATGACCTTCATATAAACCTCTCACAGGTAGGAATTTCATTAATACTACAATAGGAAATTAAATTATGCAAGAGGGTGAAAGGATAATGAAATCACAAAATCTTAAATGGTACAGGTATAAATGTGATGACAAATATCAGGAATGAGAGCCACCCGAGAAATATCCTTTTACCGTCTAAAGGAATCTCACTATAAAAGACAGGTGGATGTTTTAGTCCAAGAATTAACAATAAAATCGCCCAGACAGCCCATCCTTCCCACAAAAAAAGACCAAGGATAAACAATACAGGAATGAGTATCTTCGAGAAATAGGCATGTTTTTCTCCAAAGAGTGCATAGGCAATATGTCCTCCGTCGAGTTGTCCAATTGGTAAAAGATTCAAAGATGTAACAAAGAAACCGATCCAACCAGCAAAGGCTACAGGATGAAGGATCACGTCTTGAGCACCAGGTTGGAAATCAAGAATTAATTGAGAAAGGGTAGAAAAGAGCAAAGAATCACCAAGGTTGAGAGATCCCTCCGTCCTTTGGATCGGGACTACCTGAGATATAGAAAGCCCAATTATCGTTACTACAACCGAGATGATGAAACCTGCAAGAGGTCCAGATACCCCGATATCCAGGAGAGCTTGTCTTGTGGTAATAGGAGATTTCATTTTAATAAAGGCACCAAAGGTACCAATGATTGTAGGGGCAGGTATAAAATAAGGAAGCGTAGCCTTTACCCTGTGTTTTCTTGATGCCAAATAATGTGATAGTTCATGAGCGAGGAGAATTGACATAAGGGTTAATGCAAAGGGAATTCCTTTATAAAACTTTTCTGGCTCTTCAAGGATATTCACTCCGGACTGCAGTGCCCCTGCAAGGACAGTTGTAAGAAATGTAACACCAAAGAGAAGAATATGTAATAAAAGCTTCTTTTGTGCCATAGTGATTATTATATCGTTTAAAGTCAGTAAGAATCCTCTGAAAAAATCATTCCTCAAAAATGTTTGGCAAATCTCCACGCTCTGTCGAGCCTCTCTACCCTATGGGTCGTAGACGAGTCGTAGACCGAGATAGTCGGTGCGACTAAATCCATTCGAACAACTCTATCTCCAATCTTTTGCTGGATTTGTAACAATTTTTATAAATAATCTGGGTTAGTAATTAGTCAAAAGAGAAAGAGAATTATATGCATTCGATTCTACTCATATCTTAATGCATCTATAGGGTTAAGGAGCGAGGCCTTGTAAGCAGGATAAAATCCAAAAAATATTCCCACCAGCCCAGAAAAGCCAAAGGCAAGCAAAATTGAAAAAGGTGATACGATTGTCGTCCAGCCGGCAAGCATAGATATTAATTCCGAACCGGAAATACCAGCGATAATTCCGGCTACTCCACCGATTAATGATAAAGTAAGTGCCTCGATTACGAACTGCAGCCTTATATCCCATGTCTTCGCACCAATAGCCATCCTTATCCCTATCTCTCTTGTCCTTTCTGTAACAGATACGAGCATGATGTTCATAATCCCTATCCCGCCGACTAGCAGGGATACTGATGCTATGGCACCGAGCAATAAGGTCATTACCTTTGTTGACTGTTCCGCCGCCTGCATTATCTCTGTTAGATTTCTGACAGTGAAGTCATTTTCCTGCTTCGGGCCTATACGATGCCTCTGCTTGAGCAAGTCATTTATCTGATTTTCGGCAGGTCCTAAGTCTTCCGTACTTTTAGCCTTCACCATAATTATCCTCACCATCCCGGGAAAAGATGTCCCGAAAAGTTTTTTCTGCGCTGTTGTAAGGGGGATATAAACGGTGTCATCCTGATCAACGCCACGCGGAGATTGTCCTTTCGGTGCAAGGACACCCATAACGGTGAAAGGTACGTTCTTAATCCTGATAATCTTACCGACAGGGTTTGTATCTCCGAATAAATTGTCAACAACAGTCTGTCCCAATAAACATACCTTTGTAGCACTCTTGACATCCTGCTCTGTAAATGGCCTGCCTGAAACAATCGGCCAGTCCCTCACGACCAACATATCCGGAGTTGTGCCTACCACGCCGGTTGACCAGTTCTGATGTCCATAAATAACCTGTGCGACACCGCTGAGAACAGGGGCAACATTTGCTATAGCAGGACATTCCTTGAGTATTGCATCTGCGTTACCCATTGTGAGAGTCGGCTGGGTACCGGAACCCATTCTTACTCCTCCTGCTGTAGTTGCTCCAGGAAGAACTATAAGAAGATTACTTCCCATGCTCGAGATCTGCTCGGCTATCCTATTGCTCGCTCCCGTGCCTATCGCAAGCATTGCAATAACAGCACCGACACCGATGATGATGCCGAGCATTGTGAGGGCTGAACGCATCTTGTTCACTTTTAATGCCCTGAATGATATCTTTAATGTCGAAGGTATATTTATCATAGCTTTTCCTTTTGCTCATCACTGATAATACTGCCGTCCAGGAATCTTATTATTCGTCTGCTATATGCAGCCATATCATTTTCATGTGTTACGAGTATTATGGTGATCCCTGATTCATTGTTCAGCTTAACAAATAGTTGCATGATCTCGGCACTCGCCTTTGAATCGAGGTTTCCGGTAGGTTCGTCTGCGAGTATTATGGGCGCTTCATTCACAAGTGCCCTGGCTATTGCAACTCTTTGCTGTTGTCCACCGGAAAGCTGATTGGGATGATGGTCTTCTCTCCCCTCAAGACCAACGCTCTTGAGCGCCTCCATTGCCTTCTGCCTTCTTTCTTTCGCGGGAATCCCGTCATAGAGCATCGGCAGCTCGACATTTTCAAGAGCAGAAGTCCTTGGGAGAAGGTTGAATACCTGGAAGACAAAGCCAATCTTTTTGTTCCTTATACCGGCAAGTTGATCTCTATTAAGGCTGCTGACATCAATTGCTTCAAGGATATACCGTCCGCTTGTTGGTTTATCAAGACATCCCAGGATATTCATAAGGGTTGATTTCCCCGAACCAGACGGACCCATTATTGCAACAAATTCACCTTTTTCTATTTTCACCGATACATTACTTAGAGCTTTTATTTCGATATCTCCAAGCTTGTAGATTTTGATAATGTCATATGCCTCAATAAGCGACATATCAGAACATTCTCGGACCGGTACGTGCGGATCCTTTTGGCTTGGCAAGAGATTCTACAATGACTTCCTGCCCTTCCTTAAGATCTCCTGTAATGAGTTCTGTATAGTTCCCGTCACTTATTCCCAGAGAAACATGAACACGCTTTGGTTTATCTTTTTCAATTATCCATACCCCGGCTCCTTTTTTATCAGGTGCGACCAAGCCCTTTTCGGAAGGTTTAAACCGCAGTGCGGCATTCGGTATCTTTAGAACGTCCTTTTTTATTGATACTATTATCGACACATTGGCAGTCATCCCGGGCTTAAGTTTGAGCTCAGGATTATTGACCTGGATCACCACATCATAGGTGACAACATTCTGAACCGTTATCGGGGCATTCCTGACCTGCCATACCTTTCCCTTAAATGTAATGTCCGGATATGCATCAACTGTAAATTCAACATCTTGTCCTACCTTTACATTCCCTATATCCGCCTCATCTACATTCGTATCGATCTGCATCTTTGTAAGGTCCTGCGCAATGCTGAACAGTGTCGGGGTCTGAAAGCTTGCGGCAACAGTTTGCCCGATGTCCACATTTCTCGATACAACAATCCCGTCTACTGGGGACACTATCTTCGTATAATAAAGGTTAGTCTCCGCAGAGCTTAAGGCTGCCTGGCCCTGTGCAACCTGAGCCTTTGCGGCGCTTACCGAAGCCTTTGCAGTTTCATAATTGGTTTCCGCAGTATCGAAATCACCCTGTGCAATGAGGTTTTTCGCTAAAAGCTCTTTATTTCTTTCCATTGTCCTTTTTGCATCAACTTGTGTTGCCTCTGCTTTCTCCAGATTTGCCTTGGCCGAAAGTAGATTTGCTCCCGCCTGGTTCACCTGTGCCTCAAATAAAGCCGGGTCTATCCGGGCTATTAGCTGGCCTTTCTTCACAGGAGAATTGAAATCCACATATATATTTTTTATAGTACCTGATACCTGCGTGCCCACAAGAACAGTGGTCACAGGGTTTACTGTGCCTGTGGCGGTAACCGACATTTCTATATCGCCTCTGATAACCTTTTCTGTTCTGAATTTTGGTTCATTTCCTTTACCCCGGAACAAAATAAATAGAGCAATAGCGATGACAATAATTATTCCGCCAATAATCAGTACTTTTTTCATCGTATCCCCATCGCCTTCTCAAGACTTGCCCGTGCAACCTTATAATCATAAAGTGCCTGTATGTAAGATAGCTTTGCATTCAAGAGAGATACCTCCGCATCAGTAACTTCGATGGGATTCCCTACACCTGCTGCATATCTGCCGTTCGCTATCTCAAGATTCTCCCCTGCCTGCTTTACTCCGAGTTCTGCCGTAGGTATACTATCTTCCGCCTGCTTAAGATTCAGGTATGCCTGTTGTACGTCCAGAAAAACCGTCTGTCTCAGTAACTCTTCATTTGCCGATAGGACATTCAGATTTGCCTTTGCTTCTTCTACCTGATACTTTGTAAGAAAGCCGCTGAATAAAGGCAATGAAAAAGTTGCCCCTATATTCCACCCCCTCTCAAGTGGGAAGACATTCCCCGCATAGTCATAACCGGCCGTGCCTGTCAATATAGGATAGTAACCTTTCTTTGCAAGATCAATGGAGCTTTCCGCCGCCTGTTTCTTTGAAATGATTGACATTAAATCGGGCCTGTTTTTATATGCCTTAGTCAGGGCATCTTCAAAAGTTATATTATATTTTTGGAATAAAAGATTATCCTTGAGAATATATTCGGGTGCATCGGGGACGCCCATTGCATTGTTCAGGTTCGCTACTGCTATCCTGACTGCATTTTCAGCCTTTATTAGGTTCAGCTTTGCATTACTCAGGTCCACTTCTGCCTTCGTCACATCAAATTTGGGTTTTGTGCCTACTTCGTAAAATCCCTTTGCCTGATCAAGGTGCTGCTGAAACTGTTTTACCGTGTCTGCAGAAACATCCCTGTTTCGCTTTGCCTGTAATACTCCATAGTATGTCTGTTTGACATTAAAGATTATCTGGGTTGACACATTCTCAAGGTCTGAGAGGGAAGAATCATAATTCAGCCTCTGGATCTTGACCTGCGATGCGGTTTTTCCAAAATCGAAGATGTTCTGATTAAGGGTAACACCTGTTAAATAGGAATTATATATTACAGATCTCGTTGCAAAGCCAAAAGACGTCCTTGGACCTACAGAGGTTCGACTGGCACTTGACGACCAGTCTATCTGCGGATAGTAATTTGCCTTTGCCTCTCCAATCTTATTCTGGTTTGCATTCGTTGTATTCATGGCGGCAATGATAGCAGGCTGTCTTTTGAGCGCTATCTCGATACATCTCTCCAGATTAAGAGATTCACCTTTTTTAATAATATCCTCTGCCCCGGCCTTAAAAGGCATAATGAGTACAAGAAATAAAACGATAGTAACAAACTGCTTCATTTTAACCGCCTCCATATATAAAGTTATTTACCAAATTATGTTCCCTTTAGCTTTCTACCCTAAAGCAATGCATCGTAAACATACTATAAAAAAATCAAAGTGTCCTTTTGAACATCGCTATCGCTATCGTCATCATTACAGACGTAAAAATCAAAAGAAAAGTTACATCTCCCGGAATGCTGGTGATGCTCTGACCTTTAAAGAGAATAGACTTCAATGCGTCTACTGCATATGCTTCGGGGTTAATCTTTGCAAAACCCTTGAGCCACCCTGGAAAGCTCGCAATCGGATATATTGCGCCGCTCGGGAAAAAGAGTATAACATTGAGAAATCCGCTCAAGACTCCTACAATCCTTGGATGGTTCACCCTTCCGATCATAACGAACATCAGGCTGAGGAGACAGAGGGTGGTAAGAATTATGACAATCAAAACGGAAGCAGACTGTTCTATCCCTTTTGAAAGTGGGATGCCTGTTATGATCATACTTGCCGTAAATATTAAAATAGCAATAAGAGTTGTGATAGATAGCCCGCTTATAATAAGTCCTGCAACGATATGAGATTTGGAAAGTGGTGTAAGCAGATAACTTTCATCTATCCCGAGAAATCTGTCCATAACCAGATTAAAGGCACCTGTAGTCAAGGCTCCAAGGAAAATAGCCATAATCACAACGCCCGGGACAAGGGACTGATAATAATCAACCTGTCTGTAAAGGTTTATGTCTCTGAGATATACCTCATCCGTCTTTTCTCTTATGGGTACATAGTCCGTATAAATTGATGTAAGAGCACCGTTTACTGCACCTTTTATAGCATCGGCGGATATGGCATCGGTGTTATCAAGGAACAACCCCACTTCAGGCCGGCCATTCAAAGCCACCTTTTTACTGAAATCAGGCGGTATTATAAGCACGGCTTTATATTTGCCCTCTTTTACTCCGGCAATCGCCTTCTTATCATCTATAGCTTTAATGACGGTCACGGTCTTTGGCTGCACTTCAACAGCTCGCAAATTATCCACGAGTCTCCTTGCATAAAAACCTGAGTCCCGGTTAACTATAACCAGCTGTAATGCCTGTAGTTTTCCCTGGAATGAATTCCCCAGGATCAGGAGGTAGATGATGGGCATAAAGATGCTCATTGCAAGCACCATCGGATTACGCTTGAACTTTTTTAAATCTCTTTCTACAACAGCAAGCAGTTTAACCATATTGCCCTAAACCAATCTCATCTTCCCCATCTCTGGGGTATTCCGGCACCTATAAGTAAACTCACCTTTTTGGCCTCTTCTTCCCTGATAGTCTTGCCTGTATAATGTATAAAAACATCTTCAAGAGATTGTTCGTGTACAGTCGCAGATATAATCTTTCCTCCAAAAGACTTAACATCATCTATTAGTTGTGGAAGATTTTGAGCACCATTGTCCACATATATCCTTAAATTGTTATCTTCAATATTGACATTATGCACAAAAGTCAAAGTCTTTATTCTGTCAGCAATGTCTTCCGAAAGATTTTCAAAGGTAAGAGATATGATATCATTCCCCGGTATTTGAGACTTAAGCTCCTCAGGGCTCCCGATTGCAATTATCTTTCCTGAATCTATGATAGCTACCCTGTTACATAATGCCTCTGCCTCTTCCATATAATGTGTAGTAAGAAAAACCGTTATCGAATCCCCTTCAATGAGCTTTCTCAGAAAATCCCAGACAACATGCCTGGACTGGGGGTCAAGTCCAATGGTCGGCTCATCAAGAAAGAGTATTCTGGGCTGATGCACAAGGACCCTCGCTACTTCAAGCCTTCTCCTCATCCCGCCTGAATACGATGCTACGAGGTCATGTGCCCTTGCGGTAAGGCCAACCATATCGAGGATATACTTTATTCTTTCTTTCCTTTCTTTAGAGGGAATCCCATAGAACCTTCCATAAATATCCATATTTTCATATCCTGTAAGATCAAGGTCACTTGTCATGGCCTGCGGCACTACCCCGATCTCGCGTCTTACCTTTTCAGGATTTTTAACAACATCACAGCACGCTACAATTGCATTTCCGTCTGTCGGTTTCAATAAGGTTGTAAGCATTCTGATAAGGGTGGTCTTCCCGGCGCCGTTCGGGCCGAGGAAACCAAAGATTTCCCCTTCCAGCACATAAAAGCTTACGTTATCGACAGCAGTAAGAGATCCATATCTCTTTGTTATTCCAGAAACTTCTACAGCTTTCCCCTTTTGCATATCCCTTCACCGTTTCTTCGGTATTTCAACTTCCACAGTCATCCCGGGTTTTAATACACCACCCGTGCTGCCAAACTTTACCTTGACTCTGAAAGTCTTTATGTCCTGCCGTCCGCGTGTAACCTCTTTTTGCGTTGCAAACTCCCCATATCTACCTATCTCTGCAACCCATCCCTTAAAAATCCTTTTCGGTATGCCTTCCGGACTGATTAATGCCTCACTGTTGAGTGAAACGTTGTTGATCAAGGTCTCGTCAATGTCAACCCTTACATAAAGATCTTTCATATCCACGATCGTTAAAACCGTCATGCCGGGACTCACTGTCTCACCTTTCTCCAACGACTTTAATACAACAACCCCTGAAATGGGACTTGTTATTGTTGCATAATCCAACCTCGCAAGGTTATACGCCAAATTTGCTTCTGATTGTTTAAGATCCGCCTCAGCAGATTTGAGTTGGTTCTCGGCAGTGTTTAATTGCGCTACGGCGGCATCCCTTTTTGAGTTTGCTGAGGCAAGCATTGACTTTGAAGATTCATAGTCTGCTACAGAGGCATTGTATTGGGTAACTGCTACATCAACGGAATCCTTTGAAACAAAGTCCTGCCTGTAAAGTGTATTTGCCCTGTCCATCTCCTTTTTAGCAAGTTCCATCTGAACACGGGCTTTTTCCGTATTGGCGTGGGCAGTTTTTATATCAGCCTCGGAGCTTTTAATGTTTGCGCTGGCATTTTTTATTTCAGATTCTGAAACCCTGATACTGGCCTTTGCCTTCTTTATACCTGCTTTTGCCTGCTCAACTAAGGCCCTGAGATCGTGGCTTTCCAGTTTAAAGGCAACCTCGCCTTCTTTAACAGAATCACCCTCGTCACAGCACATATATGAAATATTACCCGATACCTGTGATGAAAGATTCACCTCGGTTCCTTCAATAATGCCGGCTGTCTTGATAGTCTCGTTCTTTTTTCCCTTGCTGACATATATAAAAATCAAGACTGCAATGACTATCAGAACAGCAACTGCAATAAAAATTGTTTTTTTCATAAATCAACCCTGCCTGTATTTGCGCTTGCTAAGCCAAGCGCTCACCTTTTCCTGGAAGGTCTCCATATAGACGAAAAAGACAGGGGTCACATAGAGAGTGAGCACCTGCGAAACCAGCAACCCTCCCACCACGGCAAGACCAAGGGGCCGGCGTGATTCAGCTCCTGCCCCAAAACCGAGCGCTATAGGCAAAGTAGCCATTAGGGCGGACATGGTCGTCATCATGATAGGGCGGAACCTTATGACACATCCTTCGTAGATGGCATCAACGGCTTTTTTCCCTTCCTTCTTCTGAGCACTCAGGGCGAAATCGATCATCATAATGCCGTTCTTTTTCACAAGGCCCACAAGCATAATGACGCCGACAAAGGCGTATATGTTTAGATCCATGTGGAAAAGAAGCAGTGTCAAAAGGGCGCCGAAACCGGCTGCGGGAAGCCCTGAAAGAATAGTCAAGGGGTGAATGAAACTTTCGTAGAGGATCCCAAGGACGATATAAATGACAAGGATCGCCATGATCAGGAGAAGTAAGAGGCCCTGAATGGAGGATTCGAACGCCTGGGCTGCGCCCTGAAAGCTCGTACTAATGGTTACCGGGAGCGTTGCACGGGCGAGCTTATTAATGGACGCCACCGCATCGCCAAGAGATACGCCCGGCTTGAGGTTAAAGGAAATGGTGACCGCAGGAAGCTGTCCCAGGTGGTTTATGGAAAGGGGACCGACATTCTGATCCAGTTTGGTTACGGTATTCAGGGGAACAAGTGTTCCGGAAGATGACCGTACATAAAGCATGGATAGGGCAGAAGGGTCCCTCTGGTATTGGGGCTCAACTTCTGTTATCACCTGGTATTGATTAGTCGGTTTATAAATCGTCGATACCTGCAGCGATCCGTAGGATGCTCCGAGGGCAGTTTCTATTTGATCGGCTGTGATGCCCAGAGCAGAGGCCTTGTCGCGGTCAATCTCTACGTTCACCTGAGGGTTTTTAATCTGAAGGTCACTTGTAACATCCTGCAACTGAGGAAGTTCCCGCATCTTTGCCTCAAGCATGGTAGAATACTTGTAAAGCTCTCCTGTGTCAGGACTCTGGAGTGTAAACTGGTATTGGCTTTTCGTCAGCATACCTCCTATGCGAATGGGGGGAAGGTTCTGCATAAATATCTGAATACCGGTAACATTAGCTACCTTCTTACGGAGTTCCTGAATGATCTCGTCTGCGCTCAGACGGCGCTCCGAACGGGATTTCAGGCGGATGAACATGCGTCCTGAATTGCTCGCAACGCTTATCCCGCTTGCGCCTATGGCTGACATGAAGGAATCAACATTCGGATCCTTGCTCACAATTGCAGCTAATTCCTGCTGGTGTTTCGCCATCGAGTCGAAGGAAATACCCTGTTGGGCTTCAGTGAAAGCAAATATCTGTCCCGTGTCTTCGCTCGGCAGAAACCCTTTCGGAATGGCGCCGAAGAGATATATGGTGGCCACAAGGGTAAGACCGGTGATTACCATCGTGGTCCTCCTGTGCCGCAGTACGAGTTTAAGGCTCCACTCATAGGCTTGAAGCATACCGGTAAAAAAGCGCTCGGATGCCATGTATAGACGGCCGCGCTTTTGAACACTCACTTGGCGAAGGAAACGGCTGCAGAGCATGGGGGTAAGGCTCAAAGATACAAACCCGGACACGAGGATCGCTACCCCGATGGTCACCGCAAATTCGTGGAGTAAACGGCCAAGGATTCCCCCCATAAAGAGCACCGGTATGAAGACGGCAACAAGAGAAAGGGTCATGGAGAGGATGGTAAAACTGATCTCCTTTGATCCGTTAAGGGCGGCCTGAAGCACACCCTCCCCTTTTTCTATGTGGCGCACAATGTTTTCGAGCATGACAATGGCGTCATCCACAACAAAGCCGACTGCAAGAATCAGGGCCATCAAAGAGAGGTTGTCCAGACTGAATCCCAGGAGATACATCACGGCAAAGGTAAAGATGACGGATGCGGGAAGCGCAAGGCTCGGAATAACCGTGGCCGGGAGATTGCGCAGAAAAAGAAAGATGACCATGACAACGAGGAAGATCGCCAGAATGAGGGTGAATTTCACGTCGTTCACGGATGCACGGATCGACACAGAGCGATCATAGAGGATGTCAAGGTTCACCGAAGCGGGCATCTGCACACGGAATGTGGGAAGGAGCTTCTTTATGGCGTCCACAACCTCTACGGTATTGGTTCCAGGTTGACGCTGGATCGCAAGAACAATGGACCGGGTATTGTTATACCAGTTCGCCACCTTGTCATTTTCTACACTGTCGATGACCCTGCCCAGCTCTTCAAGGTGAACCGGTGAACCGTTGCGATAAGCCACAATCAGCGGTCGATAAGCCGCAGCGTCGTATAGCTGTCCTGTGGCCTGCACGGTGAATGCCTTGTCTTTTCCCCATAATGTTCCTGTCGGGAGGTTCACATTTGCCCTCCCTATCGCATCGACAACCTCATCTACACCTATTCCCCGGGATGCAAGGGCCTTCGGATCCAGTTGTGCCCGTACGGCAAATTTTTGAGAACCGTAAATCATAACCTGGGCCACTCCGCTCACCATTGAGATACGCTGGGCCATAAGGGTATCCGCATATTCATTCACTGCAGAAAGGGGGAGCGTCGGGGAGCTCAAAGCAAGGTATATCACGGGTTGATCAGCAGGGTTGACCTTCTGGTAGGAGGGAGGAGTCGGCATATCGGACGGCAGCTGCTTGGCAGCCTTTGCGATCATCGCCTGGACATCTTGAGCTGCGCCGTCTATATTGCGACTCAGGTTAAATTGTAAAGTGATCTGCGTACTCCCCAGACCACTTGTCGAGGTCATGGAATCTAGGCCCGCAATGGTCGAGAATTGACGCTCAAGTGGGGTAGCCACGGCAGAAGCCATTGTATCGGGGCTTGCTCCAGGAAGGCTGGCGCTCACCAGGATCGTCGGAAAATCGACGTTCGGCAGGTCACTCACCGGCAAAAGCCGATACCCCATTACGCCGAAGAGGAGAATCGCAAGCATGACGAGTGTCGTCATAATAGGTCTGCGTATGAAAAGTTCAGAAATGTTCATTATTTATTGTTTTCAGTTGAGGTCTTTATTTCCACCTTCACACCAGGAACAAGCCGGAGTTGACCGTCGGTAACCACCTTTTCTCCCGGCTGAAGTCCCTTCTCGATCACGCTTTCCCCATCCAAGGATCTGGCAACAACCACCGGGCGGGATTCTACAGTGAGGTCGCTCTTTACGACAAAGACATACACTCCTGACTGCCCGGCCTGAACCGCTTGAGAAGGAATCACAATCGCATTAGGCTGCATTGTGAGAGTGAGGAGCACATCCACAAACTGACCTGGCCAGAGCCGCTTTCCTTTATTGGTGAAGGTTCCCTTGAGCTTGATTGTTCCTGTCGCCATATCTACAGCATTGTCTATGAAGGTGAGAACTCCTTGCTCGGGCATTACATCTTCTTTGGCTTTGGATATGAATGCCTCTACGTTCAGTTTCCTGGCTGGCATATATTTTTTGATATTATTCAAATATTGCTCAGGGACGGAAAAAGTTACAAAAATAGGTTGGATCTGGTTTATGGTAACCATCGGATTGTCGGCATTCGCCTTAATCAGATTGCCCTGGTTGGATACGAGATTTCCCGTCCTTCCTGTAATCGGAGAATAAATAAAACAATATTTTAACTGAAGACGGGCATTTTCAACCATTGCCTTGTCAGCGTTTACTGTAGCCCCCAAAGCTTCAGCGTTGGTGCGAATCTGATCATACTGCTCCTGTGCCACATAACCTTTCTTGACAAGTTCTGCATAGCGGTTTACCTCCACACGGGCATTTTCCAGTTGTGCAGTGTCCTTTGCCAGGTTTGCCTCTGCCTGTTTCAGAGCAGCTTCATAGGGACGAGGGTCTATTGTAAAGAGGAGATCCCCTTTATTAACATCCTGACCTTCTTCAAAATGGATGCGGGTGAGTACCCCTTCTATCTGAGATTTAACCGATATCGTAGAATACGCCTCAACATTTCCGATCGCACGAATTTGTACGGGAACGGTTTTCTGGACCACTGCAACTGCTGTTACCGGTACCGGTGGCCTTAGGGGAGGTCCTGATTTTTTTGAACATGAAAAAAGAAAAACTGTCATGACAATTGAGACTATGACACAGAAAACCAGTGCACTTCTCTCCGGTGTCACATATCTATTAATTGACATTTGCTCTCCCATCTTTATTCTTAATTTCCTACGTTTGTTTCCATCTCCCACAGTGTAGATGCATACCTATTTTCATTTACGCTGTCTATTATCAACCCTTCTTCAACAATCCCTTTAGGATAAGGTCGCAGCATTCCTCGGGAGAAAAAAGGGCATCCGGTTCGATGACGAGGGAGGCGATGAATCCCCTCATCAGGGAGAATATGACCTTTGCTACCTCCTTAGTATTATATTTTCTGAACTTGCCCGATGTTATTCCCTTCCTAAGTATCCCTTCAATAATTTCCCTCTGCTGCCTGAAAAATTTTCTTTTTATATCGATTCCGAAACCGAACCCGTGATCCCTGCCCATGGCAAGGATTAGTTCCCTGTGTTCTCTGGCGTAATTGAGGCGTAACTTGAGAAAGATTTTTATGGCCTCAGCCGGGTCTCTGACGTCTTTCAAGGCTTCTCTCGTTTTACCCATAAGGTCATCCAGCCTATTTTTCATGAGGGTCAGATAAAGGTCATCTTTGCTCTTGAAATAGAGGTAGAGTCCTCCCACGCTGATATGGGCCATTCTCGCGATCATCCTCATGCTTGTCCCCTTGTAGCCGTACTCGCAAAAGATCTTTATGGCTGCAGAAAGGATTCTTTTTCTTGATCTTATCCCTGAACGTCTGTTCATGTGAACTTATGTTCAGTATAAAATGACATAAATCTAATGTCAACAAAAATCTTATTCCTCTGGTAATTCTCGGTAAAAACTACTTTACTTTTTTAAGGAGGTTTATTTGACTTTGAGGATTTTATTTTCCTCATCAAGGATGACTATCTTCGGCTTGAATCTTTTCATTTTCTTTTCTTCAATAAAGCCATAACAGAAGATTACAATTTTATCTCCAACAATACCCTTCCGCGCTGTAGGGCCATTAAGACAGATCTCGCCTGACTCTCTCTTTCCCGGTATCACATAAGTCTCGAATCTTTCTCCGTTGTTGAAATTGCTGATCATAACCTGTTCATGAGGTAATATCTCTGCTTTTTCCAGTATCTTTTCATCTATAGTTATGCTACCCTCATACGAAAGGTTAGACTCTGTAACCGTTGCGATATGTATCTTTGCTCTAAGTATGCACCTTAACATAACAAATCCTAAGTTTGAAATTTAAAAAGTAAACCTCAATAAAACTATTATGAAATTATTATAAAACAATTTCAAATATTTCAACCTGCCTATATATTCATGGGGAGATCAGTCTTGTTGGTCTTTGATATAAAACAGGTAAGGTGGTAAAATTGAAGGCAGAAGACTTAACATCAAGTTAGATCAAGGGTATAGAAAAGGCTTAGTAAAGAACCCCTACTGATAGTCGGGGCATTCTGGAATACTTGCGTAAATAGAATTTTAGAAGAGATGAATAAGGTACTGGCAGCATAATAACAATTGTTATATTAATTTAACCTTAGAGGTAAAATTTTACTTGACAATTTTATTTTCTATGTATAAATTAATAATAGAATGAGGACAATAATTTGCAGGTTGAGTTCAAAAATAAAAATCTCAATCAGCTATACAATGAAGGCCAGAACAAAAAATACAACCTCCCACAGGAAATACTCAAAAAGTTTTTTATGAGGATACAGCAATTAGAGGCTGCTGTAACTATATATGATTTATGGAAATCCGCTTCACTAAAGTTTGAGAGATTGAAAGATTTTTCTAATAGGTACTCATTGCGATTGGATAAAAAATGGAGGCTGGAAATAGAGATACAGTGGGAAGATAAAGAAAAGACTAAAGGCACTGTCTATGTTATTGAACTTTCAAAACATTATGGAGATTAAGTATGGTTAGTAAAAATATACCTTTTTTAAATATCGGGCCAGGTGAATTCATTAAAGAAGAATTAGAAGTTCGCAATTGGAGACAGGAAGATCTGGCTGACATACTGGGAATCTCCCTGAAATCCGTAAACAAGCTTATTATGAATAAGCAAGCTATAACAATAGAAACAGCAAAACTATTAAGCAAAGCATTTGGCCAATCTCCTCAATATTGGGTTAACCTAGATACAAATTATAGACTTAGATTACAAAAAGAAGATTCAAAAGAGAAAAATGTAGAAATTAAGGCGAATATATACAAATACATGCCTATTAAAGAAATGATTAAGAAAGGATGGTTAAAACCATTTGAAGTAATCGATGATTTAGTTACTGAAGCAAAACGGTTCTGGGATATTCAGGCATTAAATTTTTCCTTCATAGATAAAGTTGCTTCATTGAATTTCAGAAAGTCAGAGTCTTTTACACAATACAACAAATACTATGCATTTACATGGTTTCAAATGGCTAAAAGGTGTGCAAAGATTTATCATGCAGATAAATATGATAAGGATGCACTGCAGTCCGTAGCTAACAATCTTTACAGATATACGACTATAGAAAATGGAGTTGAAGCATTTCTTAATGACCTAAACAAAGCAGGTGTAAAATTTTTTATTTTAAGTCATCTTCAAAAGACCTATATAGATGGAGCTTCATTTTTTGACAATTCAAATCCGGTTATTGTTTATACAGCCCGATATGACAGAATTGACAATTTCTGGTTTACACTTGCCCACGAGATAGGCCACATCATATTACATCTTAAAAAGACAGGTGATTTTTTTATAGATAATCTGGATGCTTTGTATACAGAAAAAGAAAAGGCAGCGAATAGATTTGCAGAAAAAATACTAAAGGCACAAAATATTATCAAATATTTTGAACCGTATAGAAAATATATATCGAAAGATAGGGTTTTATCTTGTGCTCAGAGATTAAACATCAGTCCGGCTGCTATTGTCGGTATATTACAACACCGCGATATCCTTTCCCGAAGAAATCTAAACAGCTTTAAAACCTCCATCTTAAATCTTATACCCGAAAAATATCTGGCAGAAAAATATATTCATAAGATACACAAAGCTGCCTGAAGCAAAGATTCATCAGAGATATCAGATGTTCAGGAAAAAAAGGGTAGGATTTTGGAAGAGTTGAATGAGGTACTGGCAGCGTGAATGATTTCATAAAATTTAGAGAGGCTATAAAACCTTATATTGACGGATGGAAATCTGTTGAGATTCGGTCAGTTTGTTTTTCCGCCCATGAAAGATGGATTAATCTCGGAACACGGATAATTTTATCTGAAAAAACAAAGGAAATTATCTCTATAAATTCACTTCCTGAATTCCCGAGATTTAAAACTTTCTATGAAGTTCACGATATCAGCAAACTGGATGGTCTTTTGACACAACTTGAGAAAGGAAGTATTACCGTAAATAGCAAGGATATCTTTTTCAAATTTAGAATAGAAAACGATGGTTTTAAAGTCGACGTGCCTGTTTTTAACTTTTATAGAAATTATAGATACGAGCGCAATTTCTCTTATGAATTTAGTTTCCCAAGTATTACCTTAAGGGCTGGCGAATCGTTACACCAACCTACTATATAATCATCCAGAAGCTTTAAGGCAAGAATATTTGGACGGGGGTTTGCGTACTTACAAAATCCCATATAATGGATTAAATGACCTACTTGTATCGTTTCTTGGAATCCCCAAACCTGACTACGGTCATATTGAATCTGCTATTGTAGACGTTATAGCACCTATACAAATGCGACTTGGAAACGATTGTAAATTATCTGATGGCAGACTCACTGTCCATGCAGAAATCATTAAATATGATAACCTAGAAGATATATCAATAGGGCTCATTACACATTCAGGCAACATCATTGTTCAAAGAACATCTTTTACCCTGGAAAAAACTGATTGGAAGGGGGAAAAAGGTCTGATAGTCAGTCACAAAGAAGTAAACGTTGGTAAAGTTACTTCAGTTGATATTTTCTTAAGTTTCAGAAGCGAATATCTAGATAAACTGACGATTAGTGATCCAGCAGCACTATTAAAAAACCCAAGGATTTTGGGCTATAACCATTTCGATAAAGACCTCAATAAATTCAAAGGGTATCTCAAATATCCAGATCAGGAAACCTTCGAGAAAGGAATAAGCCTGCTACTTCATTTCTGCGGTTTTAATACGGCCGCCTATGGTTTAATAAAGGGGAAAAAAGGAATAGGCGGAATTCATGAAGAAATTGACCTTATTGCGTTTATCCCTTCCAATCAAGTTATTGCAGGAGAATGCCCAATAAGGGAAATTGATATTAATGGAAAACTTTCGAAATTCGCTAGGAAGGTAAAGCAAATACAGGAACTTCTCAAGGGATTCTCTATTATTCCTCTTATTTTTACAACCCTTAAGAGTGAGGAAGTTACAAAAACTGACATCGAAAAAGCAAAAAATGAAGGTATTGGGGTTGTTACCTGTGAAAATATTAACGAACTTTTTGAAATGGCAGGGCTGCAAAGGCAACCAAACGAAATTTTAACCTATCTTAAAAGTCTGATTCTTATAGATGAGCACCAGCCATGGAAAATGCATTACCGATAGGCTGGACTCGGACAACATTAGGGGAGATAGTATCATTGAGGATTCAGAAAATCTTCCAGACATAGATATCCTCGCAGGGATATTGCAGAAAATCCCGAATCAGCCTTTGAGCAATTCAGCAGTATCTATGAAGATCTTGAGAAATCTTAAAGGTTAGAGAACCGTTAACCTACTCTATTATCTTGGGCACCCTGAAGAATTTATCTGTATGGTCTGGTGCATTCATTAATGCTTCCTCTCTCGGAATAGAAGGCATTAACATATCATCCTTCATTACATTACTCAGTGGAAGAACATGTGATGTTGGTTCAATGTCCTTTGTATCAAGCTCATTTAGCTTTTCCATATATTCGAGGATACTGCTCAGTTGTGAACCGAATAGTTCCTTTTCTTCTTCGGAAAGATGCAACCTTGCCAATGATGCTATATGTTCAATCTCTTTCTTGGATATTCTCATTTCTTAAGGTCGGACTATATTTTTTCGAGATTTGCAAACTTTACTGCGAGTCTCTTCAAACCAATATTTGAAAAGTTGACAGTTATCTTCTGCTCGTCTCCGTCACCGTAACAGTCGCGCACTACACCTACACCCCAGGTTGGATGTTTCACTCTACATCCTGAAGTGTATAGAGTCAAAGCACGCTTTGGCATAAACTTTTTCTTCGGAGATTCAAGTTTCATTGTGGGATGGACTGTTATCTTTTCTACCCATTGGCAGCAGCTCTTGAGAATATCCTTAAGGAATCTCGAGGGTTCCTGTTCCTGTAACTTCGTGTACAGTTTCCTCTTAGTGGCACCTGTTAGCCAAAGAACATCCTTTGCCCTTGTCATCCCAACATAGAAAAGCTTACGTTCCTCAGTAATTTCATCTCTACCTTCTATGGCCTTACAATACGGCAGCACACCTTCCTCAAGCCCTATAACAAATACAACAGGAAATTCGAATCCCTTTGCATTGTGCAGTGACATGAGAGAAATGTAATTCCCTTCTACTGTTTCGTCCATGCTGGAAAACAATGATATTCTATCAAGAAAATCCTTTATCTCCATACCTTCTGCGGAGGAAATGAGTTCTTCAATGTTCCTGATCCTTTCCTCGTCCAGGGTTTTTGAATAACCCGACTTTTCAAACAGGCCGTTTAAAATCTCTGCTGCATTCCTGTACTTAACAGCGGAGAAATGCTCAATAAGCCTTATAAACTCCGTAAGTTTCTCCTTTATGGTTGAGGGGAAATTGTCAGAACGGAGGGTTGCCTTTACAGCATCAAAGGTAGATATAGATCTTTTCTTTGCTTCTTGCTCGATCCTGGCAAGAATCGATGCACTTATTCCGCGCGGCGGGCAGTTTATAATCCGTCGGAGGCTTACATTATCCCCATGATTCAGGGACAAACGCATATAGGCCACTATATCTTTGACCTCCTTCCTATGATAAAAGCTGACATTGCCAAGAACACGGTAGGGGAGACCTTCATCACGCAGGGCATTTTCTAATGCCCTTGACTGGAGATTTATACGATAGAATATTGCAAAATCTTTGTAATTATACCTTCCCTTTAGATAGAGTTCTTTTATAACTTTTGCAATATACTTTGCCTCTTCTTCATATGTAAGAAACCAGCAGCAGCATACCTTCTCTCCGAAGTCCTTGTCTGTCCATAAATTCTTATCTTTCCGTCCTGAATTCTGGGAGATTACACTACTTGAAACATTTAGTATATTCCGGGTAGAGCGGTAGTTCTGCTCTAGTTTGATAACCTTCACTTTGGAAAAATCATTTTCAAAACTTAAAATGTTATTTACATCAGCACCTTTAAACTTATATATACTCTGATCATCATCACATACAACACATATCCTTTTGCGGGCAGACATAAGTAGTTTAAGTAGATAGTACTGTGCATAATTGGTGCCCTGGAAATCATCAACAAGTGCATAAGCAAACATCTTCTGATATTTCCAGAGGAGCTTCCGATTCTTCTCGAATAGTTTCACCGTTAACATAATGAGATCATCAAGATCAAGAGCATGACTCCTCCTGAGTTCATCCTGATACCTTACATAAACCTTTGCGAGCTTTTCATCAAAACCAAAACCATCGCCTGAAGAAATAAACTCTTCGGGCCCTATGAGAGAAGACTTGAGAAAGCTCAATCGGGATGCAATGCCCTTATAGAGGGCCTCGTGAATCTTAAATTCCTTTAATATATGCCTCACGAGGTTACACTGATCATCTTCATCATAGATCGAAAAACCACTGTTACGGCCCAGTATCTTTATCTCCTTCCGCAATATCCTATTACACTGTGAATGAAATGTACCAATCCACTGGGCATTGATTTCTTTCCCAAGGAGACCTTGTATCATCTCCTTCATTCCATCAGCTGCTTTGTTGGTAAACGTAACAGTGAATATCGAATTTGGAGAAAACCGCTTCGCCTTTACAAGATAGGAGAATTTATGACCAATAACCTTGGTCTTACCGCTACCAGCACCAGCCAATATGAGTAATGGACCTTCAGTATATAAGACTGCCTCTTTCTGGTGGGTGTTTAAACCACGCATAATAGTCTCTTTTAACATTTCCCCTTTATATTTAAATTAACAAATATTTACCCTTTAAATCTATTTAAATCTTTTACCCGTTTCTAAGTTCAGATATTTATTGAGTCTAAAACCAATAACCCAAAGAAAACCCAAGAAACCCTATTCCACTGTAACACTCTTAGCAAGATTCCTCGGCTGGTCAACATCGCACCCTCTTAATACCCCAACATGATAAGCAAGAAGTTGTACAGGGATAGCCATTAAAACAGGAGTAAGATAAGAATTTGTATTTGGGACAAGAATGCATTGATCTGAAATTCCGAAGACAGCGCTATCAGGATCATTCGTGATTGATATTACCCTCCCCCCCCTACTCTTCACCTCCTGTATGTTCGAGCGCATCTTGTCGTAGACACGTGATTTCGTCGCTATGCAGACCACCCAGGGGTTTTCATCGATGAGCGCAATCGGTCCGTGCTTCATCTCGCCCGCCGGATACCCTTCGGCGCTTATATAGGA
>CAZXCW010000003.1:0-2859 GCA_964639385.1 uncultured Nitrospiraceae bacterium
ATATATCTCCTTAAGATTACGGTATTCTTCAACGTGGGCTGCAATATCAATATTTTGATTTCTCATTTTTTAAATTCCAAATGGCATTGCGCTTAACTCGTTCGTATCCGAATAGGTTCGGATATACCAACTCTGGCTGAGGGCTCAGAGATTCTTCCTTTGACAAATGTCGTCAGTTTTAACCTCCTTGTCTTGAGATTGCTTCGTCGGTCTATCGACCTCCTCGCAATGACGGGAGCGGAGAGTTGCCATTTTCGACCATCGATGGTCTTGACCTTTTCGACAAGCTGGGGGTCATAATAGAAGGCAACTGATATCCTGCCCGAGTCATCTTTACTAATCCTTACTACCCCATAATGATCCCTTTAATACTGGAGGCGGCGAGCGGATTTGAACCGCTGCATAAAGGTTTTGCAGACCTCTCCCTTAGCCACTTGGGTACGCCGCCTTTTAAGTTATGAGTTCAGAGTTGGGAGTAATTAAATAAGGAATCAGACCTTAAAACTCCGAACTCAAAACTCCGAACTAACATGGAGCGGGCGACGGGATTCGAACCCGCGACCCCAACCTTGGCAAGGTTGTGCTCTACCAACTGAGCTACACCCGCATTAAACATTGCGCTTCGAAAAGAAAAGTTAAAAGTTTAAAGAAAGTAACTCTTAACCCCTAACTCTCAACTCTTAACTTGTATTTAATTTATAGGCTATAATGAACGATGTTGAATATTAATGAAAAAAAGCGGACTTTGTCAATATGATATACCCTGGCTTAGAGGAATTCAAGTCTCTTTCATCAAAGGGAAATCTTATCCCGGTGTACAGGGAAATTCTTGCTGATACAGATACACCTGTTTCAGCTGCCTTAAAGCTTGGAGGCACCCCTTCATTTCTGCTCGAGAGTGTTGTAGGGGGTGAAAAGTGGGCACGATATTCCTTTCTCGGTTCAAGCCCCTCAAGGGTAATAAGGAGTTGGGGGGGGGAAATAGAAATAAGAGATGCTAAAAGGGGAACAGAGACATTCGAGGTGAAAGATCCCCTTGAAATTATAAAAAAAGAGATCACTACATACAAACCTGTTGATGTTAAGGGTTTACCCAGGTTTTATGGAGGTCTTGTAGGATATATAGGCTATGACACGGTCAGATTTTTTGAGAAGATTCCAGATCAAAAAAAATCAGGGATAGATCTTCCAGACATGTTTTTTATGGTTGCAGATATGATGCTAATATTTGATAGTCTAAGACAAAATATAAAGATTGTATCCAATGTATGCCTTGATGAAAAAGATTCTACTGAAGCATACTTAGAGGCAGTAGAAAAAATAGACGGTGTAATAGAAAGGTTAAGGCAGTCAACGATTCGAGGTCAGAAGTCAAATCCCCCCTTACCCCCCTTTAGTAAAGGGGGGTGTGGGGAAACTAATAACACATCACTTGTTACTTATCATTCCTCACTTTCAGGGTATTCATCATCTTTTGTGACAAAAGAGGCATTTGAGGATGCAGTACTTAGAGGGAAGGAATACATAATGTCAGGTGATGTAGTTCAGGTTGTGCTCTCACAAAGATTTGAAAGGGAGTCTTTTATAGATCCCTTTAATATTTACAGGGCCTTACGCGTCATAAATCCTTCTCCCTATATGTATTATATTGATACAGGCGATGCAAAACTTGTGGGTTCATCCCCTGAGATACTGGTACGGCTTGAAGGAAGAAAGATAATACTAAGACCGATTGCAGGAACTCGAAGGAGGGGCGAGGCAGAAGAAGAAGATAAGTTCCTTGAGTCAGAACTTAAGAATGACCCTAAAGAGACAGCTGAGCATATAATGCTGGTTGACCTCGGAAGAAATGATGTTGGGAGGGTTGCAGAAATAGGCTCTGTAAAAGTTACAGAACTGATGGGTGTTGAACGGTATAGCCACGTTATGCATCTTGTTTCGAATGTAGAGGGTAATCTAAGAGATGGACTGGATGCCTTTGATGTGTTAAGGGCCTGTTTCCCTGCTGGCACTGTTACAGGGGCACCTAAAGTGAGGGCGATGGAGATAATAGAAGAGCTTGAGCCAACAAGAAGAGGGCCCTATGCAGGAGCTGTTGGATACTTTAGCTATTCAGGGAATATGGATACATGTATTACAATTAGGACTCTCGTAGTAAAAGATAACAGGGTTTATGTCCAGGCGGGCGCAGGAATAGTAGCTGACTCGATTCCTGATAGAGAGTATGCTGAAACCGTGAACAAGGCAATGGGTATGATGAAGGCTGTTGATATGGCAGAAGAAGGGTTAAGTTAAGAAGGTGAAAAGTTAAATGTTGTTGATGATTGACAATTATGATTCATTTACATACAACCTTGTCCAATATTTAGGAGAGCTTGGTGAGAATATAAGGGTCTTCAGGAATGATAAGATCACAATCCAGGAGATTGAACAATTGAACCCTGAAAGGATTGTAATCTCTCCTGGCCCTTGCACCCCAAACGAGGCCGGCATATCAGTTGAGCTGATAAGATACTTCGCAGGAAAGATTCCAATCTTGGGCGTATGCCTCGGCCACCAATCTATAGGTACTGCATTTGGGGGGGAAATAATAAGGGCCCCTCGACTTATGCATGGAAAGACCTCGATGATATTTCATGATGGGAAGACAGTATTTGAAGGTCTTCCAAACCCCTTCGAGGCAACGAGGTATCATTCTCTTATAATTAAGAAAGAGACCATTCCCGATTGCCTCGAGATAACAGCATGGACTGATATGGGTGAGATAATGGGTGTAAGACACAAGGGTGCATTAATAGAAGGTGTTCAGTTCCATCCAGAATCTATACTTACAAAAGTTGGAAAGGATCTGTTAAGAAA
>CAZXCW010000003.1:2959-22443 GCA_964639385.1 uncultured Nitrospiraceae bacterium
TGATTAAAGCGGCAATAAACATGCTTGTCAACAATATAAACCTATCTGAAACAGAGATGGCTGATTGTATGAATGAGATAATGGAAGGGAAGGCCACAAACTCTCAGATTGGGGCATTTCTGACAGCCTTGAGAATTAAAGGTGAGACTGTTGAAGAAATAACAGGAGCAGCAAAGATTATGAGAAACAAGGCAATAGCTATCAAGGCACCTGAGGGAGTCCTCGACACCTGTGGCACTGGCGGAGACATGTCACATACTTTTAATATATCTACAACAACTGCAATCGTCGTCTCTGCTTGTGGCGTGCCCGTCGCTAAACATGGGAATCGCTCTGTCTCAAGCCAGTCTGGTAGTGCTGACCTCCTTGAGGCACTCGGAATAAAAATAGACCTGTCTCCAGAAAAGGTACAAAAATGCCTTTCTGAGACTAATTTCGGATTCCTTTTCGCACCGTTATTCCATCCAGCGATGAAGTATGCTATAGGTCCGAGAAGAGAGATGGGGATAAGAACTGTATTTAATATACTCGGCCCTCTTACAAATCCAGCAGGTGCAAAAAGGCAGTTGATTGGTGTATTTGCCGATAGTCTTACAGAGACCCTTGCAATGGTTCTTGGAAACCTGGGTGCTATTGATGCGATGGTCATACATGGCAAGGACGGGCTTGATGAGATAAGCATTTCAGATGCAACAAAAGTCTCGAGGTTTAAAAATGGTGAGATAAAAAATTTTTCCATCGCGCCAGAGGATTTTGGCATTGAGAGAAAGGAAATTGATTCTATTCGTGGTGGCAGCAAAGAGGAGAATGCATCGATCACTCTCTCTATCCTTAAAGGAGAGAGAGGACCCAAAAGGGATATAGTCCTTATGAATTCAGCAGCTGCCCTGGTAGTTTCTGCAAAAACCCGGGACCTCAGGAAAGCCTTTGACATGGCAGCAGAGGCAATTGATTCAGGGAAGGCATTGAAAAAACTTGAGGAAATAAAGAGAATTAGTAACTCATTATGATGAGACACCCTAAAAGGCAAAATATTCCTCAGTAAATTAAATGCAATACTATGGATATAACAAAATATATCCAAAATTTCATCCCTGAGACAGATTCACCAGAAAAGATCTATGAGTTGTTTCGAGTTCTTAAATATCAATCAGACAAAGTCCTTGATCCGTCCTATAAGAGAAAGATTGATGAATTCGAGTTTGCAAAAGAGGAAAAAGATAAGGTTAAAGACATCTTCACCGTCTTTAATTATGATGGCAAGCTCCAGATATTCCTCATAGAAACCAAAACCCTTTCAGTTCCATTCATTAGATACCTCGCTAAACGCCTTTCAGATAGATATCTTCGATTCCTTCTCATACTAACAACAGATTACAAAGAATATACCTTTGTCTTCCCTGAATTTGAACGTGTTGAAGAGGGCAAGCATAAGCTTAAGCTGACAAAGCTTATCTTCGACAGGGAACATCCTTATCATACAGACCTTCTTACTGTCTCAAACATTGCCCTTACTGGAGATGAAGAGAACTGGAGGGACATCTGGAAGAGGTGGAAGGATGCCTTCAGTGTAGAGAAGGTTACAGATGAGTTTTTTGAGGATTATACGGATGCATTTTTTGAGCTAAGGAAAACCTTTGAGAAACAGAAGATCTCTGTCAAGAATGCCCATGAACTGTCCCAGCAATTCCTTAACAGGCTTATGTTCCTTTACTTTATTGCAAAGAAGAGATGGCTTAATGACGACCCGAAGTTTATGAAGTGGTACTGGGAAAGATATAAAGAGGAAAAGAGAAAAGGCGATGCCAAGGAGAACACCTTTTATGAAAACTATCTGAGGATACTCTTTCTTGAGGCATTCAATAATAAGTATAGTCACCCTCCTTATCACTCTCGGGATATTAAGAAGATCCTTGCCGTAGCCTCCTACCTTAACGGCGGCCTGTTTCAGAGAAACGAATTGGACGAACTACCGTTTCATATAAACGACAGTCTCTTCGAGAAGGTTCTTAACTTCTTCGAGAAATATAACTTTACCATCCGTGAAGACCTTCCTCTGGATGTTGAGGTTGCGGTAGGCCCACAGATGATAGGTTATGTTTATGAATCCCTCTCCAATGTAGCAGAGGAAATATACGAGAGGCAGGATCTCGGCATTTTCTATACTCCGACAATCGAGGTTGACTTTATGTGCAGGAGATCTCTTGTTGAGTATCTTTCTAACCACCTGACTGAGCTCCCAAAGGAATGGATATATAGACTACTGTTTGATGAAGACAAAAAAGACGTTAAGGATTACATTACAAAAAAGACCCTCTGGTATCGTCTGGAAGAGGTTCTTGACAACCTTACAGTGGTGGATCCAGCTTGTGGTAGTGGTGCCTTTCTCGTAGGAATGCTTCATGTGCTAATAGAACTTTACAGGCTCACTTATCGCCATATCCAGAGGGAAATGACAGAGTTCGAACTGAAGAAAAAGATCATAGGAAGTTCCCTTTATGGTGTGGATGTCATGCCCTGGGCAACACACTCTGCAGAGCTAAGGCTCTGGTTACAGCTTGTTATTGAAGAAGACATCCCTTATGAGCAGAGAAAACTCTTTCCCCTCCTTCCAAATTTTAATCTAAGGTTACGGGTAGGTGATTCCCTCGTTCAGGAGGTTGGTGGAGTAAGCCTTCATGTAAGAGACAGTAGGCTCACTACCTCTCTTAAAAGAAAACTATTAGCTCTTAAAACAGAGAAAGAAAAATACTACAACAATGACCCTACTGCCAAATTCAAGAGTGACAAATCATTGTTACAGGAGGAGCTCAGGATATTCGGTGAGATACTGGATGAGAGGATTGTAACCCTTCAGAGAGAGATTCAATCCCTTGAAGGAAAGAAACGGGAACTTCAGATGGAGATGTTTAAGGATTCTGAAAAGGAATTCGAAAAACAAAAAAACCTTTTTATGGAAGAGATAAAAACCAAAGAAAGGGAGATAGAGTACTTAGGAGAAACAAAAAGAAAAATTCAGGACCCTGAGAAAAAGCCTTTTGTGTGGGACATTGACTTTGCCGAGATATTTGGTGATAAAGGTGGCTTTGATATTGTTATCGGCAATCCGCCTTATGTGAGGCAGGAAAAGATCACTCCGCCGAACAAGCTTAAAGGAGAGGTATCACTTGAGGACAAGCGGGAATATAAAGACAAGCTCCTGCGCTCAATACAGGTGCATTATCCCTTTATAAAGAAGATAGACAAAAAGAGTGATTACTATATCTATTTCTACTTTCACGGTCTTTCGCTCCTGAATGATAAAGGCATATTCTGTTTCATAACCTCAAATTCATGGCTCGATGTTGGATATGGTAAAGACCTCCAAGAATTCCTCCTCAAGTATTGTCATATCAAGGCGATCTATGACAACGAGACAAAACGGAGTTTTGAGCATGCAGACATCAACACAATCATCGCCATCTTCAGCCCGCCACAATTCTCTCATCCCCCCTTTAGCAAAGGGGAGCAAGGGGGGATTTGGCCTGCCCTTCGAGAAACCGCCCGTTTTGTCATGTTCAAAAGACCATTTGAAGAAGCGATAAACACCAAGAACCTCCTTGCTATAGAAAAGGCTGAGTCTGTCAAGAAAACAGATACCTACAGGGTTTATCCTGTGAAACAGGAGACCCTTCTGGAAGAAGGCTGGGAATATCCAGAGGATGAGGAAGAGATTGCCACGCCTTCGGCTCGCAATGACAAAGTCCTATCAGCCATATTAGGTAAGGGGCCCCCTTCGTCTGTCATTGCAAGGAGCAAAGCGCCGAAGCAATCTCAGACTCTCCTGAAAGAAAAATTCTCTACCGGCAAATATGAGGGCAACAAATGGGGTGGAAAATATTTGAGGGCCCCGGATATATTCTTTACTATTCTCGAAAAAGGGAAAGGAAAACTTGTCAGACTCGGAGATATTGCAGAAGTGAGACGAGGATTTACGACAGGATGCAATGAGTTTTTCTATCTTGACAAAGAAAAAATTAAGGAATGGAACATCGAGGAGGAATTTTTAAAGCCTGTGATCAAAAGTCCACGTGAATGTAAAAACATACTCATAAAGCCAAGCGATTTGAAATATAAAGTCTTCATGTGCAAGAAAGACAAAAAGGAGCTGAAAGGCACTAATGCAGTGAAATATATTGAGTGGGGAGAAAAACAGGGATTTCACAAACGAGAAACAGTTAGAAATCGAGATTTATGGTGGAACTTAGGCATTCATTCAATACCAGCTCTTACGATTATTAAAGGACCTTGGCTTAGACATTTTATTCCAATAAATGGTGCAAGAGCTTATTGTGACCAGCAAATATATGAAGTTATTTTGCATGAAAATTTAATAGGGAGAAAAATTGAGTTGATTGTAAATACTACACTTAGTGCTCTCTTTTTTGAGTTGGAAGGAAGAAGCAATTTTGGCGAGGGGATATTGTGGCTGTCAGTATATGAAGCTGCAAATCTGTTAGTTTTGAACCCAAAATTAGAATATAAACTTCCTGAAAAAGTTGAGCAAATGACTAAAAGAAAGATCGAGGAAATTTTTGAAGAACTCGGCATCAACCCGGCCCGCCCTATCCGTGAGCAGAAGCCTAACCCCTTGCCTGACCGCAAAGCACTTGATGATGTAGTCTTTGACATCCTCGGCCTGACAGAAGACGAGAGAAAGGAAGTTTACTGGTCCGTCTGTGAGCTGGTCAAAAACCGCCTTGAGAAGGCAAGGAGTGTGTGAGAGGGATAGCAAGTAATCAGAATCTCATAGATATAATCTCTGCACATTTCTTAACGCCCTTCGAGAAAAGTTTTTCCGAGACGGCTGCAAGCATTCTTGCAACAGCAATCGTTCTTTTTTTCACGCTTGTTCTAATCCCGATACAGCAGTTTGTCAACCGCTATTCCCCATCACTATTAAGGTACTTCAGGAGAGATAAGCTAACCATTTCGTTAATGGTCGTTCTTTTAAGTTCATTTTTCTATCATATAGCGTTATGGTTTAGCCGTCCAATTTTCCTCTATGCTTATATTTCCGCTTTGCTGCTTGCCCTTTCCTTTGTGTTGATTTTATTAATGATATTTCGAGTTATTAAGATGATGAATCCTTCCGAATATCTTTTCCCCAAGATACAAGAGGATTGCAACAAGGTCCTAAAAGAAGTAAAACCTGAAGAATTGCGGAATCCTGTTGATAAATTATCGCAACTTGAAGACCAAATGGAACAAGTGTTGATGGCTGGAGAAAAGGTTGACCCTAATGAGAAGAAATGGACAGTATCGGATGATGTGGTAAGACAGTTGATTGAGAAAATGTTGCCGCTCAAAAGTATTATGATGAACCTTATAACAACAGCAGATTATGAGCTGTCCACAAAGGCCATTCAAACCTTTACAGAAATATTCAGTTCGTATTTCGTAGCAAGAAAAGAATTTAAAAGTTCTCAGGACCCCCTATTGATATATTTAAGTGAAACACTTAATGACTTGGTAAAGACTGCAGAGGGTAGTGGCAACGTGTATTATACCCGTTCCCTCTTTACGGCTATAAAAGAAATAGCATTGAGTACCCTTTCAGTTGATGTGATAGGGTCACAAAGCGGATACAGCCACTTGGCAACACCGCTTGCAAGGATATTGAAGGAAAGAGCTATGACCGGTGTGGCTAAGAGAGATATGGATCGTGCTTATGATTCGACATTAAATTATGGACACATCGGCTGCGTCTTAGCTTACAACGGTTTTGGACATAGTGCTGTTGAAATTGCAGAAGGGCTCAAAGAAATTGCAACATATTGTCATATATTTAAAGATACCGTTACCCTCGTCCCAATCAGAAGTTCACTCGCGACGATTTTTTATAATCTATTGCGTTACCGAAAGCTATATGCTAATTATGATCACCCCTATAGACGAATGATTGAGATATATGAAGCAATGACTAACATCCCAACCGATGCAGGAACCGCATTAAGTATTGGCGACCCATTATTTGCCTACGAGGCCGATTTATTCAAAGACAGGGGATTAAGCACGTTAATTATGGTGGGCTTATTTTCGTCCGCTGATGATAATATCATTTATCACAATTTGAATGTGGTTAAGGACATAGTAGATTTTATGATAATGCATCACGACAAAGACCATGTTAAGGGAATAATGTTTACGAATATGCTTTATCAAAGCGGTCTATGGCTCCTTGCATTTATCGATAAAGAGATAGTATTAGAAATGACTCTTTCAAAGCAAATAACTTTGCCCTCGGATAAGAACCTCCGTAAGGCAAAGAAGATATTGAACGAGCTCGTACAATATATGGTCAATGCTTATTTTGATGCCTCTGATAGAAAGAAAAAACATGTTTTCTCGCATGATTTGCAGCCGCACGCACTATCTTTGGTCTATCTGCTAATTTACTTGAATAAGAAACATGGTCTTGGGCTGACAGATGAAATTAATAATCTATTATCCGAGATTATTAGTCGAATGAGGGGCAGTCAGGAATCGATTGATGAAACTGAACATGCGAGTTTCTTGCTATTTTCCTCATTCCTTGATCGAGAGGGATACGCTGAAATTGCGAACGATGTCTGTGTTCAAGCGAATAGATTAAAGAAGAGTAGAGGTGGGAGTATTAACCGGTTACATTTTGTCGACCATATTGAACGACCAATTGTTACATTTGATGATAATCTGTTTAGACAATTTGATAAGGAAATATTCGGCAATTCCGGTAGGTAATTCTATGTATATGTAACATCTATGGCTCAAGGGGCTATGAGTTTTTGAGAGATATTTATGAGAGGCATTCCGATAAAACAACCTAAAGAGTTAAAGAATGAGTGGCATAAATTTTAATAGGGTGAAATCATAATGGAATACAACATTTATTGTGATGAAAGTTGTCATCTTGAACATGATAGACAGCCAATTATGGCAATAGGTGGAATGTGGTGTCTTAAAGAAGAGGCAAAAAAAATCTCAAAACAGATTCGTGAAATCAAGAATAAGCATAAAGCCCAAGGTGAACTTAAGTGGGTAAGTGTCTCCAAATCTCGACAAGATTTTTTTCTCGAGCTGGTTGATTACTTTTTCAAAACACCATCATTAAACTTCAGATGTCTTGTGGTAGATGATAAATCAAAACTAAATCATGAATATTTCAATCAGGGTAGTCATGACTCATTTTATTACAAAATGTATTTTTATATGCTGCGCAACATCTTAAAACCTGATCACCACTACAACATCTACCTGGACATCAAAGATACCCGAAGTGCTCAGAAACTCGCTATGCTAAAAGATGTCTTGTGTAATAATGTTTATGATTTTACCCGACAGATGATTGGTAATATTCAGAATATCCATTCTTATGAGTCCGAGATACTTCAGTTGGCCGATCTATTTATTGGAGCGATAGGCTATTATAATCGTAATCTCTCTGCAAATGTTGCAAAGAAAAATGTAGTGCAAAGCATAATAAATAATGCTGGACAAAGCTTAAATCGTACAAGCCCTCCCTGGGTAGATAAATTCAACCTGTTCATTTTCACCCCTACTGAGGTGCTTTAATGTCTGATACACCAACGTTCTTACCCCCTATGCTTAACCTTGACGGTGAGTGGGACACTGTTCTCTCACGCTTATATGCTATTTTCGTTAAAGATTTCAAAGAATCGCAAACCTGTCATCGTGGCATCAAAGTGATCTATAACGGCACGATTAAAGCAGATGGATTAGGTAAGGAGGAAGGATTTTGGCACGTAGTAAGCAAGTTTGATAATGATACCGGTGAACGGCTTATTGATTATCCGAGAGCAAAACGACTTCCTTGGGCAAAGCCTTTGATGGAAAGCCCTGAAAGACCTGAAATAAAAGTCTGGCAGTACAGAGAAGGGACTGCAGATAAAGGCTTGAGAACATATATATGGCTTGAGGACTATAAGTATGCTCTTATTTTGCATAGGAAGAGAAAGGTTTTCTACTGGGTTACTGCATTCTATGTAGAGTCATGGAAGCAAAGGGATTTGAGGAGGAAATATGAAAGCAGAGCCTGAAAAACAGCGACCGCCTTTTGAGGCGGCCCCCGAGCTCCTTCTACCGCAATTGGTAGATGAGCAAAATTATATAATTAATTTTATCCTTAACTAAAATATGACATAATTGTCATGACATGTCAAGCACTATTTTAGATGAATAATTAAAGCAGCTATGATCCCAAAGAAAATCATTGACAATAGCGATGTAAAGCTTTCTACCTTTCTTAACAGTGTCCTCCAAGAAATCCCCAATACCCATTTTGACATAGCCACTGCCTTCTTTAATATCCAGACTTATTCCTTGATAAAGGGTAATATCCAAAGGGTAAAAGGTTTTAGGCTTCTCCTGGGAAGGGCTCCCGAGATAAGAAGTGAGGCTACCCTTGGAAATGTCCTTTTGAAGATGATAAGGGAAGAGGTTGAGGGGTTTGACCTTTCTAAGGAGAAAGACAGCTTAGTTAAGGAGTTTATAGGATTCCTCAATAAAGAAAATGTGGAGGTCAGGCTTTATGAGAAAGAGTTCCTCCATGGTAAGGCATATATTTTTGATAAACTTGTGATAGTTGGTTCTTCAAACTTTACTCCTTCAGGGCTAACCCACAATACCGAATTAAACTCTGTTTCTCTTGAGGCAGAGGCCGAATATGTAAAAAAATATTGGTTTGAAAAGTTCTGGAATGAAGCAATTGATTTTAAAGCAGAGCTAATCGATCTTCTTGAAGCCTCCCGTTTTGGTACAAAAGAATATACCCCTTACGAGTTTATATAAAATCCCTCTTTGAACTACAAAAAGAAGACATCATTCCTGAAGATGCGCTGAAGAAAGAAGAAGAATATCGTCCATCCTCGAAGGTTAACCTTGCTGAATTCCAGGAGGATGCTGTGCGGAGAATTTTTAGCCGTCTCAAAAAGTATAGATCATGTATGGTAGCAGATTCTGTAGGGCTGGGCAAGACCTGGATAGCCAAAAGAATTATAGAGGAGTTTGGCTTTTACAAAAGAAAGAGGTTTCTTGTGATCTGCCCTGCCCAGTTGAGGGAGATGTGGAGGGATGCTGTAAAAGACCTGATCCTTGCTGAAAGTATACTTTCCTAGGAAGAGCTTGCCTCGGTTGACTTTCTAAAGAAGGCAAAAAAGGCTATCGGGAGAGGTCTTGAAGAGGTCTCCTTAATAGTTGTTGATGAGAGCCACAATTTCAGAAATCCTCTCTCCAACCGGTGGGAAAACTTCTTTACTCTTATAATGGACCATGTAAGCAAAGGGAAAGAAAAGCCCTATATTCTTTTTCTTACAGCTACACCAATTAATAACACAATATGGGATCTCTACTGGCAGGTAATGCTCCTGACCCTTACAGACCAGAGGGTCTTTCTCAAAGAAGGAATCTCTGAACTCTTAAGGTTTTTTAAGGATATTGATAAGATAGGAGACCCAACCCTCTTGAATGATCTCATGAATGAGATATCCATAAGAAGGACAAGAGACTATATTAAACAGAACTATCCTGATGCAGAAATAAACGGGGAAAAGATTATCTTTCCAGTAAGGATTCTTGAAAACATAAATTATCATCTTGATGCGGCATATCAGGGACTTTACAGTAATATTTCCCGGACAATAAGTGAAAAGTTAACAATGGCTTATTATCGAATTCTTGAATACAAGAAAGCAGAAAGACTTTCTAAGGCTGAAGAAATGGCTTTGGGACGGATGATAGCTTTGGAGGGCATCTTCAGGACTATTCTTCTAAAGAGACTTGAAAGCAGTGTCGAGGCATTCAGAAAGAGCGTGGCGAACCACGTGAAGTTCCTTGAGAGATTAAAAGATTACCTTGAAAAAGGCAAACTACTCACAAAACAGACCTACTATAAATATGTTTCCAATCTGGATGAAGAAACTGCCGAGGAGTATTTGGAAGAGCTGGAAGATATAGATATTGAGGATTACAGAAAAGAAGATCTCCTCGGTGATATAGAGAAAGACATAGAACTCTTTAATGAGATAGGCAAGAAGGTTGGTGCAATAGATCCGGAGGCTGATGCAAAGCTCAAGGAATTGAAGAAAAGACTTCTGGAATTGAGTAAAAAAGGACAGGTTGTTATCTTCACGTACTATGCAGATACTCTGGATTACATTTATCAGAATGTGTCTGAAGATTCTCAGTTTTCAAAACTAAGCATTGAGAAGATATCTGGCAGAGTTACTTCTGCTACAAGGCGAAAAGAAATTGTGGATAATTTTATGAGGGGAAAGACAGGTATCCTCATGAGTACCGATGTCCTCTCTGAAGGAATGAACCTCCAGAAGGCCCAGTATCTTATTAATTATGATTTGCACTGGAATCCTACAAGGATGATCCAGAGGGCTGGCAGAATTGACAGGATAGGTTCACCTTTCAAGGAAATCTATGTATATAATTTCTTCCCTGAAGAAGAATTGGAAGACCTCCTGCGCCTTGTGGAGATTCTTCAAAATAAGATTAGAAATATTGATAGTTCTATTGGGCTTGACACTACTGTTCTGGGAGAAGAAGTAAACCCGAAGGTGTTTGGGATCATAAGAAGAATTCGAGAAAAAGACGAGACAATCTTTGATGATTTGGAGAAGGAGGTCTTCGGAGGTGGTGAAAGATTTTATCAACCATTGATGGATTACCTGAGAGCAAAGACTGCAAAAGAACTGGAATCCATTCCCCTCGGAATTTATAGTGGACTCAAGAGAGGAATAAAAGGGATATTTTTTTATTACAAATATGGAGACGATTTCCACTTCTGGTATCTTTTTGACCTTATAACAGGAGAGATGATCAGGAACAAGACAAAGATACTCGATTACATTGCATGCCCTCCTGATAAGACAAGGGTTATACCTGATTTCTTCGAAAAGGTCTATGAAGTAAATACAAAAATAGTCCGTGATATAGAAGAGGCATATAAAGAAGTGGAGCAACGAGAAACAGTTGATCCAACACTCGGTGAGTTAACCAGTGATAAGAGTAAGAAGTTTGTTTCCAGCATTATAAGAGAAATGGATCTTAGGATGGATGAATATCTTCTTGATTTTCCTGAAGATAAAGAAGGTGAGAAAAGATGGGAAGGGATAAAGGAAAGGCTTTTATCTGTCAGCCTTACAAAAAAGAGACTTCAGAATCTGAGGGCGGTCTGGAGGAATTATAAGAATAATCATAAAAGCTGGAAAAGACTGCTGAAAGACATATCAGATTTTCTGGAAGGCAAACTATATATGGAGAAGGAAAAACTTCCTCCCTATAACCCTGGATTGCTGAAACTGGTAACTATTGATTTTGTATCGTAAAAAATTCTTGCCCTTTTTTATCACAGATAGGCCCGAGAAAGAAAAACCGAGTTCCCTTTGTTCCCTTGCCCCCAAATCTCTATTTAGTGCAAAATATCACATAAATTTGACGTAAGGAGAATTTTTTGTCTTTAAAGGTCGGGGTAATCGGCGTTGGATATCTGGGTCAGCACCACGCACGGATTTATTCAGATATTGAAGAAGCAGAACTTATTGCTGTTGTTGATATTGATAAGAAAAAGGCCGATACCTTTGCAGAGAAATATGGGTGTCAGGCATGTTCTGACTACCGGGAAATTCTACACAAGGTTGATGCCCTGAGTATTGTAACACCTACAACATCCCATTACAGTATTGCCCTCGAATGTCTGAGGGCTGGGAAAGACATCCTTGTAGAAAAGCCAATAACAGAAGGTATCAAAGAGGCCGATGAACTTATTCTCGAGTCAGAAAAGAGGGGGTGTATTCTTCAAGTAGGCCATCTTGAAAGATATAATCCAGCTATTCTTGTCGCCTCCGAGATGATAAAGGAACCAAGGTTTGTTGAGTCAGAAAGACTTTCACCTTTTCTCGGAAGGGGAACGGATGTTGATGTCACTGTCGATTTAATGACCCACGATGCAGATATCATACTGAGCCTCATCTCTTCTCCTGTGAAAGAGATCAGGGCAATAGGGGCACAGGTTATTACCGATAAGATTGATATTGCTAAGGCATGGCTTGAGTTTGACAACGGCTGCACCGCCCTTCTTACAGCAAGCAGACTTTCCCATGAAAAACAGAGAAGGCTCAGAGTCTTTCAAAAAGACTCTTATATATCTGTTGATTATCAGAGTTGTGAGATACGATACAGTCATAAGACAAAAGAAGGTATTTCAGTTAATTCTATAAAACCTGATAATAAGGAACCCCTAAAAGAGCAATTAAAGGATTTTATTCACTGTGTAAAAGAGAGAAAAAGACCAAAAGTATCTGCTGTTGAAGGAAAGGAGGCACTTAAATTAGTACTAGACATTACAGAGATGATAAGGAAAAAGGGATGAAACATGTTATCGAGGAGAAGATGGTACCCATGGCCGATCTCAAGCGGCAATTTCAAGAAATTGAAGATGAGATACTGCATGTCCTGAAAGAAATCCTTAAAAGCGGGCAATATATATTAGGGCCCAAGGTCTCCGAGCTCGAGAAGAAGATAACAAATTATCTTGGAGTCTCTGAGACGGTAGGTGTTGCCTCTGGCACTGATGCCCTTCACCTATCTATTGATGCCTTGGGCATTGGAGAAGGAGATGAGATTATCACAACGCCCTTCACGTTCTTTGCGACTGTTGAGGCGATACTCTATACGGGTGCAAAACCTATCTTTGTAGATATTGAACCAGACACATTTAATTTGGATACAAGTCAAATAGAAGCACAGATAACAGAAAATACGAAGGCCATAATGCCCGTTCACCTCTTCGGTCAAATGGCTGATGTGGAGAAAATATCTGAAATAGCAAAAAAATATGGCCTTAAGGTAATCGAGGATTGTGCCCAGTCTTTCGGCGCCGAATTGGATGGAAGAAAGGCTGGAAGTTTTGGAGATGCAGGCTGTTTCAGTTTTTACCCAAGTAAAAACCTCGGGGGATACGGAGATGGTGGGGTCATAGCCCTTCGTAATGCAAGGGTCGCTGAAATAGTAAAAAAATTAAGAAACCACGGTTCGAGAGCTTCATATACTCATGACGTAGTTGGGTTTAACAGCAGGCTTGATGAGATACAGGCAGGCATCCTTCTTGTGAAGCTCAAGTATATAGATGATTACAATAAAAGAAGGAGACAAAAAGCAGCGCTATATACAGAACTCCTTTCTGACAGGGTAAGATGCCCTATGGAAAAGAAGAGGTCATACCATGTCTTCCATCAGTATACAGTCAGGAGTCGTAAAAGGAATGAGATACAGCAGAGGCTGAGAGAAAAAGGAATCTCATCGGTGATCTATTATCCTGTGCCATTACATCTTCAAAATGCTCTAAGATTTTTGGGCTACAAAAGGGGCGATTTCCCCGTTGCCGAAAAGGCATCCCAGGAAGTCCTCTCATTACCTATCTACCCGGAACTTGATGAATCTGTTATAGAGGAGATAGCAGAGATTATCAGGGATATAGTTTGAATGAAGACAATCATGATAGTTACCGGTGAAAGTTCTGGTGAATTATATGGTTCTCTCCTCGCGAAAGCACTGAAAAGCCGTTTCCGCGACTTGCGTATCCTTGGTATAGGTGGTGATAGGATGGGCAAGGCTGGAGTAGAACTCATCTCAGGGATATCAGGTGCCTTTGGCCTTGCAGAATTAGTTTCTTCTTTAAGAGATTTGAAGATAGCATTTCAGAAGACAAAGACTGCGATTAGAAAGTCCTTGCCTCATGTCCTTGTCCTGATTGATTTTCCTGATTTCAATATAAAAGTAGCAGAATTTGCTAAGTCCCTCGGTATAAAGATACTCTATTATGTGAGCCCCCAGGTATGGGCATGGCGAAGGGGCAGGATCAAGAAATTAGCAGGTCTCGTAGATAGGATAGCTGTAGTATTACCTTTTGAAACAGAGATATACAAAAAGGCCGGGGTACCATGCGAGTTTGTAGGACATCCTATTGTTGAGGAAATCGAAACCGTTTTACAATCAACAAATCCCACCTCACCCTCCTTTACTAAAGGGGGGCTTGAGGGAATTATAAACCCTGAACTTCGAACAGACTTGAAGACTTCTCTTGGTTTTGATGCACAACTGCCACTCCTCTCATTTCTTCCTGGAAGCAGGTCTCATGAGCTTAAAAGACTTCTTCCTTTAATGATAGACGTTATCAAGCACTTTAAAAAAGAATTCATGGATTACCAGTTATGTATTCCCATTGCACCCAATACAGATGAGGAGAAATACAGTCATTATCTCAGCGCTCTCAGTTACGAAGGAGCATCCATTAAAAAGGGCGAATCCATTAGAGCCCTTGCTGCATCTGATATGGCGGTTATTGCATCAGGAACTGCTACCCTCCAGGCAGCACTTCTTGAGGTACCAATGGTCGTAATATATAAGCTCTCTCCTTTTACCTATTTCCTCGGAAAGTTCCTTATCAATATCAAGCATATATCTCTTGTCAACATCCTCTCAGGCAGAGAGGTCGTACCTGAACTTATACAGCAGAGAGCAAGCCCTGAAGGCATAATAAAGGAGCTGAAAAAGATTATGGCTGACAAGACTTACAAAGAAGAAATGATTAGCTATTACAGATTAATAAAAAAACTATTTGGGGGTTTGAGAGCTTCACAGAAGGTCACAGATATAATAGGTGAGATGGCGGGATGGGAACACTAAAAAGGATAATGTTGCTGGTCAAGCCTTACTGGGGTAGAATCGCCTTTTCTGGCCTGATGAGCCTTGTGGTTTCTGGAATAAATGGTGGAATCGCATGGCTTGTAAAGCCTGCCCTCGACGGTATCTTTCTTGCTAAGGATAAAAGACTATTGGCCATCCTACCCATTGCAGTGCTCCTCTTATACTTTTTCAAAGGGTCCTTTTCTTTTATCCAGTCCTATCTCATGCGCTCAGTAGGAGCAAAAATTGTTAGGGACATAAGGAATAGACTTTTCGGGCAACTGATGTATCTTCCTGTGGGGCACTACAAGAAAGAGTCCACAGGTGCTATCCTCTCTCGAGTAACGAATGATGTTGGAATCCTGCAAAATCTCCTTGGCCAATCCATCAAGGACATTTTCGTTGAGAGTGCAACAGTGATAGTACTTATTGCTGTTGCATTTTATAGAAGGTGGGACCTTGCACTTATGGCAGTTACGGTGCTTCCAGCTGCGGTTTATGGTTCGGGTAAACTCGGCAGCAGATTAAAGAAAGTTAGTAAAAGAATCCAGCAAAAAATCTCAATAATAACAGAATACCTCACAGAGAGTTTAGGAGGTATCAAGATGATAAAGGTTTTTTGCCAGGAAGATGATACGATCACTAAATTCAAGAAGAAAAACCAGGAGTTTTATAGAGAAATTATGAGGTCTTCAAGACTTATAGAGTTTACCGCTCTTTTCTTGGAGGTTGTAGGGGGATTGGGTATCGCCTTTGTCCTCTGGTATGGAGGAAAGCTTGTTATAACGGGCGCAATAACGCCCGGTGAATTCTTTTCTTTCTTGGCAGCAATATTTATGATCTATACACCAGCCAGGAGGCTAGGGGTTGTTAACAACTCCATACAACAAGCAAGGGCTTCTCTCGAGAGGATATTCGAGTTAGAGAGTAGGGAAAAAGAGAGGGATGGAGATGTAAGTATTTTACCTATAAGGAAGAGTATAGAATTTAGAGATGTATCTTTCACTTATCCAGATGTCAGACATGATGTATTAAAGGATATAAATCTGAGCATTCAAAAAGGGGAGATAACAGCTCTCGTAGGAAAAAGCGGAGTGGGAAAGACAACATTCGTTGATCTCTTGCCAAGATTTTATGATCCTTCAAAAGGTGCTATTTTTATTGATGGCATTGACATATCAAAGGCCACACTAAAATCTCTCAGGGATCAAATAGGTGTTGTAAGTCAGGACGTTATTCTGTTCAATGACACAGTAAAGAATAATATAGCCTTTGGGAGACCTGACGCAACAGATGATGACATAATAAGTGCTGCTAAGGCTGCCTATGCACATGAGTTTGTTTCAAAACTTCCCCAGGGATATGAAACGGTCATAGGCGAAAGGGGCATAAGGCTCTCTGGTGGACAAAGGCAGAGGCTTTCCATAGCGCGTGCCATTCTTAAAAATCCTCCTGTCCTGATACTTGATGAGGCAACTTCATCTCTCGATACTGAATCAGAGATAATGGTCCAGAAAGCGCTGGAAAACCTAATGGGAAACAGGACTACTATCGTGATTGCTCATAGGTTATCCACAATCAGAAGGGCAACGAGAATTATCGTCTTCGACAAAGGGAGGATTGTTGAGTCAGGTACTCACGAAGAACTCATTGAGGCTGGTGGCATTTATAAAAGGCTTTATGATCTCCAATTCAGTGCCCAGGATGTAGGTGCGTCTTTATTATAATGTATCTCTTTTATAGTCTTTTTTATAGCGTTGCTCTGTTTTTTCTGCTACCTTTTGAATATCTAAAAAGACCAAAGGAACTCAGAAAAAGATGGCTCAGGGAGAAATTTGGCTTTTTAAACTCGTCATTCATCACTTCAAAATCCCCCCTTCCCCCCTTTACTAAAGGGGGGTATAATGGGATTATCTGGATTCATGCCGTATCTGTAGGAGAGGTTATGGCAGCACTGCCTTTGCTTAAAAGGCTGAGAGATAGATTTCCAACGAGGGGCATTATCCTTACAACTATAACTGACACAGGACAGAAGGTAGCAAGAGAGAGAGCACCTGAAGGCACGACAGTTTTCTATCTACCCTTTGATACTACATTTGCCCTAAAGACAGCACTCAAAAAAATAAGACCAGAGATTCTTATAACCATCGAAACAGAACTATGGCCGAATATTTTCAAGGTCTTTAAAGAATATGGAATTCCTGTAGTTATGCTCAATGGCAGGATCTCCGAAAACTCCTTTAGAGGTTATAAAAAGATATTTTTCTTCATGAAAAAAGTCCTTTCCTGTGTAGACCTTTTCTGTATGCAATCTGAGATCGATGCAAAAAGAATAAAGAACTTCGGTGTAGATGAAAAGAAGGTAAAGGTCTTAGGTAACTTTAAATTCGATACAAAGCCACCTTCAGAGATTCCAGAATGGGCAGAAAGGATTAAAAGACCTGTCATTATTGCAGGTAGCACACATCAAGGAGAAGAGGAACTCATAACCTCTGCTTATGGAAATCTCAAAAGGGATTTCCCAGATCTCAATCTTATTATTGCACCGAGACATCCCGAGAGGTTCAAAGAGGTTGAAGATATGCTCAGATCGAAGGGTCTATCCTTTTTCAAACGTTCGGAATTTTTTCGATTCCCGACATCTAACTCTCAGCTATCGGGAACTATTATCCTTCTTGACAGTGTTGGTGAACTCTCAGCAATCTACGGTATCAGTGATATTGCAATAATTGGGAAAAGCTTCAGAGGATATGGAGGTCAGAATCCCATCGAACCGGCATATTGGGGTAAGCCAATAGTATGCGGACCTCATATGGAGAACTTCCTCTTTATCAAAGATTTCTACAGTGAGGGCGCAGCCATTGAGGTTATGGAAGAAGACCTTTATCCAAAATTGAGAGGCATTCTCCTTTCGCATGAAAGGGCAAGAGAGATGGGATTAAAGGCAAGGGGGCTTTATATGAAAAATTCAGGAGCCGTCGAAAGGGCAATAGAGGTAATCGCAGGATATATTCATTAAGAGAGGAGAAGGTTTTGGTATTAATAATGTAGTAAGATATTTTAGTGGAAATCCTAACCGAATCAGATACCAGAGCAAAGCTGATTGATCCGGCCTTGCATAAAAAGGGCTGGACAGAGGACCTCATTCGGCGTGAGGAGACAGAGCGGGGGATTGACATTATAGATGGTAAACCTCGAAGAAGAGAGCGAGGAAGGATAGATTACCTCTTAAGAGTAAAGGTCAATATTACCACTCAACCCGTTGCTATCGCCTTAATTGAAGCAAAGAAAAACAATGAGCCACCCGATAAAGGTCTTGAACAAGCAAAGAAATATGCCCGTCTAAACCATGTACCTTTTGTATATTCCTCAAATGGGCATCTCTTTGTGGAATATGACCACTTTACTGGTAAAACTGTAGGGCCAAGTCCTCTCGAAAAGTTCCCAACACCCGAGATACTTTGCAAGCGTTATGAGCAAAGAGCTGGTTTTTCGTTAGAAAGTGAAACCGCAAGGCCACTATTAATCCCATATCCAGGTGGAGAGGCAAGCAGGCGTTATTATCAGGATGCTGCTATTCGGGCAGCAATTGAAAAAATAGCAAGGGGTGAAAAGAAGCTACTTCTCTTTCTGGCTACAGGCTCTGGAAAGACATTTATTGCAGTCCATATTTTAAAGAAGATTGCAGATGCCGGACAACTTCGGCGTGCTTTATTCGTTTGTGACCGAGATGAACTGCGCACTCAGGGACTCGGTGCTTTTCAGAATGTTTTTGGTTCAGACGCTGCAGAAGTAACATCATCAAACCCTCAGAAAAATGCTCGTGTCCTTATTGCTACCTACCAGACACTCAATGTGGCGGGGGAAACTGAAGATGCAAAATTTTTCCTTGAAAACTATCCTTATAACTATTTCAGCCACATTATTATTGATGAATGCCATAGGAGTGCCTGGGGAAAGTGGAGCATCGTGCTTCGAGAAAACCCAGATGCTGTTCAAATCGGGCTTACTGCAACTCCTCGCTCCCTTGAAGGGGGAACCCAAGAGGAACGTCAGCAAGATGAAGAGATTACAGCTAATAACCTCAAATATTTCGGCGATCCTGTTTATGAATATGATATGGCACAAGGAATTGAAGACGGTTATCTTCCTGCATGCGAGATCATAAGGCGTATAACTGATTTGGATGAGAGGGGAGTTGATCGTGAGGATATAGAACGCTTAGGAGCAAAAAACGCTATAACCGGGCAGCCACTCTTAGTCGCAGAGACCCGGGGATATTACGGAGCACCTTCCTTTGAGGACTTGATTCAGTTGCCTGATAGGGTAAAGGCATGGTGCAAAGACCTATTTGAGTTGTTCCAACAAACTGGCGGGCCACTTCAGAAAACTGTTATTTTCTGTGTTCGTGACACCCATGCCGATGCTGTCGCAGCCGAAATGAATAATCTATATTCTGGATGGTGTGTCACAAACGGGCAGAAACGCCTTGAACCTTATGCCTTTAAATGCACAGCCGTTGTAGGAGGAAGCCAGTATATTGCTGATTTGCGAGGCTCAGAGCGAAGCCACTTTGTCGCATCTACCGTTGATCTAATAACTACCGGCGTTGATGTTCCAATACTTCGTAATGTTGTCTTCTTTAAATTTGTTCGTTCCCCTATTTCATTCCAACAGATGATGGGCCGTGGCTCAAGAATCCATCTGCCTACCAATAAACTGATGTTTCGTGTCTATGATTACACAAATGC
>CAZXCW010000003.1:22543-41010 GCA_964639385.1 uncultured Nitrospiraceae bacterium
GAAGTTGTTTTCAGCATGAAAAAATATAGGGTATTTATTAGTTCTAACCAGAAAGAACTCAGAGAAGAAAGAATCGCTATAAAAGAAGTGATAAATAATAACCCAACTTTACGGGATATTTTTGACGTCTTCCTTTTTGAAGATATCCCTGCGAAAGGGAAACCACCTGTTTCGACTTATCTTAAAGAAGTAGAAAACAGTGATATCTATATTGGTGTAATCGGCAATGAATATGGGGCCAAAGTGAAAGATGGCTTGTCTCCAACAGAAAGAGAATTCAGACATTTCATCAAGTCAAAGCCTAAAGGAGAAATATTGATATTCATTAAAGGCACAGATGATTCTAAGAGAGATAAGGATACAAAGAGGTTTATTAGAACTATACAGGACTCTTTTATATATAAACGTTTTACTACCTTAGATGATCTAAAGGCTCAAATTCTTAATAGTCTTATTTCTTTGTTCGATGAAAAAGGATTACTCAGTAAGAAACCTTTTGATGAGACAGTTTGTTATGAAGCAGGATACGACGCCATAGATGAGAAAGAAGTAAAACATTTCTTAGAAAACAGGGCAGTTAAACTTAGAGTTGATATCCCCAAAATTTCTATAACAGAGTTTTTAGTAAAAACTTTAAAATTAGTAAAGGAAGTAAATGGAAAATTAAAACCTACCAATGCAGCCGTGCTTTTCTTCGGGAAAAACCCTTCTGAATATATACCTCATCATGAAATAAGAATTGCACGGTTTAAGGGTATAACTCGGACTGAATTTATTGATTCAAAGGAGATTAAAGGGCCTATTTATATAATGCTGGATGAGGTTGAACTCTTTTTTAGAAGAAATACTCGTTTAGCCAGTAAGATAGTTGAGTTTAAACGAGTAGATATCCCCGAGTATCCTTATGAAGCAATAAGAGAGGCAGTAATTAATGCTATTGCTCACAGGGATTATGCTTATCGTTGGGCACCAATTGTATTTTCGATATTTGACGACAGGATAGAGATAAGTAGTCCCGGCGGCCTTTTGCCTGGGTTAAACATTAAAAATTTAGAAGGGCACCATGCTACAAGAAACAGAGTAATCTGTAATATCTTCCATGAGACAAAGGATATGGAGAAATTTGGCACAGGTATTGGCAAGATGAAAAGACTTATGGAAGAGCATAGATTAGCCGAACCCAGGTTTTCGGAGGAAGGGAATTTTTTTGTGGTCAAGTTCTATGGTCCTGGGGATAAGATTTTAGATTTAGTTCCCAGCATACCAAAAGAAAGACAGGTAGATTTGAGAGAATTAGGCTTGAATAATAGACAAATAGAGGCATTGAGATTGATGGTGAATGAGAATAAGAGGATGTCTACAAAAAAATATTGTCGGAGATTCAATATTTCTCGAAATACAGCATACTTAGATTTAAGCGAGCTTGTTAAAAAGAATATGATTTTACCTATGGGGCAAGGGAGATCACTATACTATACTCCCAAGTAAAAAGTATCGAGCGATTAGGAACAGAATCGAGCAATTGTTCGAGCAATTCGAAAATCGAGCGTTTATATTATATTTCGAGCGATAAACCGAGCGATTTAAAATTACCCTTAAGATTAGAGGATATGTAGATATTTTCATAAGGTGATTACACGATTAATGAGATTTTTACACGATAGATTACATGATTACTCAATTAACAAAAGATGGCGCATAAACTTGGAATGTGGCGCATAAAATGACGCATATTTTTATGCAATAAGTGAATACCGGAATAAGTTTAAAATTACCGAAATAATAACCGAAATAAAAATGGCAGAATTGTGACGGAAAAGTTTAGAGAATGCTGGATATTATGTCGGATAGTGATGTTATGAAAAACAGTAAAATGTCACGAGAATGTCATGGAAAGATTAATGTCACGAAAAGTAGAAAAATGTTATGAAAATAGTAATCTTTAAAAATCTAACAAAGAAGAGGCATTTAGATATTTTCATAATATGATTACACGAAAAAGGAAAACCGGTATGATGCAAACCCTTGAACCTTTAAACCCTTCAACTCTTGAACCGTTAAAAGAAGGTTGGCGATGGGTGAGGCTGGGAGAGGTATGCAAGATAATTATGGGTCAGTCACCTGCAGGGTCATCATATAATTCTGATGGTCGTGGAGTTCCGTTGCTTAATGGTCCAACAGAATTCGGGATAATTAACCCAACCCCAGTGCAGTGGACAACTTCACCAACACAGTTTGCTGAAGTAGGAGATATTTTGCTTTGTGTACGTGGAGCTACAACTGGTAGGAAAAATGTTGCTGATAAGAAATATTGTATTGGGAGAGGACTTGCCGCAATCAGGGGCAGAGATGACAACGCAATCAATGAATTCTTATGGTATTGCTTAGATATTGCTACGAATTCCCTTTTAAGAGAAACCTCGGGTTCAACTTTCCCAAATTTACCACGTGAAAAACTATATGGTATTAAAATCCCCTTACCTCCCATCTCCGAACAAAAGCGCATCGCTGCAAAAATTCAGGAACTAACGCAAGAAGTTGAGCGTGCAAGAACTTCCTGCGAAAAACAACTTGCGGCAGCCAAAGCCCTCCCCGCCGCCTATTTGCGAGAGGTCTTCGAAAGCGAAGAGGCAAAGAAGTGGGAGAGGAAAAGGTTGGGAGAAGTCATTTTATTCATAAAAAATGGAATAGTCGCTGAACAGAACTTTGAAGGAAAAGGATCTCAGGTAACTCGAATTGAAACAATTTCCGATGGAGTTATAGATTCGGAAAAGATTGGTTGGGTAAATTTGCTGCGGGATAATTTCGTAGATTTCAAGTTATGCAAGGGAGATATTTTATTTAGTCATATAAATAGTGTCGAAAAGCTAGGCAATTGTGCTATATATGAGGGTACGCCAGAGAATCTTTATCATGGCATGAATCTTCTTCGGATTAAAGTCGATGAAGATATTTTAGAGCCATACTTCTTTCTATATTGGCTTCGGTCTGATGTTTGCCAGAATTATTATATTACTAATGCTAGAAGGGCGATTGGACAAGCAAGCTTAAATCAGAAAGATATAAAGCAAATGCCAATCTATCTGCCACCCCGTCACATTCAACACCGCATCGCTTCTGAACTCAAAGAAAAAATGGCAGAGGTTGAAAATCTACAATCTACAATCTTAAATCAAAAATCTGCAATCGAAGCTATGCCTCAGGCAATTTTGAGAAAGGCGTTTAGGGGGGAGTTATGAGACTATCTCGCGTTTACATCGATAATTTCAGAAATCTTAGAAATTTTGAAATGATGCTTTCTGAATTCGAAGTGCTAGTAGGGGGGAATAACATAGGTAAAACTAACATAATGCATGCTATTGATAAAATTTTATCGTTTGATAGAAGGAAAATTTATTTTGATAACGATGACTTTTCTGATCCTGAAAAACCTGTAATAATCGACTTAACTTTTAGTGATTTTTCTTCACCAGAAGAGGAAGCAATATTCTTTGATCATGAAGGGATAAAGAATCCTGAGACTAACGAAGTAAAAATAAGACTGAGAGCTGAATGGGATGAAAAAGAAAGAGACATTAATGTTTCCCAGATGTTTATAAGAGAAGACTTGCCTAAAGAGGAGCAAGAAGTAAAAGAATTTTCTTGGTATTTCAGAAGATATATTCCCTACTATTATATTCCAGCCTATAGGGAAATAGAAAGGGAGATAACTTCAAGAAGAGGAGATCTATTCGAAATATTACAATCTTTTACTCCTTACCAAATCATGCCAATTCAGACTTTAAAGAAAAGGACTTTAGTTAAGATAGATGACCTTTTAAATGAAATAGAGAAAAATAAATGGGATGAACTTTCATCAGAATTAACAGAATTAAAATCTACAGTAGAAAAAGTAGAAGAAGCTACTAAGGAACAGATGGAAAGTCTAATGCGCAGCTTGGAATCCATAGGACACGACATTGAAAATAGTAATGAAATAGAAGAAAAACAAATTCTTATTAGAATACTAAAACAAACTAAAGATCTTCTCATTACCTTACAGAACAGGATATCTATTCAAGGTAAACTGAACACTCTTAAAGAGGAATTTAAAAGCTTATATGGGTTAGAAAATCTGCAAGATAACTTAAGTGAACTGCTATCCGAATTTTTAGCAAATGAGAACCTAACCTTAGATACTATTTCTGCCAAAGATGAAGATTTTCTACGACAATTAACCATTAGTATTGGTGAATATTCGATATTAAAACATGGAAGTGGGTATCAAAGTCTTTTAAGTCTTATTCTTAAATTGTTTAAATCTATTTATCAAATCATTAAGAGAGAAGATGTTGAATTTCGAAGTTTCATAGTTGCTATTGAGGAACCCGAAAGTCACCTGCACCCTCACTTGCAAAGGCATCTTATTAAGGCTTTAAAGAATATTCAGGCCAAATTTTCAGAAGAATATGTATCCCTCCAATTTATAGTATCTACTCATTCTCCCTTTGTTATAACTCCCCTTTCTTTTGATAACTTAACATTTCTTAGGCCAGGAAAGGATATTGCTCCTTATGCGATAAAGATAGATAAAAACCGATTCTCTAGGGAAATTGTTAAAGAATTCAATATTACCGATAAAACAGCTAAGAGAAAGAAAAAGAATCAAATAGGTCGATGGTTAGAGCATTTGTTTTATGACTGTCCAGAGATATTTTTTAGTAAGTGCGTCATGATAGGAGAAGGAGAAACTGAACAAGGTGCTATCACGGTTTTTAGTGAAAAAATAGGAAGAGGATTAGATCGATTTGGTATTTCTTTTCTTAAAGGAGAAGGAGATGACTTAATCTATCCTCTTAAACTACTGAAAAATTTAAGAACAAATTGGGTATTAGTTGTTGACAAGGACAAAATAAAATCAATTGAACATTTTATTAATCAAGATAAAGACTATGTCTTTCCTACAAATGAAAAGGCATTTGAATCGGAAATACTTTCAAATGCACCCCTATCCAAAATACTTCAAGCATTAGATATAAAATCTATTCCTGAACGGAATGTGAATAGAATTGACCAACTAAAGGGGGATTTCCCCATCATCAAAAGTAAAGAGTTTGAATCCTTACAAGATGTATTAACTTATTTTAAAGATGAAGACATAAAAAAATTTAAAAGAGAATTCGTTTTGAAGTGGATGAAAGACGAAAAGGGCCTGTCTTTCGGTAGGATTTTAGCAGAACTTCTCATAGCTGAAGAAATACCAATAGTTTTTGTGCAAGCTATTAAAAAAGCCTCAGAAATCTCAAATGAATGAGAAAGAACCAATAATACTTGATGAAGAACAAAAGAAGGCAGTTTTTGCTCCTTTTAACCAGTCTTTGATTGTCCTCGCACCTCCTGGATGTGGAAAAACTTTACTTATGGCTAAAAGAATAGAGTATTTAATCAAAATGGGGGCTGTTGTTCCCCCTTTTAAGATTATGGGCTTAACCTTTACTAATGCTGCTGCAAATGAAATGAGGGACAGGGTCGCAAGCGAAGTTCCTGAAGCAGAAGGCATTGTTTATATTACAAACTTTCATTCGTTTGCCTATTCTGTTTTAAGGGCATATGGTAATGTGCTTGGAATATCAAGAAAATTTACTGTGCTTGGGGAGATTGAAAAAGATGATTTTTTATTGAAGATATTTAGTAAACATGAAACAAGTATTAAAAAGATAATGGAATCTCCTCCTGAAGATAGATGGAATCAGCTTCAAAGGAATGAAATTTGGAATAGATATAAAGATTGGAGTATAGAAAAGCTCCTAAAAAATAATAAGGATTATATTGATGGAGAATATGATGATTTGTTTAACCGGGTTTTGCAAGAGTTTCAAGGCGAGTTAATTAAAAGTGGTTTTTTAGATTTTGACCATATCCTGTGGTATTCTTATAAACTATTAAAAAATAATCCTTCTATTCTTGATTATTATCGTGCTTGTTTCAAATATGTCTTAGTTGATGAATTTCAGGACACGAATTCTTTACAGTTTAGAATTCTTACTCTGTTAACAGCAAATCTGAAAATTACTTTAAAATACCTGCCTGCAAAGGTATTTATTTTAGCTGATCCAGACCAAGCCATATATGAATTTCAAGGAGCAACGCCAGAAAATATCGAAATAGCTAAGACTATTCTTCGGTGCAAGGTAGTAGAGTTGTATAAAGATTATAGATTTTCTTCTGAAGGAATAAAATTGCTAAAAAGTGCCATTTCATCTTTCATGCGAAATGGATATTTAATTGATGTTACAGTAAATTCCGCTCATGATAAACCTAGCTTTATTGCCTTAAGAAATATAGCAGAAGAAGCACAGTATGTTTTAGAAAGGGTCAAGGAGTTTCAAGGGAACAATATTCAACCTCATGAAATAGCTATTATTTCATTTCCTCAATACAGATTAAACGAGATAAAAAAATTACTTGATCAAGAACATATTGATAACATTTTTGTCCCTGATTTCAGAGCTAATAATATTGAAAGAAATTACCGAAAGTTATTTAGAGGTCTGAGTAATGCGACAAAGAAAAGAAGCAGTGGGTATCTACACTCTCTTTTTAAAGATGTTTGTGAAAAAGAGGGCTTCGATATAGAAAGCGACGAGGTTCTTAAAGTGTTATGGAAAATAGCAAAGGGATACGATAGAAGCCAATTCAAAGCAAAATCACTTTGGGAGAAGAATCAATTGTTTACCAATGAAGTTCTCTTAGAAATTAACTGGGGTGAAGTTTTAAGAGAAAGAGTTAAAAATAAAATATTTCTTTCAACAATTCATGGTGTAAAAGGTTTACAATTTGAAGTCATTATAATTTGTGGGCTTGAACAATATTCTTTCCCTAATTGGCGCATTTGCCACCCATGCTATAGAAATTCTATAAAATCTGATTATCTCAAGAGAGAGTTAGTTAAAAGTTTAAAAATATTTTATGTGGGCATTTCTCGTGCAAAAGGTCACCTATATTTGACTAGTTCCTTAAGTAGTAACTATGGAGTGTATAGACCTGTAGCCTGCATATTGGAGCCATTTATTGAAATGCTTGACTTAAATCTAAATGACGGGGGATTCTGCTCCAATTCAGTTATCCTAAAAGAAGGGATTGAAAGAAGGTAAAGAAATGCCCAGAAATAACAACAGCCGTAAAATCAACTCTCCTCAATCCCTAAACTCCTACATTAAATCTATCTGTGACATTATGCGCCGGTCTGGGAGGGCGGGGGCGTTGCAGTATGTGCCGGAGCTTACCTGGATGCTTTTTTTACGCATTCTTGATGAAAGGGAAGAAAGGGAAGCAGAGCAGGCAAAGGCAGTGGGTGCTGAATTTAGACCATCCTTGGAATATCCTTATCGCTGGAGAGACTGGGCAGCACCACTACAAAATAATAAAGTTAAAGAGTTACAGAGTTATAGAGTTCAAGGGTTAAAAAGAAAAGAGTTACAAGAAAACACACTTGGAGAGTTTATGTCTTTTGTAAATGGCGAACTCATACCCTACCTACGAAACCTTGAAAATAAACCCGGTGCAACTTCTCGCCAGAAGGTTATCAGTGAAGTTTTTTCCTCGATTGAAAGGACAGGCGTAGATACAGAGCGTAATCTTCTGGATATCCTTGATAAAATCCATGAGCTCTCTTTAGATCAAGTTGATGAAACCCACATGTTCCCTATCTCTCAGGTCTATGAAGGATTGCTCCAGAAGATGGGAGAGAAAAATAATGACGGTGGACAGTTTTTTACGCCAAGAGAAGTAATCCGTGTAATGGTAAGGGTAATCAATCCTGAGATTGGAGAAACGGTTTACGACCCGTGCTGCGGGACCGGAGGTTTTTTAGCTCAGGCATATCATCACATGAAGGAAAAAGCAAAATCAGGAGCGGATATAGAGATTCTCAAAACAAGTACTTTTTATGGGAGAGAAAAGGAAAACCTCGTTTATCCTATTGCCCTGGCAAACCTTGTTCTTCAGGAGATAGACGAACCTCACATCTGGCACGGAAATACTCTGACAGGACTTGAAGTTTATGGTGGGCTTTTCCAAAGCGCTCTTGGGCTTTTTAATGTTATCCTCACCAACCCGCCCTTTGGTGGAAAAGAAGGTAAAGATGCCCAAACTCGCTTTGCCTATAAAACTGGTGCTACTCAAATACTTTTCCTTCAGCATGTCATAGATAGCCTTAATCCAGATGGGAGATGCGGAATTGTGATGGACGAGGGGGTTCTATTCCGTACGAATGAGACTGCTTTTGTTCAGACTAAACGGAAACTCCTTAACGAGTGTAATCTCTGGTGTATCGTGAGTCTCCCACCAAAGGTTTTTCTAAATGCAGGTGCTGCCAGTAAAACCAACCTTCTGTTTTTTACCAAAGGAGAACCAACAAAGGAAATATGGTATTACGATTTATCTGACATCAATATAACCAAAAAGCAGCCCTTGACTTTGGAACATTTTGATGAGTTCTTTAAATTACTTCCAGAAAAAGGGATAAGTAAACGCTCCTGGAAAGTGCCGATTGAAGAAATTGAGGCAAAAAACTATGACATTAAGGCAGTTAATCCGAATCGGAAAGAGAGGGGAGATTCAAGAACACCAGAAGAGCTGCTTTCCATTATTGAAACGCAAAATAAAGAGATTCAAAATATCCTGAATGTTTTACTTAACAAAGGGCTTTGAGGCATTGAATAGGTGAGCTAAAAGAAAAAGGCATTAAGGGTATATCCGCGATTAAAAAACCATATTTTATGGCACATCACTCTCTTCCCACTTGATTTCCTCCACACCTTTCATCTCAGAAAGCCGTTTCACAACCTGTGGACGTTCTTTTTCTTCTTTGCTAACTAATCGTATTCGGTATATTACCGTCTGTGGGGATGTCTCGTTGGTATAGTTAATATATCGAATAGTAAATGTGGGATAGTTTGAAAAGATTTTTTTGATCTGATCAAATGGGTCTTCTACACCTTTAAATTTAATTGTGAGAATGCTGAAAATTCTGTGACTGGCAAGTTTTCTGATAGGACGTACCCAATAGAGAGCCGCAAGAATTATAAAGGTAGTAAACAGTGTTGGAATAATATAACCTGCTCCAATAGAGAGACCAATACCTGTAACAGCCCAAAGCCCAGCAGCAGTTGTCAGACCTCGCACTGAACCTTTACCTTTGATAATAGCTCCCGCTCCTAAAAAACCCATACCAGCTATTGCATATGAAGCAATCCTCCCTGGATCAAGACGTACAACTGATTGATTAACATTAAAATGGCGAAAAAGTTCTTCCATATGTAGTGACAGAAGCATTATGAGACAAGATCCTGTAGCTACTACAAGATAGGTACGGAATCCAGCAGCCTGCCCAGAAGATTCTCTTTCAAAGCCAACAAGACCACCTAAAAAGGCTGCAAGCAGTAGCTTACCAAGATCCGAAAATATTCCCTGCCAATCATACATTTTTAAAATATCTTCTTTTGCTACATTGCTGCTTGTAATCTACAATCTTGTATTGAACATGTCAACTGTTTATAAAGGAACTTATACATCTTATTTATGCTGCAAAAGTTGCATTCCAGTATAATTTCTAAAGAAATTTTTTATGATATTAATATATCTGGCATCCATGCCCATATTTTCGATCCTTACTACACATATGCCCAACATGATCATATCAATCATTTCTGCTGCTGCATAAGACAAATCTAAATCTCTTAATGCAGATAATGGACCTCTGTCATTAACAACACAGAATGTACTCTTGTCGTTAAAAATATTTGTAACCTTTAACCACGTACCAAAAGGGTAGACTTTATGGGCACAGGTAAATTTATGCATATCAAATATCTCTCCTGACGCTGTTTTTTTCCCATGAAATTTAGGTCCATACCATGAGGCAATGGAATAACTTACATTTCCACCAAATGACAGAATTTGCTCTGCCCAGCATGCCTGAACACTGTAAAGAATGGTTGTGCATAACAAGGCTATAAAGCCAATCGTGATTTTTTTCATTTTCTACCTCCGATTTGCTATCATTAATTTAGACTCATTAAGTCCTCATAAACCTAAAATTGAAAAAACTATCCTTCTTTCTTAACCTCTTTTCTACAAGGGTGGATTTATGTTATTAATCTTCAAAGATCTTAAAAGTTATTTAAGTTTTTTGATTATTTGTCATTCCGCACTTGATGCGGAATCCAGAAAATATAATAAAAATAATACCTCTGGATTCCCGTTTTCACGGGAATGACAATCATTGGAACAGAGTTCGCTATGAATAAAAACTATATAAAAAACAAAATAAGTAAACCGGCTATCTTTATTGTGGCACTATTATCCTGAACTAAATTATGATTCCCTTTTTCCCCAGAAATATATAAACCAAAAATGATTCGACTGTCAATTTAAAAAAATTTAACAACTATTAAATATACAAATTAAATTAGGCGATTGGGGATCGCTTGCTATTCATAATATTTTAGACTAATCAGTTTAGCCCGAAAAAATGCATTCATATAATGCAGATGTTGTGAAAAAATTTATTTTTCGATACCATGTACCTTTATTCATAAATATTTGTAGAGATAGGCAGGGTATAGTATTTGAGCGGTTTCTTTTGCCGATAGTCAACAAAAAATACTCTAATAATAAAGAGGCAAAAGCCTCGCAGGGCGATAGCCCGAGAATGAGCGAAAATACTATTTCCTGCCTAAATACCATACATAGTTCATAGTATTTAAAATAAATTTTTGAGCAATATCTGCATTATTTGGGTTAGCACTATATCTCTTTCAGTCTTTCTGCCTGATAATGAGTAATCAGACTATCTATAATCTCATCGAGATCCCCTTCGAGGACATGTTCAAGCTTATGCAGTGAAAGGCCGACTCTATGGTCAGTGATGCGGTTCTGGGGAAAGTTGTATGTTCTTATCTTTTCACTTCTGTCACCCGTTTTAACCAATTGTTTCCTCTCTAAGGCTCTCTCCTTCTCCTTCTTCTCCGTTTCTATCTCATAAAGCCTTGAACGGAGAACCTTCATAGCTTTCTCTTTATTTTTAATCTGTGAGCGTTCATCTTGACATTGGACAATAAGGCCTGTAGGTATATGAACAATCCTCACAGCAGAGTAAGTCGTATTTACACCCTGACCTCCTGGCCCAGAGGCACAAAAGGTATCTACCCTAATGTCTTTTTCATCAATCGCGATGTCAACCTCTTCTGCTTCTGGAAGTACTGCAACGGTTGCAGCAGATGTATGGATCCTTCCAGAGGCATCTGTAACAGGTACACGCTGAACCCTATGGACGCCGCCTTCATACTTTAGTCTGCTATATGCACCTTTCCCCTGAATAGAGACAATAACCTCCTTTATTCCTCCAAGGCCCGTAGGATTCATATCTATCATTTCTACCTTCCATCCTTTATGTTCAGCATATTTCAGATACATTCTGAATAGATCAGAGCCAAACAGGGCAGCCTCTTCGCCTCCCGTTCCCGCCCTTATTTCGAGTATTACATTCTTTTCATCCCTGGGGTCTTTTGGAAGGAGCATAATCTTAAGCTCCTCCTCTATCTTCGGTTTCCTTTGTTTAAGCTCATCAAGTTCTTCCTGTGCAAGCTTGCGAAGATCACCATCGCCACCTTTTAAGAGTTCTTCCGTGCCTTCTATATCAGAAAGGAGCTTTTTATATTCCCTGATCTTATCGACAAGGGGCTGTAGCTCAGCCTGCTCTTTTGTATATTTCATGAGTTCCGAGGGTTTTGATAAAACCGACTGGTCCATCAGGAGCTTTGTCAATTCTTCGTACTTATCTTCTATTGTTTTAAGTTTTTCGAGCATCTGATTCCTATATTCTAAGAACCTCTTCGAGTGCCCTGATAGCCACCTCTATCTGGTCGTCATCAGGCTCTCTTGTTGTAAGCCTCTGAAGCAAGAGACCAGGCTGTATGAGTATGCTCATAAGAGGGTTATTTTTCATCCTGAAAGAGAGTTTTAAGAATTCAAAGGAAAGACCTGCTACTACAGGAATGAGGATAAGCCTCGAAAGGAATTTATTTAAATATGACCAATCCTTGGGAATAATGGAAAAAGTGAAAATACTCACTATCATAACAATGAGTAAAAAACTTGTGCCACAACGAGGATGATGTGGGCTATAATCTCTCACTTCTTTCAGGATAAGTCCTTTTTTATTCTCATATGCGTGAATGACCTTATGTTCTGCTCCATGGTACTCAAATATTCTTCTCATTTCTTTCCAGGTTCCAATAGCAGCCAGATATACAAGGAAAAGAATTATTCTTACAACACCATCAACGAGATTAAATAAAAGCGAGCTTTTTGAAACAGAGGGGAATAGAATCCCCAGGAGTTTCGCCGCATATAGAGGAAGCAATATGAAAACCGCTATGCCGAGGATGATAGCAAACGCTATGGTAATGCTCATAGAAAGAGGACTTAGAGTTTTTTTCTCCTCTTCCTCATATGCCTTTCTTGCTGAAAAGTCAATAGCCCTTATCCCAATAGAAAGGGCCTGATACAATGCCACAACACCCCGTAAGAGAGGCAGCCTGAAAATCTTTGGTATTGCTTTCAGAGTCTCCTTTTTTACATGGATATCTCCCTTTAGCCCTCTGACTGCCACTGTCCAGCCTTTCCGGGACTTCATCATAACACCTTCAATAACTGCCTGACCGCCAATATTTTCCATAATTATTTCAAAAAAAATCGTTAGCCCTATACGAAAGGCTAACGACTATGACGTTTTCTCTCTCTACTTCTCGGTGCTTGTCGCCTGTTTCTTGGGGTATTTTTTCTTGAACTTCTCTACCCTTCCCTCAGCATCAACGATCTTCTGCTTCCCTGTAAAGAAGGGGTGGCATTTGGAACATATATCTACACGTATTTTAGGTTTTGTTGACCTTGTCACAAAGGTCTCGCCGCAGGCACAAGTAACCGTTGCCTCCGCATATTTTGGATGAATTCCTTCTTTCAACTTATTCCTCCCGAAATCATTAGTTCTTAGCTAACCAGCATTACGAACAATATAAGTTTAATAAATTTATAACATTTTTGGCAAGCCACAGGCATGCAGTACAAGGATCTTAAAACCAAAATATATAAAGACCTGCCCAGAAAAGGCATCCTGAGACAGCTATGATTTTCTCAAATATATTTAAACGTCTATTTTTCAAAACAGCATAAATACTGATAGGTGAGGTTAGAAAACAGGCAGCAAGGTAGACCCACTTGTGCGGAACATCTTTTATTGGTGGATCAGGGAAAAGAGAGCAGAATGGACATTCAATTTCTCCTTCCAGCCGATGTCCACAGCGGACACACCTGACTATACCTAAAATTTCATCAATGTTCTCTCGGTCCATTTAATATAGTATAGAACATATTGATTTAAGAAACCTACTCGACTATTTAGTTCACTGCAAAGAAATAGATCTAATGCTTGAAATTGTTGAGCATTACTGGTACAAATATGTATGTTGTTACGCAATCATCGAACCGGGGAAGGGGAAAAGATACAGGATTATAGAGAGAGTTGTGGAGAAGAGGAACCAGGATCGTGAAAACTAAAAAATTGAAATATGACCCCCTTAAGCCTTACAATGAGCTTCCCCCACTTCCTCCGAAAGAAAATATAGAGACTAATGCGGTCCTGAAAAAGACTGTTATTGCTGGCAGGGCATTGGCAGAATTGAAGGGCCTCGGCAAAACAATTCCTAACCAGGCCATGCTGCTTAACACCATTGTTCTTCGGGAAGCACAATCGAGTTCTGAAATAGAGAATATCATCACTACTACAGATGCGTTATTCAGGGCACTGACCATTAAAACATCTCAGGTTGATGCGGCAACAAAAGAGGTTCTAAGATATCGGGAGGCGCTGTCTGAGACATACAAGACGCTCAAGAAAAGGCCTCTCCTGACAACAAACCTCTTTATTAAGATTTATCAGACCATTAAGGAAAATCAGGCAGGCATCAGAAATATGCCCGGCACAGTGATTAAAAATATAAGTACAGGGGAAGTGATATACACGCCTCCTGAGGGAGAACCTATTATTAGGGACAAACTGAAAAACCTCGAAGAATATATCCATGCTGAAAACTCTGTTGACCCTTTAATAAAACTCGCTGTGATTCATTATCAGTTTGAGGCTATCCATCCCTTTACCGATGGCAATGGCAGGACAGGCAGAATCCTGAACATCCTTTATCTGATACTTAAGGACCTGCTCGATTTTCCTGTCCTGTATCTCAGCAAATATATAATCGAGAACAAAAACGATTACTATCGGTTGCTCAGAAATGTAGCAGTAAAAAAGGAATGGGAGCCCTGGATACTATTTATGCTGGAGGCTATAGAACAAACAGCAATCCACACACGGGAAAAGATTATTTCAATAAGAGAGCTTATAGAGGAGACGCTTACATCTGTAAAAAAACGTTTACCGTCTAGGGTCTATTCCAAAGAGCTTATGGAACTGCTTTTCCACCAGCCTTATACGAAAGTGCAGTTTCTTGTTAATGTAGGCATTGCAGAGAGGCAGACCGCTGCCGAGTATCTGAAGGAACTGGAAAAGATCGGAGTTCTTAAGAGCCACAAAGTAGGCAAGGAGAATCTATATCTGAATGTTAAGCTCTTTAAACTGCTCTCAACGTGATATGTCGATGTTGTCGACATGATAAAAAAATATGTCGAAATTTTTATGAAATATCGACGTATGTTAAAGAATGTGTCGAGGTCGTCGACATGAGGATATGTCCAAATTTTGAGGTTTTTTGATATGGCCTAATTATCTCACAGCCGATGTCCACAGCGGATACACCTGACTATACCTAAAATTTCATCAATGAAGATTTTATTTTTTTATTACTTTATAATATGAAAAATATTCTTGAAATTGATTAATGATTTGAAAGTGAAAAGGAGGGTTACCGGATGAAAAATCTGAAGGCAAAAGACGTGATGACAAGGCCTGTTCTTTCCGCGAGGAAGAATGCTTCCGCAAGAGATACAGCCATGCAAATACTTTCCGGTCTATACAGCGGAATGCCTGTTACGGATGACAACGGAAAAGTCATCGGTGTCGTGACAGAGTTCGATTTGTTACGTAAGGTTCACGAAGGAAAGGAGCTTGTGAAACTTACAGCCGAAGACGTAATGACAAGGGATCCTGTAACGGTAGATGAAAACAAACAAATGGAAGATGTATTGAAAATCATGGTTGAGAACAACATCATAAGAATACCTGTCACAAGCAAGGACCGTCTGGTAGGAGTCATTGCGAGGTGTGATATTTTAAGGACTTACATAGAGCCCGAATTTGTGACGTACGTGTAGAGAGAACGTCAAATACTTTTTGTTGTTTTATAAAAGAGGGGCCGTAAACCAAAAAAACGGCCCTTCTCTTTCCAAGGGGACAGGACTTTTTCCTAACAATCCCGACTATTTGTTACACCTGATAATCATATAGAGGGCACCTCCTGAGCATATCGTTTTGCGGTATGCTCAGGGGAAGAAACCAATCTTAACCTTTAGGAGGTGCCGTATGAGATTATATGCAGCTTTTGATTTACATTCAAGTAACTCGTATTTAGGTATCAGCGATGAGAAAGGTAAGAGGATATTTAAGAAGAAACTTCCCAATGATCCGGCAAGGATCAAGGAGACACTCAGGCCATTCAAAGCTGAAATTGAAGGGATTGCTGTGGAGTCAACGTATAACTGGTACTTTTTGGTTGATCTGCTTCGAGAGGAGGGATACCGGGTGCATCTGGCTAATGTAATGAAGACACAGCAATACTCTGGACTGAAATACTCCGATGACAAGAATGACGCATTCTGGCTTGTTGAGATGTTGCGATTGGGGATACTGCCAGAGGGATACATTTATCCGAAAGAACAGCGGCCGATACGTGACCTATTGAGGAAGAGGGGACATTTAGTAAGACTGCGGACATCGCTCATCGTCAGTCTTCAGAACATTATCGCACGGAACCTGGGCGGTAGGCTTAAGGCAAACGATGTGAAGGTTCTGAGGACGGACAGGGTAACACCTCTCTTTCAGGGGAATGAGGATCTTGCACTGGCTGGTAAAGTGAGCAAAGAGGCCATAGACTTCATGACCAGGCAGATCAAGGCTATTGAGGGAAGCATTGATGGAAGGATACACTTAAGCGATCCCTATGACCGTCTATTGAGTATTCCGGGAGTTGGGAAGATCCTCGCATTTACGATCATGCTGGAGACCGGCTCGATTGAACGATTCCAGAAAGTGGGCAACTACGTGTCGTATTGCAGGAAGGTTCCCAGCGGGAGGTTTAGTAATGACAAGAAGAAGGGCACTGGCAACAGGAAAAATGGCAACAAGTATTTGGCATGGGCATTCTCAGAGGCCTCGGACCATGCACGGTTGTTCGATTCTGAATCCCGAAGATATTACCAGCGCAAGCTGCAGAAGACGAACGCTCCAATAGCACACAACGCTCTTGCTCACAAGTTGGCCAGAGCGGCGTATTACATCATGAAGGATGGAGTGGTATTCATGCCGGACAAAGCCTTTACATAAAGATCTGGAGGAGACGGTGAACCTGTTTAGTTGTTGGAAAAAACCAAGCACCTGATTGGCAAACCGTCTCTTCCAGTAACATAAAAGTTATCGTGTCTTTACTGACCGCGTCGGGAGCCACTGTAGGGTTGGCTAACAACCAAGCGATCTGAGATATAACACATGGACCCGACCCGGAACCGAAGGTTTTCTGGTCCGCATTTTAAGCGGAAAGGGTTTGCCTTGCAGTACAGTCTTAGGGCATAACCTTAATCCTGATGGGTGCGTGGCGCAGTGAAGACTGACGCACTATAGTAAAGAAAAAACGGCAATGGTAATAGACAATGATAACTTGAAGCTATGAAGACAAGAACAACTTTCTTGGTATAGGATCGTTTTTTCTCTTGACAGGTGCCCTCTATATGGGTACTACTAAACATTTACCGTATATTAAAAAATATGAGGATTAGTTGAAACATTCATACTTACAAGTAGACAGAAAGGAAAAATTAAACAGTGACCTCTTAAAGAAGGGAAAGGCTTCTAATCTCTGTTGTATGGAAATTTATTAGCCCTCTTGAAATACCTACCTTCAAAACCTGGTGGATTTTCCCGAAACGCTCAAGCAAACTTCATTCCTTTTTTGAGAATTTCTATAACTTTAAGAATCTGTCCTTTGTTAAAATCAATAATTTCCTTAGGTGTTTTCCAAGAAGCAGCTTTCCTTGCTAAGAATTCTACTGCCTCACTGAGACTATCCACTGTAGGATTTTCAAAGTCACTACCTGTTGACAGAAAAGCCACTCTAACAAAATTTTCTATGCTCTTTCTAAGTTGTTCCTCAGTTGCAGGTTTTTCTCCGAGGTTCTCCCTTGCTATTCCATATGCCTCTTTCTGTGCCTCACAAAAGCATTGTACAATTAGATCCCTTGCTTTTTGTGGAGAGAGGTCTATTAAATCACTCTCCTTTAAAGTCCACCTTTTAAACATTTCTTTACTCTTCATTTTATCCCCTCTTTTTAATTCTTATTCCACCACATTTCAATAATATCATGGGTGGGTTTAGCGAGTAAATCTCTTTGTTAGTTGATGTTAAAGTTATTAATCAGATAAATAATATTCCAATTTAGAATCAGAAAGGTTTGGAAAACTATCTTATTTCTTTCAGTTTTAAATGTTGTGTTGTAAGGCGAGATTTAAAATTGAGGACTACAGGAGGGACTTTGCCTTTCAAACTCCACCTACAATTAATCGTTTCAAAGGATTTAAAAAGGTGATGATTTACAAGAGAACTATGTAACGACTCAAAGCTAAGCGGCTCGAGAAATTTAGCGTTCGCTAGACACATTGTTAGATGTGTTTTCCTTTTTGTAGCTGCTCATTTCTTTCTCGTTGTGATCTCACAAGAGCGAGGCTAATACTCGTTATCTCTGGATCGAAGAACTCGTACACCTCCCACATGTCATTTTGAAACCGCTTCAGTCCCGCCTTTGTAAAGACATCATATTTGCCTTCGTACAGGCGTTTCGACTTTGGGAGTTCCGACAGGTGAAGGTGGTGTGCAAAGCTATTTCGAAGCATGTTCAAGGCCATGATATGGTTTATGATGTCTCTCGGCACTTCTTTAAACCTCTTGATCACGTCGAGCTTTTGCTGGGGATATAGGCGATCAAGCATTTCCTGTAGTGTGCTAAATCGCTTGGAGCGGTTTGGTCGCTTTAGGTCTCGAAAGAAGTGCTTTGCAATAGCCCTATTTAGAACATTGTCTATTTCTACGTATTCCGTGATGTTAGTAACAATCAAAATGAAGCCAAAAGTAACAACGGGTGCATTGTTGAAATCAGTAATAAGACAAACTTATCTCTTAAACAGCTATAGAGAGCAAAGGTTC
>CAZXCW010000004.1:0-40285 GCA_964639385.1 uncultured Nitrospiraceae bacterium
CAGAAGAGCCACAAACGGATGAGCAATGATCAAGCAAAGAGTTTAGCAGATTTTGTAAATAATCTGACAAAGGATGTAGGTTTAATGTTGAATGGTTTTCAGAGGAAGCGTAGCGAGATGTCAAAGGAACTTAAGAACAAGCTTGCTAAAGAAGTAAAAGAGATTGAAACCTACGTCAAGAAAAGATTAAAAGAGTTTAACGAAACCCATGCAGAGATGAGCAATGCCTTAAAAGAGAGTTTAGCTAAATATGTTGCTGATATAGTCAGTGGTATCAAGAAACTCTTAGGCGAATATAGTTCTGATATGAAAAAGGCGGCTAATGCATGGCAGGGTATGTCTAAGACCCTGGTCAGTGCAAGAAAGGGCAGAGCTGTAGTGTCAGAGGTGGAAGAGGAAGTGCCTTCTGAGATGGGCATGGAAGAGATGGAAGAAAGGGTACTGGAATTTATCAATAGACATGAAGGAGTGAAAGTTAGCGAGATGGAAGATCCCCTTGGAGTCGCCAGAACAAGATTAGGTGTAATAGCCAAAAGACTGTTAGAGGAAGGTAAGGTCAGGAAAGAGGAGAATCTCTATTTTCCAAACTTGGTACATGCCGGAGTTAGGTAGCACAGGCTATGAAGTAGATAGGAATCTCCCTTGTAGCATTTTTGCATGCAAGTTGTTTGAAAAGGAGGTTGTTCTGTGATGGATAATGTATCAGCTGGAATGAAATCTCTCTGTGGAGACATTTTAAGAGGTCACAAAAATAGAAAGGCCGATATTAAACAGATCAAAGGTCAGGTTGATGTCCGTCGAGATAATGCCAGGAAGTTTTTAGCCGACTCTAAGAAATTTCATGAAGAGATGAGTAAAGACCTTAAAAAACACTTGCAGGAAGGTCGAGAAAATCTGGTCAAAAATGTCAACACCCTGAAAGAAAACTTCAGGAAAAAGGAAAGAGAAATAAGGGCAGATTTGGCTGAAGCAAGCAAAACCTGGAATAAGATGAATGAGACTTTAAAAGGTAAGAAGACAAAATCCTCCGATTAACACCAGCAAAAATAGATAAGGAGGTGAGACAATGATGATTGATGAGATGACTACAGTTTTAGAGCCTAGTCCTCTGCCAGACTTTGTGGAAACAAGGTACATTAAGGATATTAGCGATAGGGCCCTTTCTTATATTAAGGCTGGTTTTCCCGTCCACTTTAGAGGAGTCTCAGGTACCGGCAAGACCACCATGGCTATGCATGTTGCGAGTAAAATAGAAAGGCCGGTAGTTATGATTCATGGAGACGAGGAATTTACCACTTCTAACTTAGTTGGTGGAGAATACGGTTACAGATTTAAAAAGGTGGTCGACCGTTTTGTCTCTCGGGTCTTAAAATTAGAAGAGGATATGGTTAAGCGTTGGGTGGATAACCGGTTAACCGTTGCCTGTAAGTATGGATTTACCTTGATATACGATGAGTTTACCCGTTCTCGGCCTGAGGCAAACAATATTCTGCTTTCTATCCTGAGCGAAAAGGTGATGGATTTGCCTGTAAGGAGAGGTGAAGAACCATATCTAAGGGTTCATCCGGATTTTACAGCGATATTTACAAGCAACCCCGAGGAATACGCAGGAGTTTACAGAAGTCAGGATGCCCTTCGCGACAGGATGATAACCATGGATCTGGATCACTTTGATTACGAGACAGAAGTTGCGATAACTCATAAAAAGTCTAAACTTTCTAAAAAGGACTCTGAGAAGATAGTCAATATCGTAAGGGGTCTAAGGGAATCCGGGAAGTGCGAATTTTCTCCTACCATTCGTGGAAGCATTATGATTGCCAGGACACTTAAGGTTCAGAACAATACACTTGCTAAAGCCAATAGTTCCTTTGCACATATATGTCAGGACATATTGGCCTCTGAGACAAGCAGGGTTGGCTCTAAGACAAATCAAACAAGGGTAAAAGAGATAGTTAAGGGGCTGGTTGAAAAATATAGTTAGAAGTCAGTTCTCCGTGGCATTCATGAGGAACTTGATGTTAAGCCAGGCGAAAAATCGGAATTAACAGTTGAGAGAATAAAGCAAAGAAGGTGATTATTAATAAACAAAGAAAAAGGGGGCCGCTAATGAGAGGATTACAACAAATGCCGGGCATTAGAGATATAAAATGTATACACTCTGTAGGTATGCGGTCTATTCCAAAAGTTCAAAGATCAGGCTATTTAGAGTTATACATGCTTCGAAGAGAAAAGGATAGATTAGAGAAAGAGATTTTTGCATTGGATAAAAGAAGAAGCACAGCTGATAAACAATTAGATAGTATCAACAAGCGAATTGAAAAATTACAAAAAGAAGTGCATGAAGAGCAGAAGATTAAAACTTATAGAAGTATACCTACAAAGCCACTTAAGACAATGGCTATAAATTATTGAGACCTATTAAGGAGCTCATTAGTAAGACTATATGATCGTTATTCCCGCGCATCATGTACAAGGCAGGCTCTGTCAAGCACGGAATGACAAAAGGTGGATAATATGTATTCTTACTTGTGAACTTATTAGTAAATATTAAGGGTAGGCGCCATTAGAAATTTTATTTTAATGGGATGACCAAAAAGTAGTATTTCTAAGAGGGGTAGATCGGTGGGAATGGAAAAGCCAAAAAGTAGATCAGAAAGGTAAGGTTCTAAATAAGACCGTTTATAAATGCAGTTTTTGTAAGGGAAAGAGAAAAAGGCGTTAATCTTCTATGTTTAATGTGTAGAGGCAAAGGCGTTATTACAAAATAGGCTATTCTAAAGTGGGAATATAAAGTGGGAGTACAAAGATGGGAATAAAGAAAATAGAGGGATTGGTTAAAAAGGTGCGGAGACCTTTAAAAATATCCTCTTATAAAATTAAATGTAATATTGTTGAGGATGATTATTCAAAATATGCCGAAATAAACTACCAGCATCCTAAAAGAGCCGCCACAATAAATTTTAATACAAAAAGAATCCATCAGGAATTAGAAAATACCGTAATTCATGAATTACTGCACTTATTATTTAATAAACATTTGTGGGTTGCAGAAGATATTTTTGAAAGACAGAGGAAATATAAAAGTTTACAAAAGTATCAAGAGGGTGAAGAGAAAATAATCAATATTTTGGTACCCTTACTGGAAAAGGCAATTTTTGGGAAAGGAAGGAAATAAGATGAGCAATGGATTTACCCTTAGACAGAGAGCATCTAAGGGGTAAAGATAGGGAGTAAAGTTTGGAAGGAGATAAGGCATGGCAAAAGAAAAAAAAAGAAAAGAAGACGAAGGTTTAGATATTGATTTTGGAATAGGCAAGTTAAGCGTGGGTGGGATATTTAAGGGTATAGAGAAGTTAATAGACCTTGCGGCTGAACTAAAAGAGGCAGGTGGCGAGATCAAGAAAGAGGGTGAGATTGACTTAAGCCATCTTAAAGAAGGTATGAAAGGGGTATATGGCTTTTCTATTAAGACTGCTGTTGGCGGAAAGCCGATTGTCGAGACATTTGGCAATATCAAAAAGACTCCCGAAGGACCTATGGTAGAAGAAGAAAGAGAACCCTTAACAGATGTGTTTGATGAGAAAGACAAGATCCTGGTAATAGCCGAGATTCCCGGAGTTTATGAGGAAGGTATAACAATAGATTTAAAAGGAGATATATTAGAAATTTCAGCAGTGGGCAAGAATAGAAAGTATCGAAAGGAGATCCTTCTACCAGTGCAGGTCAAGAAGGAAGCACTTTCTTATATTTATAAAAACGGTATCTTAGAAGTTAGAATTAAAAAGTGAGTGACATTAACCGGACTCTTGAAGCTATTGCATTAAAAGTAAAAGAAGCCTTACCCAAGGATGTTGGAAGGGCAATAGCTAGGATAGACCCTGAAGATATGAAAAGATTAAGGGTTGAGGTGGGTGAAATTATCAAGATTACTGGCAAAAGGCAAACCCCAGCTAAGGTAATGCCATGCTATGCCGAAGAAAGGGGAAAGGCAATTATTCAGATCGATGGGATAACAAGGGAAAATGCGCAGATTGGAATAGACGAAAAAGTGAGGATTCAAAAGGCACAGGTCAGGCCGGCAAGTAAGATTACACTAACACCTTTGAGTGTATCAGGTCTCCTGCAGAAGGACAGAGATATTAAGTATCTCGGCTCCCTTATCGAAGGGCTTCCGCTGACTACTGGAGATAGAGTTAGAGCCAGCCTTTTCGGGGCGAGGTCCTGTGACTTTAAGGTAGTAGATACGATTCCTGATGGGATCGTGTTAATCGAGCCTAACACCCTTATCAAGATGGAAGCAAAGGGAACAAAGGAGATGAAAGGCACAAGAGTTTCTTATGAGGATATAGGCGGGCTTAAGACTCAGATACAGAGGATCAGGGAGATGATAGAGTTGCCTCTTAAATATCCAGAGGTATTTAAAAGGTTGGGAATAGATGCACCAAAGGGAGTATTTTTGTATGGCCCTCCTGGTTGCGGAAAGACTTTAATTGCCCGAGCTGTTGCTAATGAGACAGAAGCATATTTTACTCACATAAGTGGTCCCGAGATAATGGGTAAATTTTACGGGGAATCCGAGGCACGGCTAAGGAGCGTATTTGAAGATGCCCAGAGACATGCCCCTGCGATAATCTTTATTGATGAGATAGATGCGATTGCACCTAAAAGAGAAGAAATGGGTGGAGAAAAACAAGTTGAACGAAGAGTTGTGGCTCAGCTCTTAGCCCTGATGGATGGATTAGAATCAAGGGGTGAAGTTATAGTAATAGCCGCAACTAATATCCCTAATGTCATAGACCCAGCCTTGAGGCGACCGGGAAGATTTGATAGGGAGATATCTATTCCTATTCCAGACAGAAACAGCCGCTTAGAGATACTCCATATCCATACAAGAGGGATGCCCCTATCAGAAGATATTAGCCTTGAAAAGTTGGCTGATATTACTCATGGTTTTGTTGGGGCAGACCTGGAAGCCTTGGCCAGAGAAGCAGCGATGTCGGCTTTAAGGAAGATTCTGCCCGAGATTGACTTTGGGCTGGCAGATATTCCTTATGAGACGCTCATAGAACTCCAAGTAACCATGAATAATTTCTTGGAGGCCATGAAAGAGGTAGAACCCTCTGCTATACGGGAGTTTTTTGTAGAGGTGCCTGATGTTAAGTGGGATGATGTAGGGGGATTGGAGAATATAAAGAGAGAGCTGATGGAAGCAATTGAATGGCCCCTTAAATATCCTGAACTTTTCAAAAAGGCAAATACCCAACCACCTAAAGGGATAATGCTCCATGGGGCGCCTGGAACTGGAAAGACTTTATTAGCCAAGGCAGTTGCTAATGAGAGTGGGATTAATTTTATCTCAGTTAAGGGTCCGAGCCTTATCTCAAAGTATGTCGGAGAAAGCGAGCGAGGAATCCGAGAGGTCTTTAAAAAGGCAAAGCAGGCCTCGCCCACAATATTATTCTTTGATGAGATAGATAGCCTGGTTCCTGAAAGAGTCTCAAGTTCTACGGATACCCATATAACAGAAAGGGTTATCAGCCAATTTTTAACCGAGATGGATGGTATAGAAGAATTGAAAGGAGTAATAGTTTTAGCTGCAACCAATAGACTTGACTTAGTTGACCCGGCTCTTATTAGAAGCGGGAGGTTTGACCTTTTACTCGAGTTACCTATTCCTGATGAGAAAAATAGGCTCGAGATTTTTGAAATCCATACAAAGGGTAAACCCCTGGATAAAGATTTTGATTCAAAAGGGCTGTCTAAAGAAACGGAGGGCATGGTTGGCTCGGATATTGAGTCTATCTGCCGAAAGGCGTCTATGTTAGCGATAAGGGAATATATAGGTCAGGAGTCAGGAGTCAGGAGTCAGGAGTCAGAATTTAGGATTTCAAAGAGGCATTTTGAGGAAGCCCTAAAATTAGTGTCTGTCCAAAGTAGAAAAATAAAGGAGGTTTAAAATGGCAAAGATTATTGAGAAAATTAAGAATCTCTTCACGTGTAAAAAGGTAAAAAAAGAAGAATCAAAACCGCAACCGGAAGAGACCAAAGTGCAGGAAAAGCCTGAAGAACAAAAACAATAACCCTCGCTGCCTTCTCTTAATAAGTCGGCTGTGGAGTGCAGCAAGAAATAAATTATAGTGAGCGTCAGAATTAAGTTTACATACCCCCCTCACCCTAACCCTCTCCCGCAAGGGGAGAGGGTACTCTCTTATGTCTCTCCTCCCTTGATGGGAGTGAATGTAGGAGAGGGTGGTTAAAAGATAGGCAGTGAGTGTACAGAAAATGGAAGCTAAATATATTTACGGCATTATTGAGGTTTCAGAAGAGAAAGTGTTTAATTCATATGGGTTCGCTACCTATGAGGAGGTCTATGTAATTTCTTATCAGGATATATCAGCAGTGGTAAGCGATTCTGAGCTTGTTGATTATACCACCCTTCCTAAGAATCAGGTTGCCAGATACCTTCTAAGACACCAGCAGGTAATCGAGAAGATTATGGATCTTCACACCATCATTCCTATGAGGCTTGGCACTTATGCCTTTAGCATCAGAGAGGTTGAAGAGATTCTATCCAAAGGATACAAGACGTTTAAGGATATACTTGTGAAGATTAACAATAAAATTGAGATGGATGTTGCAGCAATATGGAGTGATCTGAATTCGATAATTAAAGAGATTGGTGAAGGAGAAGAGATTAAACAGCTTAAAGAAAAACTTATGTCCAAACCTGAAGGCATATCTATGGAAGACCAGATAAAGATAGGTAGGCTCATTAAAAATATCTTAGATAAAGAGAGAGAAAAACTTACTTCTGAGATATGGGATGTATTAAGAAGGTTGAGTATAGATTCAAGAGCGCATGGTCTTATGGATGACAGGATGATTCTTAATACCGCCTTCCTAATAGATAAAGAAAAAAGGGCTGAATTCGAGAGAAGGTTAAGTGAGTTGAATGAACTGTTCAATGAGAGAATAAATTTTAGGTGTGTTGGTCCACTTCCGCCCTATAGTTTTTATACGGCTGAGACTAAAAAGATAAGCTGTGAGGAGGTGGATTGGGCAAGAAAGATGCTACATCTGGGTAACAGGGCAACAAAAGAAGAAGTTATTAACGCGTACAGGAACGGAGCCAAATTCTATCATCCCGATAAGAACATTGGCGTTTCGAATACTGAAAGACAATTTAATGAGATAAATAGGGCTTATAGAATTCTTCTGGAATACTGCCTGTCTGCCGAACAGGCAGGCAAGGGGGATGGCTGTTTATTTAATGAAAAAGAGTTTGGTCAAAATGCCATCATCGTGAAGGTAAGGGAGTAATATTTTGGGAAGGGAGAGAAAATATATCTATTGCATTATCGGTACAAAGCAGGAAAGAAATTTTGGACCTGTAGGGATCGGTGGCAGAGGCGATGAGATCTTAACTATTGGCAATGATGACCTGAGTATGGTGGTAAGCAATCACCCGATGACTAAATTTGTTGTGAGTCGCGAAAATATGTTGGATCACGAAAAGGTAATCGAGCAAGTAATGAAGGAATTTGACAGTGTGCTTCCAGTTAGGTTTGGTACCATTGCTTCTAATGCCGATGAGATAAGAAATCTCTTAGATAGAAGATATAGAGAATTTAAGAATCTTTTGAGAGAGATGGACCATAAGATAGAATTAGGTGTTAAAGGGATATGGAAAAATATGGATGTAATCTTTAAAGAGATTGTAAAAGAAAACAAGGAAATTAAGAGGGCAAAAGAGAAAATCCTGAACAATACGGGCAAAAAGATACTGACAAAAATGGAAGTTGGTATGATGGTTGAAGAGGCTCTGAAAAAGAAAAAGGTGGAAGAGACTGAAAGGTTTATCAATATTCTAAGAAAGACATCTATTGACTATAGGCTCAACAAGACTATCGGTGATGAGATGTTTATGAAGGCTGCCTTCCTGTTAGATAAAGGTAGAGAGAAAGAATTCGATAACATTATGGATGAGTTAAGTGATGAATATAAGGAAAGAATAAAGTTTATGTATGCAGGCCCCTTGCCTGTATTTAATTTTGTTAATGTCGTAATTTATCCGGAAGAATGGGAAGAATAGTTTATGTTATCAGGAACAGAAGCAGATGTTATAAATGCCGTTGCCAGATTAAGGGAGGCAACTAAGGATCAGATAAGGAGAGAGGTTGGTTTTTCCTCAGACTATATAGAGTTTTTATGTCGATATTTAGTCAGAAAAGGTTATCTTAATTTTTCTAATAGGCATTATTCCATAGGGGAAGTGGGAATAAAAATACTATTGGCTGAAGAGACATCAAAGTTTGACAGGGGGTTAATCAAAGAGATTACCGCTGAAGTAGCTGAAGAGATCAGTGATGAGTTAAAGGAGACAAAGATGACTGTTGCACTGAGAGAGCAGAAAGTAGAACGGATTCCAGAGAAAAAAACAAAGATAAAGACCGATTTTGAACTCCCTGTAGAAGATGAGAGTTTAGTCTTAGAAAGTAATATCAATAAAATAGGGCCAAATTTAGAGAAGAAGAGATCTGATATTGATGAGTCAGTTAGATTATTTAAAAAGATTCAAGAGATATTTAAAAAGATTCAAAGGGGAGGGAGAACATGAATGAGGGAGGAAAGGGCATTGATATAGGAACAGTATTTGTGAAATGTGCGCACAAAGAAGGAGATGAAATCATATTCGGGTCTCAGCGAAACGCCTTTTTCCAAGTAGAATATGCAGGAGGTTTTACTAAGAAGATATTTGACGACCGCATGATAAAGTACGTTGTAAAAGATGATAAATTGTATGTGACAGGCAATGATGCATTACAATTTGCCAATCTCTTTAATAAAGAGACAAGAAGGTCTTTAAGTAATGGAGTGATAAGCCCGACAGAAGGAGAAGCCCTTCCTATAGTAGAGCTATTGATAAAGAGTGCAGTGAGTGAACCTCATTATCAAGGTGAGATAGTCTATTTTTCCATCCCAGCACAGCCTCTAGATGCAGATTTTAATATCATATATCACATAAAGACCATTGAAGGATTCTTAAAGACCCTGGGTTATACCCCAAAACCCATAGATGAAGGTCTGGCAATTATATTATCTGAGTTAGCTGATAAAGACTTTACAGGAATTGGCATTTCCTTTGGCGGCGGGATGGTCAATGTATGCTTGAGCTTTATGTCTGTGCCCATTTCCAAGTTTTCCCTTACCAGGGCAGGTGACTGGATAGACCAGCAGGTTGCTATGGCAGTGGGTGAGGCAGCCAGCCGTGTAACAGCGATAAAGGAGTCCTCTTTTGATTTAACCAAGGTGGGAACATTAAGTAAGATTGAGAGTGCCCTGTCTATTTACTACAATGATCTAATTGAATATGTAATTGAAAATATAAAGCAGGAGTTTGAAAAAGCAGGCGGGATGCCAGGTATAGTTAAGCCTATAAGTATTGTCCTATCAGGAGGAACCTCGCTTCCTGAGGGCTTTAGCCTTAGGTTTAAAGAGATTTTAGACCAATTTAAATTACCTATTCCAGTTGGCGAGACAAGGATAGCAGCACAACCTTTAAATTCGGTGGCTAAGGGTGCCTTAATTGCTGCAATAGCAGAAGAGGGTTATTCATAAGGCTGTGGAAGGTATATATATATATTGCATAATAAAGTCAAGCCAATCTCAATCATTTGGTCCATTGGGAATTGGTGGCAGGGGAGATGAACTGTATACAATTTGCCTTGACAATACAGCCGCTATAGTTAGCAATTCTCCGATAATAAAATATTCTGTATCGAGGGAAAATATGGTTGCCCATGAAAAGGCTATTGAGCAGGTAATGAAGGAGCATACAGTGCTACCGGTCAGATTCTGCACAATCGCCGAAGATGAAGAAAAGGTTAAGAAGATATTAGAAAGAGAGCACGATAGATTTATAGATTTATTAAAAAATATTGAAGGAAAAAAGGAACTCGGGCTAAAAGCAGTATTTAAAGAGGACATTATTTATAAGGATATTTTAGAAAAATATGAAGATATAAGGTTGTTAAAAGAAAAAGTGGCAGCACTACTTCCTGAGAAAACATATTATCAGCGTATGGAAATAGGAAGGATGGTTGAGGCTGCTTTACAAAAAGAGAAAAAGATTCATAAAGAGGATATTTTAAATGCCCTGTCATCCCTGTCAGTAGAAGTAAAGATCAACAATACCTATGGCGAGCGGATGATTATTAACGCTGCCTTTTTGGTGGAGAAACACAAAGAGGCAGAATTTGACCGAAGGGTAAATGAACTTGGCGTAAGATATAGCGATAAAATAAAATTCAAATATGTGGGGACACTGCCGCCGTTTAATTTTATTAATCTAACAATAAATGTAGGAGAATATTAAAAATGTTTTTAATAGACGACCTGTTGTTACTGCCGGTTAAGGGCTTGGTGGGTGTATTTAAAAAGATACATGAGATGGCAGAGAAGGAATTGACCGACGAAGATTATATCCGAGAAAGACTTATGGAAATAGAGTTAAAATTTGTATTGGATGAGATCAGCGAGGAAGAATATACAAGGCAAGAAAACGAACTATTGGCACGTTTCGATGTTATTAGCAAAGCAAAGGAGGGTATGTAAAGATGGCAAAAGATGTAGGAATATTGATCGAGCTAGCACGGGAAAAATTAAGTAAGTTAACCGGACTTAAAGCCTCTTCTACAGTACAGGCTGCAAAGGATGAAAAGGGATGGCATATATCTATTGAAATGTTGGAAAAACAATCCATTCCGGATCAAATGGATATCCTGGCAATATACGAGACCCTTTTAGACGAAGAAGGGAATTTTTTAAGTTTTGAGCGAAAATCAATGCGCAAGCGTATGGAGACAGAGGTGAAAGCCTAAATCAAATGGAGGGATTATATCTTTATTGTATAAAAGAGAAAACTGATGGCGTTCCAGCGTTTTCTACCAAGGGTATTGATGGAAGGGGAGAAGTCTTCACCTTTCCTTACCGTGAATTAGAGGCAGTTGTATGTAAGGTTTCTTTAGAAGAATTCGATTCTGAAGTAATCCAAACTAAGGCCCGGGAAGACCTGGACTGGATTAAAGAAAAGGCTGTTGCTCATGAAAAAGTTATAGAAGAAGCGATGAGAAAGAATGAGAAGATTTTAGGTGTGATACCAATGAGATTCGGCACTGTTTTTAAAGAGAAGGTGAGTTTAGAAGATAGCTTAAGCAAAAACTACTCTAAGATCAAAGAGGTTTTACATAGAATTCATGGAAGACAGGAGTGGAGCATAAAGGTATATCTAAAGGACAGAGAAAAATTTGTGCAGGCAATGAAGGGGAAAAATGAAGCAATAAAAGAAAAGGAGAGAGAAATAGCCTCTTTACCTGAGGGTATGGCCTTTTTTATGGAAGAAGAACTGAAAGAGGCTATTTCCAGAGAAGTGAACAAAGAATTAAACAATGTTGTAGAGGGTTTATTTGAAAGATTAGGCAAGCAAGCTACGGCTTCAGTTAAAAGTAAGATTTTGGAAAAGGAACTAACAGGCAGAAGCGAGCCCATGGTTTTAAATTCAGCATATTTAATCCCTGAGAAGAAAAATGAGAATTTTAAAAAAGAAGCAGAGGGCCTAAATCAAGAAATACAGGCAAAAGGATTTTACCTCGAATATAGTGGCCCCTGGCCTGCCTATAATTTTACTTCCTATTAAAGACCATGATTAATAAAAGCGACAATGCAACATTGGTAGACGCCTTGGATAAGGTTTTAGAAAAGGGGGCAGTCGTTAACGGAGATATAATAATAAGGTTAGCGGATGTAGACCTTGTCTATTTAGGTTTAAGACTCATTCTTACATCAGTTTCCAAGGCAGAGGAAGTATCGGGTAAAAGTTTTAGTAATCCCAACAAAGGACCCACCCATGAAGATATAGAGTATATAGAAAGATTGCAAAGAGAAATAAAAAAGGCAGAAGAAAATATCCCCAAACTCATTAACGCCAATAGCCCCAGGGAGACAGAACAGGGTTTGGCTAAATTAGTTTTAATCCTGGTTGAATTAATAAGAAAACTTACGGAAAAAGAAGCCTTCAGAAGGGTAAAGAAAGGAACGCTTTCTCCTGCAGAAATTCAAAAATTAGGATTGACTCTTAAGGCAGTAAAGAAAAAGATAAAAGAGATTCAGATAATCTTTGGCATCGAAGATGAAGAGTTAAGTTTAGATTTAGGTCCTCTGGGGAATTTGATGTGAGGGGAAATATGCATAAAGAAAAGCCCAAAATAAGTTGTCCAATATTCCAAAAGCAGGAGCCGGTAATAAAGGATATTATGGATAAAATTAATCAGGCTAAAGGAGTGCAAGGGAAGGCAAGATTTGCTGAGGAGTTACAAAAAGAAGTAAATGTGCTTCTCTTCTGCCCGGATTATGATGATAAAAGATTAGATTGTAAGAGTTGCCATTTCATTGCGAATTTGCGAAAGAAAACCGCGAATTTAATTATAAGGGCTGAAAAATTAGCGTAAAAGGAAGGTGAATATCATGGCTGAAAGGATGGCACATGCGATTGAGGCTACCAATTTAGCAGATATCTTGGAGAGGGTTTTAGATAAGGGGATTGTAATTGCGGGAGATATCCAGATCAGGATTGCCGATATTGAACTCCTAACGATAAAGATAAGGCTATTGATTGCCTCTGTAGATAAAGCGATGGAAATGGGAATAAATTGGTGGCAGCAGGATTCTTATTTATCTATGAAAGCAAGAGAAGCCGAGATAGAAAAAGAGAATAAGGCGATAAAAGAAAGATTAGAACGCTTAGAGACAAAGATTACATAAATGTTTGAATAGAGAGAAAAATAGATACAAAAGACGGGGTGGTATCCAAAAAAGAATCCATATGAGAACATTGATTTATGTTCCCATTATACACACGAGTGCTGACCTTGGCTCTTTGGCAGAAGATATAATTAAAAGAGGCATAGCAGATTTAGGCGAGGAATTCTGGAAAAGACACGAAAAGACCATTGAAGGTTTCTGGGACGCGATTATAAAATATTTTGATTTGCTTGAGGTATCCGGCTTTAAGATATATCAGGATGGAATGGTGGCAGATGGTGAAGTTGGACAGAAAATAGTTGAAGAAGGGCTAAAATCAGGTAGTAAAAATCATGAACTAATCTCAAGGCTCCTTCAGAAAGGAGCCATTTTAGTTAAGACAGAAGATTTTGAACTTGTTAAGGAAGAAAGAGATAGGTTACTTGCCATAACAAAGGCAAAATCGACCCAGAAATTAATTGCATTTGTAAAATATAAGTTAGTTAAAAATAGACTCTTAAACAAAAGAGATGAATTTATTGCCAAAAGAATAAATGAAACCCTGAATCAGGGCGAGAAAGGGATCGTTTTTATCGGCGCATATCATGATATTAAGAAGTGGCTTCCTGAAGACATTCAAATTAAAGAGATAAAAGATGCGGATAAAGTAAAAGAATATCAGAGGTTATTGCCTTTTTATAATAAGAATAGAGAACGACTTGAAGAATTATCTGAATATCTTATATCCGTAGTTGCCATTGGCACGTTTTTCGATTAAAAAGTAGTTAGACAAATATGAGAAATGCATAAAGAGGTCAAAAAATGAAAAAGGAAGCTTAACAAATGTTGAACATCATAATGGTTGGGGCGGGGGGTCTTTAAATGAAGGAGCAACATTTTATTTCTCGCTCCCGAAAAAGGTTCAAGTGAGCGCCCATTCACAAACTCATGCTCTATAAACCTTTTTACTATCAATCCCTCTTCTTCTGAAGGCATTCCTTGTATCTATGATGCATAGTGCATATCTCTCTATAAAGGCACAGTCATAAGCTGTGTGATCAGTTACCAAAAGCACCAAGTCCGCCCCTTTTAGGGTTTCCTTTGTGAGTTTAACTGATTTCATGTCAATATCAGGATAGTGACGATGCCCACTGCAGACAGGAACATGCGGGTCATTATAAGTTACTTCTACTCCATGCTCCTTCAAAAGCTGAATAATGCTCAAAGATGGCGATTCCCTCTGATCATCTACATCTCTTTTGTATGCTACTCCAAGCACAAGGATCTTTGAACCGTTAAGCGATTTTTTGAACTTATTCAAAACCCATCCTATTCGCTGTACAACATGGTAAGGCATGTTTGTGTTAATCTCTCCTGCGAGCTCTATAAATCGTGTAGAAAAATCAAGCTCCCTCGCCTTCCACGTGAGATAAAACGGATCAATAGGAATACAATGTCCGCCTAACCCTGGACCTGGGTAGAATGCCTGGAATCCAAAAGGTTTTGTCTTTGCTGCATCAATGACCTCCCATATATCTATCTCCATCCTCTCAAAAAGCATCTTGAGTTCATTCACAAGCGCAATATTTACTGCCCTGTAAATATTCTCAAGGAGCTTCGTAGCCTCCGCAACTCTCGTGGATGAAACAGGCACTGTCTTAACAACTATTGAGTCATAAAGGGCCTTTGCAATTACAAGACACCTCTCTGTATAGCCTCCGACTACCTTTGGTATAGTCCCTGTCGAAAAATCCTTGTTCGCAGGATCTTCCCTCTCAGGCGAGAAGGCGAGATAGAAATCCTTCCCTGCTTTTAATCCCGTACCCTCAAGTATTTTCTTCATATCATCATCAGTAGTGCCAGGATACGTAGTAGATTCGAGGACTATGAGCTGACCTCTGCGAAGATACCTGGCTATGGTCTCAGTTGTATTAAATACATATGTCATGTCAGGCTCACGATTTTTGTTTAGAGGTGTGGGAACACAGATAATTATGCAATCCATTTTGGAAAGAATCGAAAAATCAGAGGTCGGCAAAAATAATTTACACTCTCTGATAAGTGTTGCGTCAATGTGCTTGATATAACTTCTGCCCTGTTTGAGTAACTCTACTTTTTTATTATCAACATCAAACCCTGTTACATGAAAGCCGGCCTTAGAGAATGCAATAACAAGCGGTAACCCCACATATCCAAGGCCAATGATACCAATCTTAGCTTTTTTGAGATTAATCTTTGATATCAGGGATTTGTGATTGGTCATTCTTCTATCCTTCCGTAACGATCCTCGAGCCTCACAATATCATCCTCCCCCACATATTCTCCATTCTGTACTTCGATAATCTCAAGGGGCACCTTGCCAGGATTTTCAAGCCTGTGAAGGGTTGACTTTGGCACATAAGCTGACTCATTCTCGTGTGTAAAAATTTCTTTATCCCCAATCGTCACCTTTGCGGTACCTTTCACAACTACCCAGTGTTCAGATCTATGATAATGCTTCTGAAGGCTTAACCTTTCTCCAGGATTAACTACCACCCTTTTTATCTTATACCGTTCCCCTTCTTCCAAAACAGTATAACTACCCCATGGTCTATAGATAGTTACATGTTCTAATACCTCTCTACGCTTCTCCAACATTAGCCTCTCCACAATCTCTTTCACCTTTTGTGTATGTCCCCTTTTAGCTATCAGCATAGCATCATCTGTTTCAACTATTAAGCAGTCCTGCAGGCCTATAGTAGCTATCAATCTTTTATCTCCTATTACCATGGTCTCATTTGTATCCATTGTGACAACATTACCTGTCTTTACATTATCATTTTCATCTTTATCCAAAATTTCGAATAATGCATCCCATGAACCGACGTCATTCCAGTAAATATCCACAGGCAATGTCACTACCCTGTCAGACCTTTCTAATACGGCATAGTCAATAGAAATATTAGGCATTTTTGTAAATTCTGCCCTAAATTCATCAAAACCCGTATCAAAGACCCTGCCTATTTCAGGGGCATGCTTTTTAAATTCCTCTATTATCAAACCCATTTTAAAGGCAAAAATCCCTGAGTTCCAGTAGTAAATTCCTTCCTTCAAATATTTCTCTGCAGCTACCTCATCAGGTTTCTCTACGAACTTCTCGACCTTATAGCTTTCTGTTCTACTATCAGCCATTTTTAGCCCCTCACCCCTTTTCATATATCCATAGCCTGTCTCAGGACGTGTTGGCTTAATTCCGAATGTCACTATATAACCTTCTTTGGCTACCTCCTCAGCTTGTTTTACATATTCCCAGAATTTCTCCGCGGGTCTGATTATATGATCGCAGGGTGAAATAAATAGAACCTCCTCTTCCAGACATCCGAGTTTTTCAAGGCAATATTTAACGCCGAGTGCAATTGCGGGTGCTGTATTCCTAGACTCAGGCTCAAGAATCATGTGACTAGTAGGGGATAAACCGAAGTCGTCTGTTAAAGAACTCAGTTCAGATTTAACATGAAATTTGTAATCATTATTGGTCATTATAATTATATCATCAGGTAATACAGCTCCCTTTAATCTTTCCACACTCTGCTGCAAAAGGGATCTGCCTCCACCCAGTTTCAAGAATTGCTTTGGGTAATTCTTTCTGGACAAAGGCCATAGCCGCGTCCCAGAACCACCTGCAAGGATTATTACCTTCATAATATAGCCCCCTTTTTCACTTGTCCGAATTCCAGCTTGCAGGCTTGGAAGCCTACACGTTTAACTACCTGCACAAACTTTCATTTTCTTAATTATAATGCAATGCTGAAGTATTTTGACATCTCACCCACCTAATTTCTATTATAAAAGTTAGGGGGGAACAGATTAGTAAAAATCTCTAATCTTTTGATAGAAAAAAAGATTCATTACAGAACCTCCCCTCCCTTTGACGGGAGGGGATGAAGGGGAGGGTGAGCTAAAAAGATATTAATCACCCCCACCCTTTCCCTCCCCCATCAAAGGGGAGGGAAACATAGTGTAAGAATGTGGAGGTGTGATAATGAAAATACTATTAACTGGGGGAGCCGGCTTTATAGGCTCTCATGTTGTTGATAGCTACATCGCAGAGGGCCATGAAGTTGTTGTAGTAGACAATCTCTTCACTGGAAAAAGGCAGAACATCAATCCCTTAGCAAGATTTTATTTAATGGATATCAGGTCAGAGCTTATGAATGATATCTTTGAATTTGAGAGGCCAGAAATTGTTAACCACCATGCAGCCCAGCCCTCTGTACCTGCCTCTATGGAAAACCCCCTTTTCGATGCCAATGTTAACATATTAGGTCTTCTTAATCTTCTCGAGTGTTCTATGAAATATGACACCAAAAAAATCATTTTCATCTCCTCTGGTGGAGCAATATATGGAGAGACAAAGGCTGTCCCAACGCCAGAGGAGCATCCGACCCAACCAGCCTCTCCTTATGCCATCAGTAAACTTGTTTCAGAGTACTACCTGAATCATTATAGAAACTGTTATGACCTTGATTCTACAATCCTTCGATATGCAAACATTTACGGGCCGAGACAGGTACCCCATGGCGAAGCAGGTGTTGTAGCCATCTTCATGGATAAGCTCTTAAAGGGCGATGTCCCAACTATATTCCATTACAAAGAGAAGCCAGAGGGAATGGTTAGAGATTACTGCTATGTAGAAGATGTGGCCAGGGCAAACCTTCTTGCTCTCGACAGAGGTTCAGGGGAGACCTACAATATAGGAACGGGTATAGGGACTGCAACAACCGATCTCTATCATAATATTCTCAGCCTGATGAGAGATCACGGTTATGCACAAAAATCAATATATGATAAGCCTCATAAAGGTTCGGCAAGACCAGGTGATATTCGAAGAAGCTGTCTTGACATCAGAAAGGCAGAAAAACAATTTGGCTGGAGTCCAGAATATGACCTAAAGGCTGGTCTGACAAAGACCATGAATTGGCTATTGGGAGAACAGACTAAAGAAAAAAAATGATTGTGTTATAATTTTTTTAGGAGTCGCTTTGATTAAAGAGATACAATACTTAAAACCAGAGGACTTGCCAAAGGTTCCCATCGTCCTTGAGGGTATATCATCCCGCTTTATTCGGGAAAATAGAGTCATCCCTTTAGAGATTAAAAATAATGTATTGAAGATTTTAATGGCAAACCCTGAGGATAAGGCGACTATAGATGCCCTAAGGGTAGCGACATTAGCAGATATCATAGTACATGTCACTGACCCGGAGATGCTCGACGAATATATATCCAGATTCTATGGTCAAGAACAACAAAACATAGGAAGGATAATCGAAGACATTGGGGAAAAGGGTCTTGAGTTCCTTAGAGAAGAGGAAGAAGACATAGGTTATCTCAAAGATTTAGCATCGGAGGCTCCTATAATAAAGCTCGTTAACCTCTTTATAACAAGGGCTGTTGAAAGCAGGGGAAGCGATATTCACATAGAGCCTTTTGAGGATGAATTAAAGGTCAGATATCGCATAGACGGAGTACTGCATGATATAGAATCTGTACCGAAGAGACTTCAGGCAGCGATTGTATCAAGGATAAAGATCATGGCAAAACTTAACATAGCCGAAAGAAGATTACCACAGGATGGACGTATCAGGTTAAAGATAGGCGAGAGGGAGATAGACATCAGGGTATCAACGATACCTGTACTTTATGGTGAGAGCGTCGTAATGAGGCTTCTTGACAAGGAGAGCATCGTCATAGACCTTAACCTCTTAGGATTTTCTCCACAAACACTCTCAGCCTTTAATCAGCTTATTAAAAAGCCAAATGGGATAATACTTGTCACAGGTCCTACAGGAAGTGGAAAAACAACCACACTCTATGGTGCACTGGATAAGATAAACTCCCCTGACAAAAAGATAATCACCGTTGAGGACCCGGTTGAGTATCAGCTCAAAGGAGTTAATCAGATACAGGTTAAACCACAGATAGGTCTAAGTTTTGCCAATACCCTTAGACATATCGTCAGGCAGGACCCCGATATCATTATGATAGGCGAGGTTAGAGACTTAGAGACTGCGGAGATTGCTATACAGGCAGCCCTTACGGGGCATCTTGTATTCTCAACATTGCATACAAATGATGCCCCAAGTGCAATCACAAGACTCCTTGATATGGGCGTTGAGAATTTTCTTCTCTCTTCTACTATACGTGGAATTCTAGCCCAGAGGCTTGTCAGGGTCATCTGTCCTGTATGCAAAGAAATAGACACATCAATTGCCGATAAAGAAGAATTGGCTATCCTTGGTATAAGTGGTGTAACAACCCTTTACAAAGGTAAAAGATGCGAAAAATGTACCTTTACCGGCTACTATGGCAGAGCAGGGATATTCGAATTCCTCCTCGTCAACGATGATATACGGAAATTAATCTTAAAGAATGCTGATTCAAATCAGATAAGGGAAGTAGCAAGGAGGCATGGCATGAAAACCCTGCTTGAGGATGGGGCACAAAAAGTAAAAAGTGGCATAACAACCCTAAACGAGGTTCTCCGGGTAACACAGGAGGCATAGATGGCTATTTTTTCGTATAGGGCAACCACATTGGATGGGACAATCATGGAAGGAGTCATCGAGGCTGCAGATGAAAAGGCCGTAATCGAGAGGCTGAAAAATTCAGGCATTATCCCTATAAAGGTTGCTGCACCTAAAGAAGGCATAAAAAGGAGACTTACCTTTAGATCATCAAAGGGCGACCTGCTGACATTCACAACTGAGTTGTCTGCGCTTTTAAGTGCGGGGCTTCCTCTGGACAGAAGCCTCAACATACTCTCGGAGTTATCTGAAAGTAAGGAAATGAAGAACATAATTCAATCCATACTTAAATCCATTAGAGAAGGTAGCTCTTTTTCTGATGCCATAGCAGGGCATCCCAAGGTATTCCCAAGGTTATACATAAATATGATAAGGGCTGGCGAGGCTGGCGGGGTGCTGGATGTAGTGCTGGATAAGCTGAGCGAATTTCTTGAGTCCACAAAAGAACTAAAAGAACACATATTTTCCGCAATGATCTACCCTGCAATTCTAACCGTAGCAGGCGGGATATCAGTCACTGTGCTCCTCACCTACGTTCTCCCGAAATTTTCTACCATCTTTGCAGAACTTGGAGGTTCATTACCTCTTTCAACACAGATCATCCTAACTTTTAGTAACGGCGTGAGGTCATATTGGTGGGCCGCCTTACTTTCTATAATCATTTGCTGGATAACCCTCAAGAATTACATAAAATCTGATACAGGCAGATATAGATGGGATGTCTTTAAATTAAAGGTTATAGGCGAGATTATAAGAAAGCTTGAGACAGCCCGATTCTGCAGAACCCTCGGCACACTTCTCAGAAGCGGGGTACCTCTAATTCAGGCGTTAGGTAATGCAAAGGAAGTTATAAGCAATCATGTGATAGCCTCTGCAATTGACGATGTCCTGAAAGGCGCAAAGGAAGGTAAAGGAATAGCGGGTCCCCTCTCCGCTTTAAATGTCTTTCCTCCCCTTGCCATGTCAATGATAAAGGTTGGAGAAGAAACAGGCCAGCTGGACACTATGCTTATGAAGGTAGCTTCCACTTATGAGAAAAGCCTCAAAGTAGCCATAAAAAGATTCGTGAGTCTCTTTGAGCCTGCCGTGATCCTCGGAATGGGTTTAATTATTGGTTTTATAGTTATATCAATGCTTATGGCTATATTCAGCGTGACAGAACTGCCATTCTAATGTACTCAGAACTCAGAACTCAAACTTTCACCCCTTCCTTTACCCTCCCCCCTCAAGGGGGAGGGACGGGTGGGGGGGATGGTTTCACACTTTTAGAACTGCTTATCGTTCTCTTTCTCATAACCCTCATGCTCGGACTATCCACCATTTTTTTTGCTAACACACTGCCTTCAAGTAAGTTAAATGCAACAGCAAGGGAGATGTCGGCAACCCTCAGGCATGCCAAAGACCTTGCTCTTATAAATGGCCAAAAGCAGACAGTCACAATCGATCTTGACTCTAAATATTATGAGACAGAAGGCATTAGTCATAAAAATATTCCCTCTTCCATAAATATCAAAGTGATAGATCCACTATTAGGAGAGGTTCGGAATGGAAAATACTCCTTTGTATTTGATGCGACTGGTGGTATGGAGGGTGGGACAATCATATTGTCTATGCGTAAAAAAACAGTAAGGATACAGTTAGATCCTGTAGTTGGATCAGTGGTGATAAAATGACACAGAGATTTGGAGACTCATCCCCTTTTCCCCGTTTCCCCTTTTCGTTGGGTTCCCAAAGAGAGGGGTTTACCCTTCTTGAGGTTCTTTTAGCCCTTGCAATATTAGGTATTGCAATAACAATAATACTTCAGCTTTTCTCTGCCGATCTAAGGGCATTATCTGTATCCGAGGATTATGTATCAGCCGTCACAAAGGCTGAGGCAAAGATGAGGGATATACTGGATAATGATAATCTCTCAGAAAAATCATGGAGCGAGACAACAGACGAAGGCTATAGGTTTGATACATCGATAACCGAAGTGTTAAAAGATAGAACAGAAAACCTTAATGTTCGACTATTAGAGGTTGACCTCACAATATATTGGACAAAAGGCACTAAGAATAAATCTCTAACCCTTAAAACAATGAAGGTCGTAAACAAACAAATATAGATGAATAATTCATGGAGTAGAGATACGAAACTTGATATAAAATCAGGTGGTTGCTTCGTCGGTCTTAGCGACCTCCTCGCAAAGACAAACCCCATCCCTCCCTTTGACCCTTCTGTATCCCCACTTACTAAGGTCATGACTCGTAGAGGGGGAATTAAAGGGGGGTTAAAGGGGGCTTTTGGTTTTACCCTTCTGGAACTGTTGATTTCTATAGTTATGCTCGGGATTATTATTTTAATAATAGTTGGTGCTATGAGACTTGGTTTTCGTTCTGTTGATGCAGGTGAGAAAAAAATGGAATCCCTTGAAAGAATCAGGGCCTCTTTCAATATAATGGATTCACAGATCCAGTCCTTAGTCCCGTTAACCTATGTGGAGGAAGGGGAAACAAAATTCTACTTTGCAGGGGACAAAGAGTCTCTACAGTTTTCAACAAACTACTCGATCTGGGGTGGTCAGAAGGGTTACGTCGTAGTTACATACAAGGTTTTATCCGAAGATAATGGAAAGCCAGCCTTATATGCATCTGAAAATATTGTAGGTATAGGAAGCAGTGAAGAGACAAAACTATTAGATAACTTTGATGCTCTCTATTTCGAGTATTTCTATAAGGACCCAACAGAGGAGGTAGGAACTTGGGTCGAGCAATGGACAGATACTTTAAATATGCCGGAAAAAATAAAGGTACATCTTGTTAAGGGAGAAAGAGATCTGTCCATAATTATTCCAGTGAGGACAAGAAAGTCAATGTTAGAGATACCCTCAGAATCTTCTGGAGAAGAAGAGGAATATACAGCAGAAGAGGAAGAATAGGATTTATATAATTTAACGTGACATGGGAAATCTAAAAAGAAACCAAAAGACTATGGGATCAGAAAAAGGGATTGCCCTTCTTTTAGTATTATGGGTGTTAACCATCCTGATGGTTCTTGTCCTTTCCTTTTCTTTTATAACAAAGACCGAGACTTATGCCACCTTATCTTTTAAGCAAGGAGCAGAAAAGAAATTTCTTGCTGAGGCAGGAATAGAAAGAGGCATTATGGAGCTATTCTACAGAAAACAGAATCGCGGAATGCAGGTTATTTTAGAAGGCACCGAGGTCTGGAAAATAGATGGCACACCCTATAAGATCCAGTCAGGAGATGGAGAATATACTGTCATGATTACAGACGAGTCAGCTAAAATAGACATAAATGCAATATCTGATGCAAACTCAGATATTTTAAGAAATCTTTTAAAAAACTTAGGGGTTCAGGAAGAGGAGGCTAATACAATAGTAGATTCTATACTGGACTGGAAAGACCCTGACGACCTAATCCATCTCAACGGCGCTGAGAGTGACTATTATATGTCCCTGCCAAACCCTTATAAGGCAAAGAATGCAGACTTTGATACCATAGAAGAACTTTTGCTGGTTAAAGGAATGACACCTGAGATTCTCTATGGAAATGGTGAAAAAAAAGGTATCATTGATTTTCTAACTGTCAATTCTGGGAAGAACAAATTTAATGTCAATGCAGCACCAAAAGAGGTCCTGATGGCAATTCCGGGTATTACCCCTGAGATTGCTGATGGAATAATAAGTTACAGGGAGACTGAAGAGATTAAGAGCGCGGGGGATGTTGGAATTCCACAAGAAAGCATGGGTTATCTTACCTTTAATGATTCCAACATATTCACCATTGATGCTGTTGGTTACAAGGGAAGTGAAAAGGCAGGCTTTCCAATCCGGGCAACTGTTACCATAGAAGAAGGAAATAAATATCGATATCTCTATTATAAAAGTCCGGCATACATAAAACAATGACAGCAACTATTGTTGTAAAGAAATTGACAACATTTATCTCCAATTCGGCAGCAGCTTTGGAGAAAATAGGAAGACCTTTGTGGAGGATTCTTACCTTTAGCCCTGCTGATGATATTATCTTTCCTAAAAAAGCCCTTTGTGTCTCCATTGATAAGGGGAACTTGTCTATTGTCTTTGGTTCAAGACTCTTCTCAAAAATCAACATAAAAGGGGCCAGGAGATATCCTCTTGAAAAAGGCAGATACCCCTCTCCAGAAAACTTAGCTTCCTCAGTAGCGTTAGCCATCAATGATCTCGGCGCTGTCAGAACGGAGGTGACTCTCAGCATTCCAAAAGCATGGGCCATTATTAAGACCGTTGAGTTTCCATCAACTATAAAAGAAAACCTACCCAACGTGCTTTACTATGAATTGGACAGGATGACCCCTTTTAACCCAGAGGACACACTCTATGACTTCAGGATACTGAAAGATGTGAAAGATGAGGCAGGAAAACTCACTCTTTTAGTTATGGCAGCAAAGGCTAATGTGATAAATCCCTATATAGATGCCCTTAGAGAAAGGGGTATTAATGTCAGTAGATTAATGGCCAATCTTTCAGGAATAGATACTCTATGCCGTTATATTGATAAAGGTACAGACTCTATCTTTGTTGAGATAAATGAGAATGGATATGAAGGTGCTTTATTTCTTGATAGTTCTGTAACTGATGTCTTCACAGGAACCTTCCCTTCAGAAAACGAGGAACAAAAGGTAGATACAATTTTGAAAGAAATCTTATCCCTTATAGATGTTGCTGAAAAACAGGCTAAGTCTCTTCAGATTATGCTGCTTCTGAGAGATAAGAATACTAACCTTAAGGAACTCCTGAAACTAAATATTAATCTGCCTTTAAGAATACTGAACGATTTAGATATAAAGTTCATGCCCTCAGGACCTCAGAAAGAGCTTTACTATGCTGCTTCTGGAGGTATCTTGGAATCTCTATGGCACAAGGCAAAGGGTCTAAACCTCCTTAAAAAGGGGCGTCACGAGATACAGAAGACCCCTTTTGCCCTTACAGCAGTACTTATGCTTTCAATATTTGTCATGTGGATTCTCTATATGGCTGCTCCTCTTCGGATAGAAAAGAAGCGGCTTGAGGAGATTGACAATCAGATCATGCTTAGAAAGGAAGATGTTAAAAGGGTTGAGGCATTAAAAAAGGAGATGGATACCCTTCATGGCGAGGTATCCACAATAAACAATTTTAAAGGAAATAAGCCCATGATTCTGAATTTGCTCAAGGAGCTCACAACTATCCTTCCCCAGAATACCTGGTTGACAAGAGTCAGGATCACAGAGTCAACAGTTGATATCGAAGGTTATGCTGGCTCAGCTACTGGTCTTCTGCCAAAGCTTGAGGCATCTAAATATTTTAAGAAGGCTGAGTTTGCATCGCCTACATTCAGGGATGCAAGACAGAATGCTGATAGATTTATTATTAAGATGGAAATAGAAGGTGTCAAAGTAGAGGGAAAAAAGGCTGCAGAAGGGGGATCAGATGAGGAAGAGTAAAATATTGATAGCCTCTATTCCTCTAATGATTATACTGATAGTGCTCGTTATATACCGGTATGGATATCTGAGGATCCAGACAGAGGTAGCTTCTATCAAAGAAGAACAGGCTATGAAGACAAGGACCCTCGAAAAATATATAAACCTGATCTCAGAGAAACCAAGTCTGGAAGCAAGGCTTTCTTCACTTAAAGAGACGAGGAAGGCTGAAGATTCGAAACTCATAGAGGGTCAGACTCCTTCACTTGCAGCAGCACAGCTACAAGAGATAGTTAAAGGCACCATTACAGAAAGAGGGGGAACAATATCCAGCGAAAGGGTTGGAAAACCTGAGGACCTTGGTAAATTCAAGGTTATAAGAGTCAGTTTAGATGCCATAATACCAGACTCAAGAGCCCTAAGCGAAATTCTTTACTCCATCGAGACGAGAACTCCTTACCTTGTTGTAAAAGAGCTCGATGTAAGGGTCAGAAATTATAGAGATCCAAGGGAGCTGATAGTAAAACTGGATGTATCAGCCATAACAGGTGCAAGATAATAAAAATAAAAATTTTTTCTATAGAACTTGAGCTTAACCCGAATAATGCAGACATTGTTCAAAAATTTATTTAAAGGAGATGAACCTTTTTACTGGCTGTGCGACCTCCCCTTTATGAACTCCTCTAACTTTATCTCTTTAGTGGTTTTGACAAACCTATTGATATAATCAGAAGTTACAACCTTTGCCTCTTGTGGACTTTTCATAACATGGGGCGTAAGAAGGATAATCAGTTCATTACGTGTTTTTGTATTTGATGTCTTACCAAAGAGATAACCGAGAATTGGAATCTTGCTGAGAAAGGGGATACCCGATCTTGACTGAGTAGTATCTTCTCTTATGAGTCCCCCGATAATGATCGTCTGGCCGTCTTGCGAAACAAGGTTTGTTTTCGCTTCTGTTTTTGTTATAGATGAGTACGATTGACTAGCTATCTGTACTGCTCCCCCAAGGGTCGAAACCTCTTGCGATAGTTCGAGAGAAACAAGGCCGCTTTCATTAATCTGCGGCTTCACCTTGAGTATAATTCCTATGTCCTTGTACTGAACAGACGTAGTAATAGCGCCTGTTATGACTTCTGCTGTAGAGATTGTTGAGGTCGCAATAGGAATCTGAGAACCAACCTGGATACTTGCCTCCCGGTTATCCGCCACAAGGATATGAGGGGTTGCCAGTAACTTGGCTCTGGATTCAGTGACAAGGGCCTGAAGGTAGGCCCTGACAATACCTGACGGATCCGTACCCACGAATGTGAAACCTGAGCCGCTTAGTACTGGGTTTGTAGATGTTGTAGATGTTGTAGATGTTGTAGGCATGTCGGATGGATTTTGTCCCATTTCTCCTGTAAGGTTTCCTTTCTGAAAAGGCCAACTGTTAAGCTTTATATGTGTCCTTAAAGACCATGCTACTCCAAGGCTCAAGTCATCTTCCAGCGTTACCTGAGCTATAAGCCCTTCTATCACTACCTGTCTTGGAACGATATCAATCTTCTTAATTGCCTCGGCTATCTTAATGAAATCTTCAGGTGTAGCAAGGATTATTATGGAATTTGTCACTTCATCAGCAAATATCCTTGTAACCTCAGAAACGAGAGCCTCTCCTCCGGTTTCGGAGGGAACTAAGGAAGGGGGCGTCACTGTCCTTCTGCCTGCTGTTGGTGCTTTTGCAGGAGTTGGTGCTGAGGGCTTTGCACCGAGAAATATCTGTTGAAGCATGTTAGCAACATCTTTTGCCTTACTGTTCTGGACAGGATATACAAACACTTGTGGTCGAGCTGCTCTCAGCTTTTCGCTGTCAAAAATCTCCACCATCTGAAGCAGCCTTTTCACATTGGCATCAGTATCCGCAATTATCAAGAAGCTCGGTGGTACATCAATAATAGATCCGCCCTGTGAGAGCAAAGGAGTGAGTATCTTTATAATCTCCGCTGAACCAATATATTTAAGCTCCACCACTTGAACAATCGCTACACCTTTTAATTCAACTCCTTCAGGGTCTCTCCCAAAACGTATAGGAGCCGGCTCCTTAGGAATATCAGTGATAGGTATAATCCTGTATAGGCCCTTTTCTTCAACAACAGCAATACCATTAAGTCTGAGGATAATCTCCATAACAGGAAGAACCTGGTCTCTCGGGATGGGTGTAGTAGTCCTGAAATTGACTCTGCCTTTTATCTTCGGGTCAACGATGTAATTGACCTTAAGCACCTCGCCGAAGACCGTCTGGATTACCTCATATACATCGGCATCATCGAAAAAGAAACTTACATCTGCGGCTGGCTTTTTTTCAGCCTTTGGAGTTTCAGCCTTTGGTGGCACTGGACCAACAGGAGCTCCTTCTTTAGTCTCGGGGGGCTTTACCTCTGATGGCGGTGTTGGAGCTGGTGGTGTTGGAGGCGCCTGGACCTCAGCTTCTTCATCCCCTTGTGACTGCGCAACTAATTTTTTCATCCTCGACGTTATATCACTCTCTTTCATATCTGCTGAGGTAGTACTAAAATCATAGCCGCTTTGTCCTGTATTAAGGGTTAAGACCTTGGAAAGCACTTGTATTGGTTGTTTTTCTCTCTCTATATCGAACACAAGCCTTGAAGGAGAAGAAAGCCTTGAGAATTTAATCTTGCCCTCTTTGTTAAGATTAACTTCCAATGACTTATCTGTTAACACTACCTCAAAGGGAAATTCTTTCGGGGCTTTTAGATTGAAGGGCTCCGGGAATTCTATCTTCACCTGTGAAGGAAAGGTAGAGACTTTTGTTGCATTTATGAATGATTTTTCAGCCTCAAACACAACCCGCGTAAACCCTTCATGGTTACCTACCCTTAACAAAACTTCTGTCTCTTTCTGATTAATCAGAGGAACAATTTTCGAGGACAACTCATTAGGCTCTTGCTTGCCAAATAAAGCTGAATCCTCTCCAGAAATAAGGCTGACAAGAATTATAAGAAGAAGGAGGAGGAGATACCTTACCCCCTCCCACCTATGGATTTTCATGGCTGGTTTAAGATAATTTATTTCTCTGCTCATGTCAATAGAATTGAAGCACATAGACTTGAAGCACTGTAAGTATTTCCAATTTCATGATGGCAGGGATAGTATCTGAGCGGTTTCTTTTGCCGATAGTCCTTAAGCCTATTTTCAATAATAAAGAGGCAAAAACCTCGGTCTACGACTCGTAGAGAGGTCGATAGACCGAGAATGATTTATTGGGAATGTCTTCATTGGTTATATCCATAAAAATATTCCAATAACCATCAGTTTAGGGTACACTAAGATATCGAAAAATAAATTTTTTCACAACATCTGCATTATGTAAATGCATTTTTCGGGTTAATAAATTCAGAACGTTTGGAGAGATTTAAAAAATTGGAGATCTATAGTCTAAACATTTCCGAAGCAAGAAATCTGCTCGATACAAAAGAGATATCTGTTAAAGACTTAATTATATCTATTTATGAAAGAATAGAAGCCGTTGAAGATAAAGTAAAGGCCTTTGTCACCATAACAGAAGAGAAGGCCATGAAGATGGCTGACGATGCGCAGCGGAAGATAGGAGAAGAAGGGAGGACAAGGTTTCTACTCGGAATTCCTCTTGCCATCAAAGGCAACATCTGTACAAAAGGAATTCCCACAACCTGTTCATCAAAAATACTATCTAATTTCGTACCTCCCTATGAAAGTACTGTTACGTCAAGACTGATAGAACAAGGATATATACTTACCGGAAAGACAAACATGGACGAATTTGCAATGGGTTCATCAACAGAGAACTCATGCCTTTGTCCCACAAGAAATCCCTGGGACCTGGAAAAAATACCAGGTGGATCAAGCGGTGGCTCTGCAGCAGCCGTCTCTTCAGATGAATGCATTGCAGCATTAGGCTCTGACACAGGGGGCTCAATAAGGCAACCAGCCGCTTTATGTGGAGTCGTCGGACTAAAGCCAACTTATGGTAGGGTATCAAGATATGGTCTCGTCGCCTTTGCATCATCCCTTGACCAGATAGGACCTCTCACAAAAGACGTGAGAGATGCAGCAATATTATTGAATATTATCTCAGGCCATGATCCCCTCGACTCTACTTCAGCCCCTCTGTCTGTACCCGACTTCACAGCCGTTCTCGGTCAGGATATTAAAGGAATAAAATTAGGTGTTCCAAAAGAATATTTCATTAAAGGTATGGAAAATGAAGTCGAAGTCCTTGTTAAAGAGGCAATCAAGAAACTCGAATCCCTGGGTGCTATCCCTGTTGAGGTAACCCTACCACATACCGACTACGCCATTGCAACATATTATATTCTTGCAACATCTGAGGCTTCTTCTAACCTTGCACGATATGACGGAGTAAAATATGGCTTCAGGGCAGAGGGTAAAGACTTAATGGATATGTATACTAATACAAGGGCTCAGGGATTTGGTGCAGAAGTCAAGAGAAGAATTATGCTCGGCACATATGCCCTCTCGTCAGGATATTACGAGGCATATTATAAGAAGGCTCAACAGGTAAGGACACTTATAAAACAGGATTTTGAAAAGGCATTCAAGGTAGTAGATGCCATTGTTACACCTACGTCCCCTACCGCAGCATTTAAATTAGGAGAGAAGATTGCTGACCCTCTCCAGATGTATCTGTCTGACATATTTACAATTTCTGTTAACCTTGCTGGAGTACCTGGGATTTCCGTACCCTGTGGATTTACATCAAATAATCTACCTGTTGGGCTACAACTTATCGGAAGGCATTTTGATGAAGAATCTATCTTAAAGCTCGCATATGCCTACGAGCAGGCAACAGAGTGGCACAAGAAGAGGCCCAATTTATGAAATATGAGGCTGTTATCGGTCTTGAAGTCCACGCCCAGATGCTTTCAGAAACAAAAATATTCTGTAGTTGTTCTACAAAATTCGGTTCAGATCCAAATACCCAGACGTGCCCTGTATGTATTGGAATGCCTGGAGTACTTCCCGTATTGAATAAGAGGGCCATTGAGCTTGCTATAAAGACAGGCATTGCAATGAACTGTAATATCTCTCCCTATAGCCGCTTTGCAAGGAAGAATTACTTTTACCCGGACCTTCCAAAGGGATACCAGATCAGTCAGTATGAACTTCCGATATGTGAGCATGGATACATAGAGATCATTGCTAACGGAGAAATAAAAAAGATTGATATTACGAGAATCCATATGGAAGAGGATGCAGGTAAGAGCATACATGGAGAGGATGGAAATTACAGTTTTGTAGATTTAAACAGGGCAGGTGTTCCACTTATGGAAATCGTCTCCGAGCCGGATATCAGAAGTCCCGGGCAAGCTGTGGAGTACATGAAAAAACTGAGGACTATCCTGCGATATCTTGGGGCCTGCGATGGGAATATGGAACAGGGATCCCTGAGGTGTGATGCCAATGTATCTGTAAGGCCCATCGGGCAAAAAGAATATGGGACAAGGACAGAGGTGAAGAATATCAATTCATTCAGGTTTGTTGAAAAGGCGCTTGATTATGAGATAAGGCGACAGACAAAGGTCTTGGAAGATGGTGGAAAGATTGTTCAGGAGACAAGGTTATGGAACTCAGAGAGAGGGATAACAGAATCCATGAGAACAAAGGAAGAGGCTCATGACTACAGATATTTCCCTGAACCAGACCTTGTACCCATAATCGTTGAACAGAAATGGATTGTTGAAATAAAGGAATCCCTTCCTGAATTACCTGATATAAAAAGAGAGCGGTTTGTCTCTGAATACGCACTTCCCGAACACGATGCAGGTTTTCTCACATCTGAAAGACCACTTGCTGATTGGTTTGAGGAAGCAGTTAAGCTCGGCGGGCAACCAAAGATTGTCGCAAACTGGATACAGGGCGACTTGATGAAATTATTAAATGCAGAAAATAAATCAATAGAAGAAAGTCCCTTGAAACCAAAACAACTTGTTGGCATGTTGAAACTCATAGAGAATGGAACAATCAGCGGGAAGATTGCAAAAACTGTCTTTGAGGAAATGTATAGAACAGGAGCTGAAACTATTAGTGTAGGCGATTCATCTCTTCCCAGTTTAGAAGGTATTGCTGAAGCCATTGTAAAAGAGAAAGGGCTTGAACAAATAAGCGATGAGGCTATAATTGATAACGCTATTAGTGATATCATTGCCAAACATCCAAAAGAAGTTGAAAGATTCAAATCGGGAGAGGAAAAGCTCATCGGTTTCTTCATAGGCCAGGTGATGAAATTGACTGAAGGCAAAGCAAACCCTCAGATGGTAAATGAGCTATTGAAAAAGAAACTAACATAGGTAAACCTCTTTTGTACCACGCTTGAAAAGTCTTTAACACGGGATAGTGAATAGAAGAGATACCTCCTTTACTCCACATCTTAAGTACAGAATCCAACCTTGATTTTACTCCTACCTTTTCATTAATCTAATCTTAATCAGATAAAATCCGTCGTCTTTTATATGTAGGACTAAGACATTAACGAGATTATGGAGAGATGTCCGAGAGGCTGAAGGAGCACGACTGGAAATCGTGTGTGGGGGATAAAAACCTCACCGAGGGTTCAAATCCCTCTCTCTCCGCCATCCGCCTAAGGCGGAAGACAGTTAATAATTATCAGTGAAAGTAGTGAGTACAAAATTTTATTTTCGGCTGAATAGTAGCTACTATTCACTGTTTTTGCAGCCAGGGAAGGGCACTATGCAGCAGGGAGATGTGAATCCCGTCAGGTCTGGAAGGAAGCAGCGGTAAGCATTCTATCTGTGTGACATAGCACGTCTTTCCCTGGCTATAAAAACAAATACATTTTTCACCTAACGTAGAGGAAATGAGTTATTTAGTACTGGCAAGAAAATGGAGGCCCCAAAGGTTCGATGACCTTATAGGCCAGGAACCAATAACCCGTATTCTTAAAAATTCGATAAACCAGGGAAAGATTGCACACGCCTATCTCTTTTCTGGCCCGAGGGGTGTAGGTAAAACATCAACAGCAAGGATACTCGCAAAGGCACTAAACTGTGAAGATGGACCAACATCTAATCCTTGTGATAAGTGTCCGTCATGCACATCAATAACAGACAGCTCTTCTATTGATGTGATGGAAATAGATGGTGCATCAAACAACAGCGTCAATGATATAAGAGACCTGAGAGAAAGGGTAAAATATGCTCCTTCAGGCGGAAGATACAAGGTCTATATCATAGACGAATCTCATATGCTCTCGGATGCTGCATTTAATGCGCTACTGAAAACCCTTGAAGAACCACCTCCCCATGTGGTTTTTGTCCTTGCCACAACAGCCCCGAAGAAGATTCCGCCTACTGTGCTTTCCCGTTGTCAACATCTTCCCTTCAGGAGAATACCCAGTCAGAAGATAAAGGAAAGACTTAAGCAGATTTCTCATGCCGAGGGTATAGATATATCTGGCCCTGCGCTGGAATTGATTGCGAGGGCTGCTGATGGAAGCCTTCGAGACTCGCTCACAATCCTTGATCAGCTTTCAGCCTTCTCATCTGATATAAAGGACTCTGACATTAAAGACCTTCTAGGGATAACAGATTTTGGCCTCCTTTCCCAGACCTCAACTGCACTTATTGAAGGAAAGAGAGAGGAACTGTTGAAGATTATTGAGGAACTTGCTGAAAGAGGCACCGATATCAAATCCTTTGCAAAAGAACTCGTTAGGTTCTTCAGGGATCTATTGGTTGCAAGTGTCATAAAAAAGCCAGAGGAGGTACTCGATTTAGGTAAAGAAGAGATGGAGGTGATAAAAAATATCGTAAGCAGTGTATCTGAAGACCAACTCACCGTTCTGCTCTCAGAGGTAATGAAGGCAGAGATAGATGTTAGAAATGCGTCATCACCACGACTCGCTCTTGAGATGTCTCTTATTAAGGCCAGCTTCTTGAGCAGCATAAGGCCACTAAAAGAAATACTGAAAAATATAGAAGCTTATACAAATATTTCATTGCCTGAAATAAAAAAATCCGCACCTCTTGAACTCAAAGCAAAGCAACATGTATGTCATGCTGATTCGCCTCAAGCGGACGTTTCAGCATCTGATGAAACCCCTAAACTCGATGCGAGTCTTTGCGAGGAGTCGCTCCGACAGGTTCAGGATGACAAAAAGGGAGTACCACCTGAACTCGAAGCTGAGAATTTCTGGGAAAAGGCTATAAAAAGGATGGATACACCCCTTGCCTCTAAGCTATCAAGGGCGGAGTTTAAACTTGACGGAGATGATCTAATGATTATCCTGAATGGCGGCGATTCACTCTTTGCTGACTCTCTTGTAAAAAATTTGGAGATGATAGAAAGGATTTTTTCAGAAGAAATCGGTAAAGAAATCAAGGTCAAGATAGAGACAAAAAAAGAAAAGAGAATAAGTAAAAAAGACCTGAAGGAAAAGGTAATGGCAGAACCAATCATTAAAGAGGCCATTGAACTCTTTGAGGGAAGAATTGCAGACATAATTCCAAAAACAAAAAACAGAATACAGGATACAAAGGCGTGATATTTTCCATTCAAAATATTCACAATCTATGGTTTGACGGGCAGGTTATAGTATTTGAGCGGTTTCTTTTGCCGATAGACAAATGAGGATATTCTTATTATAAAGAGGCAAAAGCCTCGGAGGGCGACAGCCCGAGAATGAGCGAGAATACTATGTCCTGCCTATGCTCGTGATGAGGTTAAGACTAATATTCTTAGCTATATATATTTAATGGAGGGAGGGTAAAATGTCGAAAAAGATCTTTGGAAACATAATGCGTGAGGCCCAGAAGCTTCAGGCCGAGATGGCAAGAATGCAGGAAGAGGCAAAAACAAAGACTGTTGAGGCGACAGCAGGAGGCGGTATGGTTACCGCCATTGCAAACGGTGCAGGTGAACTCGTATCTTTAAAGATAGAGAAAGAGGTTGTGAACCCTGATGACATTGAAATGCTCCAGGACCTCATTATTGCAGCAGCAAATGAGGCATTACGCCGCGCACACGAGATGGTAAGCAGCGAAATGTCAAAACTGACAGGAGGATTACAGCTTCCTGGACTGGGAGGGCTGGGGAATATCTTTGGGAAATGACACGGGGCATTATTGAGAATCTTATAGCAGAACTGACAAAGCTTCCCGGCATAGGCAGGAAGACTGCACAGAGACTTGCATTTTTTATACTCTCGATGCCCGAAGAGGATGCAAAAGGTATCTCAAAGGCGATAAATGAAGTAAAGGATAAAGCAAGGTTCTGTAGTGAGTGTTTCAATATCACAGAGGCTGAGATTTGCAGCATATGTAGTAATAATTCACGGGATAGAAAGAAACTCTGTGTCGTGGAGGAACCGAGCAATATTCTTGTTATTGAGAAAACAGGTAGCTATAAAGGGCTTTATCATGTCCTCCTCGGCGCCCTCTCTCCAATAGATAGCATGACCCCCGATAAGCTTAAAATCAATGAACTTATGAAAAGAATAAAAAAAGATGAAATAAAAGAGATTATTCTCGCAACAAATCCTAACACCAAAGGTGAGATGACCGCCCAGTATATTAGAGAACTACTGAAACCTTTTGATGTTAAAGTCACGCGGATTGCCTATGGCCTGCCAATGGGTGGAGATATCGAGTTCGCAGACGAGGTTACGCTCGGAAAAGCCCTCGAGGGAAGAAGAGAGATGTAGCCTCTTCCCCAATCCTCCCAACTGACAATGAACTAACTTTTTATTTATAATCCTCAATCTTAAGTTCTCTTAAAGAAGTCTTTTGCCTTTCCACCATCATGTAATTTTGTATGAGATAGTTGAATATGAACTTTTTTTGCCATATAATTAAGCTTAAAAGTAATATACTACTGAGGAGGCATAACAATGAAGAAAATGATTATTATATTTTTAACCATCGCAGTTATCCTTACCTCAACCCCGGTATTTGCTGCTGATGAGGACGGATTCATTATCGTAATGGATACAGTAATAGCCAGACCATTTGGTCTTGCTTCCCTTGCAATCGGTTCTGCTTTCTTTGTTGTTACTTTTCCGTTTGCGGCTATAAGTAAGAGTACCAAGAAAACTGCTGATACCCTCGTTGGAGCACCGTTCAGGTTTACCTTTACCCGACCTCTCGGTGATTTCAGCGATTCCTATATGTATAATCATAAAAAGGAAAGTTAACTCCAGCAACCGGGAAATGATTCCTGAATTGAGGAGAAGAGGAAACCTCAGAATTCAGAATTGAGAGAAGGCATCTCCGAGCCAAAAAATAATGAGATGCCCTAAGTGTAATTTTGAACAACCCGACAGCGGAACCGAATGTTTAAAATGCGGTATTGTCTTTGCGAAATATCTATCAATAAAGAATCAAGCATCTGACAAATCTGCGGTCATACCCCAACTTGATTTTAAGGAAGTAAATCACCATTCAAGTAAAATAAAAGCGTATCTTAAAAATCTACTCTTTCATATCAACCCTGAAATTGGTATATATCATTTGATCGGCAGGGTATTTGTATTATTGGTAATTATTGTCTGGGGCCTCAAATTTATATTTTCTTCCATAGAGAGCAATTATTCCGGAATCAGTTTCATGCATCTCATTAACCTTCCCTTTCACGAGGCGGGTCATATCTTGTTCCGTATCTTTGGGCAATTCATGATGACACTGGGTGGGAGCCTAACACAATGTTTGGTGCCTTCAATTTGTCTTTTGACTTTTCTTGTTAGGACAAAGGACCCGTTTGCAGCTTCAATATCATTATGGTGGTTGGGGGAGAACCTCATAGATTTGGCTCCGTATATAAACGATGCAAGAGCGCTTAAATTGATGTTGTTAGGTGGCGTAACTGGTCAGGATGTAGAAGGCTACCATGATTGGGAATTCATCCTTCGCAAACTCAGTTTGCTTGAATATGACCATCTGATAGCCAAAACCGCACATGTAATCGGAGCACTACTCATGATCTGCGCATTTGTTTGGGGCGTAGTTGTGTTGATAACCCAATACAGAAATCGCCACACAGACTTGGAAGAAAGGTAATTGATTTTATATAGTCATAAAGCATCAGCTCCTTTCTGACCTTCATGCTTCACAAAAAAGTAATAATGGTGTAGATTAGAACTTGGAAATCTATAACAAGTTATCTGCTCATTGCGGTCAGGGAAAGGAGAGGAAAGATGTTGGAATTAGCGATTGTTTTAGTGGGAGGATTAAAAAAATGAGGAGATATTTTTCATTTAAAATTACGTTCCTAATCATTTCTATAGTGGTTTGTATAATCACTCTAAATAGTTGTAGCAAAATCACAGAATATCGGGAATTAAAAAAGCGTGAAGAAGAACGGCAAAAACAGGAACAAACTGCTAAAGAAACACAGAAAATATTAAATGAGATGTCTTATCGTAAAGAAGCAATTCTTCTTGCCATTAAATACAAAATTGAAGAAGATAAAGTTTTTAATTTGCTCGTTGAAACTAAAGCTTTCAGTTTAGAGAGCATTCAGGCATCCCTCGAAGGCAGACCCATAACAAAAAGCCGTTTAAATTCATTAGCTGAAAAATATAATATCCCAATCGAAACATTAGCAAGCATTCTTATTGATTATTATTCAATGAAGGCATGCGAACATTAAATCCTTTACCTGGAACTTGCTTCGAATTCACTCTTTGTAGGTACAAGAAATAATGTGAAATCCTCTCTCAGCTACTTCCTGTAATCCTCAACATCAAAATTCTTCTAACTATGCAACACCACGAATGGAAATCAATAAGCAATGTCTATTTAAGAAAAAAGATAAGATTAAGATTAAGATAATGTGTTATGATAACTAACAAAGGAAAAGAGTAAATAGTCGAACAGGGAAACTGATAAATAGATTTCATTTCGCAAAGCTCACCTTTTAGCAGTATCCCTAATTAACAAGCATTTAATTTTCATATTTGAGGAAGCACTTTTTCACCACTTTATATAAGTCGCTGCACATAGGAGATTGAAAAGTATATGAAGGCATATCGTATAGGCAAATCTATCATCCTGCCTCATGTCCGTTATATAAATCGTGGAGGATGTAATAGTATGATGTTTCATTCTCAAGTCATAAGATTTAATGGATGTTATCAAACATTGGGATGTCATAGGATGGACGTTTCTGGTTTTTGTTCTGGACATAAGATGAGCAAAGAAGAGTTTATAAAAAGATATTGTGGTGGTGTAGAGCCAGAAACAAAGACAAACAAAGAATGATAAGGAGGTCTAATATTTATAACTAAGGCTTTGAAGGTATCCAAGAATATTGAAAGATAAGGGTTTTTATTAACAAAGAGGAGGTTTGAATAATGAGAAAAATGTATGTTGGAAACATTGCATTCGATGCGACAGAAGAAGATTTAAGAAATCTCTTCTCGGAATATGGTGAGATTGAATCATTAAAAATAATTAAGGATCAATTTACGGAACGATCCAGAGGCTTTGGTTTTATTGAGATGGCAGATGAAAAAGATGCAAGAAAAGCAATTGCAACTCTTAATGGTAAAGACTTTATGGGGAAAACACTCATTGTAAATGAAGCAAGACCTCAACAGAAACGACAAGGTTTTAATAAAAGAAGTAGTGGCTATGGTGGTGGTGGGGGTACAGGGAGAGGCTGGAGATAGTTTTGGAGATCAAAGTCAATGAAAGTGATATCGATGGAGCACTGAAAGTCCTTAAGCGTAAATTGGAAAAGGAAGGTCTTTTTAGAGAAATAAAGCAGAGAGCATCATATGAAAAACCTTCTCAAAAAAAGAAACGTAAACGAATAGAAGCAAGAAAGAAAAGGATGAAGGCTCTAAGATTTAAGAAACGTACCTAACATTTGGATAAACCTACAGATTGTTTTGAAGAAACTTTTAAAAATTTTGGGTCTGTAAAAAACAGCCCGAATGCTTATGGAGGTGGATATGAAAGCACTTATTGAACTAATAGCGAAGTCTCTGGTAGATAAGCCGGAGGAGGTTGCAGTGGCCAAGGTAGACGGAGAAAGAACCGCTATTTTTGAACTGCGTGTTGCTCCAAGTGATATTGGGAAGGTTATCGGAAAGCAAGGAAATACAGCGCGAGCAATGAGAACAATACTGAGCGCTGCCGGTGCTAAGCTCGAAAAGCGTTGTGTTCTTGAAATATTGGATTAAACTGAATAATACCCAAAAACTGAATTTTAATTGCTCGGTCGCTGAGACAAGATAGGAGTGGCAGTAGTATTCCTTGAAGGTGAACTGGCGGCGGGAGACACCATTCACATTAAAGGCCACACTACAGAACTTTGCACAGAAGATAGAATCTATTCAGATTGAAAGTAAGAACGTAGAGCGGGGCAAAGCAAGGTGATAATATTGATATCAAGGTGAAGGAACATGCAAGGGTGCATAATGTAGTCTATAAAGTGGTGGAAGCTCGGTTTGATGATTATCTTGTGAATAGAAAACTGTTATAGGTTTATTTTGAGGAGGTAGCTTTGAGAGAATGGGATATTTTTGATGAGATCATAGATTTAGGTAAGAAGCGTGGGACGCTTACTTATGATGAGATAAATGATGCTTTTCCTTCAGCGTTTGTTTCTCCAGGAGAATTAGCAGACTTTATGGATCTCCTACAAGATATTGGTATTAAAGTTATAGATAATCAGGAACTCTCCACTGACGAGGAAGAGGAAGAAGAAAACTATGAAAAAACAGAAGACATTATTCAAGCATATTTTCATTCGATGGGGAATATTACAATACTCACAAGGAATGAAGAATTACACCTTGCGAAGAGATTCGAAGAGGGAAAAGAGATAATTAAAGGAGTTGTTACAACGCTGCCTTTATACCAGCAACTCGAAGCGAGTTTAGATGGTAAAAACGAAGAGCACTTGAAAAATTCAGAGGAAGAAAAAACAGAAGAAGCTCTTGAAATGAGCTTGAAAGTACTTGACAATCTTATGATAAAAATAGAAATAGCAGATAGAAGGATTGCAAGATATGGGACATTAAAAGATTTGAAAAAATTAATAAATCGAAAACGGAAACATGGTATCAATTCCATACGGCTTAACACTATTGCAAGAGAAGTTCAGAGTGAGTATAAGCGAGTTGAATCAGAGGTTGGGATCAAGATTGACAAATTGAAAGCTAAGTGGGACAGAATAACCAAGGCAAGAACCCTTGTTAGCGAAACAAAGAATGAATTAATAACTCATAACCTGAGATTGGTAGTGAATGTTGCTAAGAATTATATTAGAAGAGGTCTTTCCTTGCTTGACCTTATTCAGGAAGGGAATATCGGTCTTATGAAAGCTATAGATAAGTTCGACTATAAAAAGGGATTCAAATTCAGCACCTATGCAACGTGGTGGATAAGACAGGGAGCAACAAGAGCATTAATTGATCAGACAAAGACTATCAGAGTTCCTGTACATATGATGGAATTTTATAACAAGGTTACTAAGGCTTCCAGAGAACTGATATCCCAGATTGGAAGAGAACCCAGTAAAGAAGAAATTGCTACGAAATTAGGTATTCCCATAAGGAAAGTCGAAGAAATATTCAGGGCAATACAGGACCCAATAGCTCTTCAAACTCCCATCGGTGATGATGGTACAACCATTGAGGAGTTTATCAGTGATAAAGATAGTCCTTCTCCATACACTAATGCGGAAAGAAATAATGTCACCGAGCAGATACTAAAGATTCTGCACACCTTAACTCCCAGGGAAGAGGAAGTTATAAGAATGAGATTTGGTATAGGAGTTGATAAAGACCACACCCTCGAAGAAGTAGGAAGACATCTTTCTATTACACGTGAAAGGGTAAGACAAATAGAGGAAAAAGCACTTAGAAAGCTTAAACATCCAAATAGACTCAGAGCACTAAAGCTCTTAAATACCGCTTTATAATACTCATGCTGAGCCAGAAGATCTTTATTATATTTTGCCCATTCTAAAAGATCATTCTTTTTATGATCGTGTGCAACAAGAGCAATCTTCTTCTTTTGACCTATCGCTAACTTTTTGTTTTCCATATGTTCTTAACTTATAAACTATTAATGAATGGCTCTTAAGACTTTTTGTTGTACTTTATATTAACTTTATAGTGAATATTCGAATGGCCAGAGGAAAGATTATTTCCACCACAAACAAGCTCTCCTTCTCCTGAGTCTTTATGACTTCTAATCATCATAGTAATAACTTGATTTAAGTCAAATCCGCCGTCAAGACAGCCTTTGCTCAAGCATTCAATATTAAAATATGCATAGCTGTTGGGCCAAAAACTTAAAGTACGTAATATGGTAATCGGGTTTCTTTTTCCATAAGAGTCTGTCACATCAATAACAATGCTTGAAACTTTAGGAAAGTGTTCAGAAATAAGACCTGAATCGAGTCTTTGTTGCCTTTTCTCCATCCTTGCGGCATTCTTTTCACT
>CAZXCW010000005.1:0-38121 GCA_964639385.1 uncultured Nitrospiraceae bacterium
TAAGTGCCCTGAGTGCGAGTTCCACATCAGCTAGGTTATCCTCTACCAAAAGTATCTCAACTTCTTTTAAATTATTCATGTCTCTCCTGCCTTATTGTTGTATCAGTTAGCTTTAAGCTTTCGTTAAAATACAGACTCCTGCTGTTGGTAATGTAAAATAAAAAGTTGCTCCTTCATTTACCTTTCCTTCAGCCCATAATCTTCCATAGTGCCTGCTAATTATACGTTGTACAATAGCAAGCCCTATACCCGTCCCCTCAAATGTTTCTCCATCGTGCAGTCTCTGAAAAGCACCGAACAATTTATCTTTATAACGCATATCAAAACCGACTCCGTTGTCTTTGACATAGTACACATTTTCTGAATCCTCAACGTACCCACCGACTTCAATAATTGGAGTCTCTTCAAGTCTCGTGAACTTTATGGCGTTGGTCAAAAGATTAATAAAGACCTGACGGATCATTCCCGCATCACCGGAGGCAGATGGAAGTAGTTTAACATTAAACTGGATCTTCCTTTCAGGGGTGGTAGCTTTGATTTCATCGAACACTGTCCTTACTAGTTTATCCATCTCTATATCTGCATGGCCAATATCCTTACGCCCTATTCTTGAGAGAGCAAGAAGGTCATCAATAAGGGTTGACATCTTCTTCGTATTGCCTCGAATGATATTTACAAGGCGTTTCCCTTCGTCATCGAATTTCTCAACATAATCTTCAGATAAAATTCTTGAGAAACCATCAATTGCCCTTAAAGGTGCCCGCAGGTCATGCGAGACAGAGTAGCTGAACGACTCAAGTTCTTTGTTGGCTGCTTCAAGTTGGGCAGTGCGTTGAATAACACGCTCTTCGAGTTCTTCGTTTAATTTACGAATTTCTTTTTCCGCTCGCTTTCGTTGCAGGGCCTCTGCGAAGGCTGTGCCCAGAGCTTCTACCATCTGCTGATCTGTCACGTCATAGCCTAATTCTTTGTTAGCTAAACAGATCATACCTACGGCCCCCTCTCCGTACTCAAATGGAACACCTAAGAAGGAACTTATTGGCGGATGCCCATCGGGAGTACCAACGGAGTCAGGATGGGAAGCGGGATCATTACAAATTAGGGACTTCTTGTCCTTCAGTGCCCTGCCCCAGATGCCACGGATTTCCATGTCTTTGACCATCAACACCGCATTTGATTCCGGGATTCTACAGGCCTCCCAGCCTGGATTACTCATTGCAACAGTATCAAAACGGCCAGCCTGATTCACTTCACCGATAAAACCGAACTTACTACCTGTCAACTCCTCAGCCACGGCAAGACACTTGCCTGCAATGTCTGCTTCTGTTTCACATAACAACGCTTCTCTAAAAAGATCATTAATTCCCTCCAGGAGGGCTCTTTGCCATAGAATCTGCTCCTCTGTATGCTTGCGCTCTGTAATATCTCTCCATGTTCCAATGATCTCCTTAGGATCTCCTTGCTCATCTCTTAAAAGGACCGCTTGGTTAATGAACCAATGGTACGAACTATCGGCACACTGCCAGAGGTATTCGATGACGACCGAGCCTTTCTGATAAATCATTTCATATTTTTTTAGTACTTGGTCACGGAAGTCAGGATGGATTCTTGATGTCCAGAAAGATTGGTCTTCGATAAATTTACTGGCTGGAAATCCTGTGATACGGTCTATCTGTTCGCTGACCCATAATCGAGTGCTGTCGCTAAAGAATTGCATATTATAGAATGCCATTGGCAGAGAGCGGAGGATAAGGTTTTCTCTCGCTTCTTTTTCCCGAAGTTCTTCTTCTGCCCTTTTGCGCTCGCTAATGTCACGGGTCACATGTATAACTCTTGTCACTTCTCCTTTTTCATTCATTATGGGAGAAGATAATATAGAAAGCCAAATGTCCAAATGTGGTTCAAATATCTCAACAATTTCTTTCTTGCATGTTAATTCCACTCCTTTTAGGGGGCATTCAGAGATAGGACCATCTTGGGCATGAAATATTTGATAACACTTTTTGCCTATTAATTCTTCTTTTTGCTTGCCTAACATTCTACATAAAGTCTCATTCAGGTTTTGAATCTCAAAATCCATACCGTGTATAGACACCCCATCCGCCATTGAATCGAATGTTTCTGACCATTCCTTAGCAGCGCTTAATATTTTTTCTTCTGCCTGTTTACGCTCTGTTATGTCAGTATCTACACCTCGATATCCTATAAGATTTCCTTCTCCATCTAAAATTGGCATCCCATTTGTTTCAAGGATGACAATGTTACCATTTTTATGAATATTTGAATTAATAAAATCTCTAAAGGCTTCTTTTCTATGAAAAGTATCAAAGGCCTTTTCCTTAAGTGCCGCCTTTTCATCTGGCGTAAAAAATTCATAAAAGTACTTTTTTCCAACAACTTCTGCAGGTGTAAAGCCAAGTATTTTTTCCACAACAGGGCTTGAATAAGTATACAAGCCATTAGCATCAACCTCCCAGATCCATTCACCTGCACTTTCAGCCACCTGCTTAAAACGTTCCTCGCTTTCCCTCAGCCCTTCCTCTGCCTTTTTACGCTCGTTGATTTCCGTGGCTACGCTCTCTATCATCTCGTTAGTTACTCTGCCTAAGGCCTTCAAAAGTTCGTCTTGAGAAGCCTCAGAGATTCGAGCACTCAGCTCACCCCTTGAAACCCTATTCAATATTTCAAAATGTTCAGCAAGCCCTATTGCAAACTCATGAGCTTGATCAACAATAGCCCCAATTTCCTTTGCTGTTTTATTAACTATTTGTTTTAGTTTTGTAATCAGCTCAGTTTGAGAGGCTTCTGGTATACTTACTCGAGGGTCTCCAGAGGCAATTTTATTCAAAGCCTCCAGAACCTCGGATAAGCCCAGTGCCAACTCCATGCTAACGTCTTCCAGCTCTTGGTCACGGCTCTCAACAATTGCCCTGAATTGCTTCAATTGTTTATTTACCATCCCGATGGTTTCTCTCATTGCGGGGACATCCATATTCGCTTCAAAGACTTCACATTCAAGGCACATCTCCATTTTCTCAAGGAACTTTCCTTGTATCTTATCATGGCAATGTGTTCCTGAGATCAACCAGCACTCCAGTTTCTTCGATTTATAAACTGGACAATTTTTCTTGTTGCATTTAAAGACTTCCCAACATTTAACCTTTTTTCTCATTTTTTCTCCAAAGCGGGTTAAAATCAAAATTGTATTTGAATCCTTTTCTTGTCTGCTCCCTCATCCTTTATAGCAAGCAATACCTTCCCAAGCCGTTCACACCAGACCCTTACATCCCTCTCAAAGGTCGGACAATCACCTAATACCTCCAGGATATCTCCTGATTTCATGTCTGCAGCCTTTACTGCAATCTTAAGAACAGGCTGAGGACACTTAAGACCAAAGGTGTCCAATACTTCCGTTGCCATACAGCTCCTCCTTTGTTTTAGTGCTATATAAATACACGTCAAAAAATTATACAGATTTTGTGCCAGGTTTGTTCATTTCAATATTGTTGATTTTTAAAGAAAATTTTAATAGAAAAATAGATTTTAATTCGATAGCAGGATAAATGATGACAAATTTCGTCAATACAAACAAGCCAGCAACATAATTAATAGTCAACCTTTAGATGTCCTTGAAATGATATGGGTCGCGCAGGCAAGGCAGGGGTCATAGGCCCTGAATGCCATTTCTACCATATTAAGTAAACTATCAGAGACATTACCACTTTTTATAATCGCCTGGGCAGCTTTTTCAACTGACATATTTATAGCCGCAGCATTATGTTGTGTAGCAACTAGAAGGTTTGCACTTTGTAATATTCCCTTCTTATCTGCTTCATAATGATGAAGAAGCATCCCCCTCGGCGCCTCACAGACATCTATACCTTCTTTCTGTATATCATCAGGAATATTTCTTACATGAGGGTTAGTAAGATCAGGATCATTGGTAAGCTCATTCATCCTCTCTGCTGCATATAAGACCTCAATGAGTCTTGCCCAATGATAGGCTAATGTATTATGAACAGGTTTGTCCCCAAAAGTACTGAACATTTTTTTATACTCAGCCTCTGCAAGAGGGGTAGCCATTCCATCAGAGACATTTAAGCGGGCGAGTGGGCCTACTCTATAAATTCCACTATCTACTCCATCGACAAATCTCTTCCATCCGATATTTTTTAAATAGAGAACCTTCACATAGCTCCAGGGTTCGACTCTTTCCTGGAGATATTTCAGATAATCCTTTGGCTCAAGTTTTACAAACTCTTTTCCATCTGGGCTAACAACCCTAATCTTCCCATCATAGAAGTTTACTTTGTTCTTTTCATCAACTATACCCATGTAATAAGTCTTGTGATAGTAAACCTCACTGACCATTAAATCAAAAATTTGTTTATTTTTAAGGAAAACATAATCAAATATTTTTAATGTAGACTCCGCAAATTCTATGAAATCCTTTATTAAATCTTTTATCACGGCCCTATCTTCCTCTGTCAATGCCTTTGAAATACCTCCGGGAAGTCCACAGACAGGGTAAAGAGAGCTACCGCTAATCATGCCATTCAATTCCCTTGCTTTCTTCCTTATATTAATAGCTTTTTTAACAATTTCTGTTCCTAATTTATCTCTGACGCCGAAGATGTTTCTCTTTTCCTTAGGCACATCTGTACCAGCGATCAAATCTGGGCCACCCAAAAAATAAAAATGAAGGAGATGGTCTTCAAATATGAAGGCGTTGTACATAAGCTCTCTAACCCTTTTTGCTGCTCTTGGTGGCTCTACATTGAAGAGGTTGTCCAGTGCTTTAGTTGACGCTGTGTGGTGAGCAGTAGGGCAGACACCACAGATCTTTTGTGTAAGTGCAGGCATTTCTTCCACTGCCCTACCCTCACAAAACTTTTCAAACCCTCTAAAATCAGGCACCTGAAAATACGCTCGCTCCACATTGCCCGTGTCATCGAGAAAAATAGATATCTTCCCATGTCCTTCTAACCTCGTTATTGGATCAATCGTGATTTTCTTGGTCATTTTCCTTTATGGAATATTTATCGTTAACAAGATAGAGTTCTAATAATCATAAAAATTCAAAGTATAGACATGAAAGGCTGTTGGAGAATTTTTATACGACACCTTATAGTAAAACCTTTTGAGGTCAACGAATGAACCTTCTATGTGTAACATACTCACGACTGACATATAATAATCTTGTCGCTTATAAAAATTTTGAGACAGCCTTTCATGTCTTATTTTGTGTTTTCCCTTTTAGTATTGATGAGGCCAGGCTATACCTATAAAACAGACCTGCAGGATCAGGTATTGAATCTGAAATTTTCTCTAATTCTTTTTCATCTCTTGAGTCTATTAAGGATGCAAGGGAAGATAAAAATTTTGCACCCTGGTCTATTACGTTATCGGTAGGCCCAAAACAACCCCGACAGGGCATGTTCGCCTTTATACACCTCTCACCGCATCCTCCCCTTGTAGCAGGACCGAGACAAATAAGCCCTTGATCCAGAAAACACCTTTTTGGATCCCATTCTATTTCATAAAGTCTTTTAAACCTTTTTATCCTGACTTTATCAGGTTTGCTATCACTCCGGGAACATGTGTAACAAAGCGCCTTCTTTTCTGCTAAAATACTTCCCTTCGGTGGCAGATCATTCTGAAGAATTGCCTTTATAGCAATTTTTATAAGTTTAGGGGGCGGTGGACATCCAGGAATATAATAGTCAACCTCAATAATTTGATTCAGGGCCTTAACTGTATCATGGAAGCTCGGAAGTCTAAGTTCTCTGTCAGATTCTTTTGCTTCAACCATCGGTAATATGCCTTGTAGATTTTCTACAGTGGGGACCTCTTTATATGCCTTGTTTAAAACATCTCTGCCCTCATAAAAATTGGCTAATCCGACAACTCCTCCAAGATGTGCACAACTTCCATGGGCAATTATAAGTCTGGATTTTCTCCTTAATATCTTTGCCATATGTTCCTGATTGTCCATCCTAATTGCACCATTGATAAGAGTTGCTGTAATCTCACCATCAGGAATCATTTCAATTTCCCTATATTTGAAATCCATTGCGACAGGCCAGAATACAACATCCACTGCCTCTGCGATGTCCAAAACATCTTCAGCTAAATCAATAACTGATTCCTCACATCCACCACAACTCGAACACCAGTATAGTGCAATCTTTGGTTTTATCATCTATTTATCTACATGCCCTCCTTTCCCCCTTTTACTAAAGGGGGGTGAAGGGGGATTATTGGTCCTATCTGCCTAACTTTCTCAACCATTTCGGAGACAACCTTAATAAATTTATCTGTCTCTTTAGCCGAGACCCAGTCAAGCCTGAACCTATCTTTGTCTATGCCAAATTGCGAAAGTACCTCCTTTAAAAGGGTATATTTCTTCATTGCTTGATAATTGCCTTCTTTATAATGGCAGTCCCCGGGATGACAGCCTAAAATTAACACCCCTGCTGCACCTCTTCTAAATGCCTCGATGATAAATTGAGGGTCAATTCTTCCACTACACATTACTCGAACAATCCTGAGGATTGAGGGATACTCTTTTTGTGCCCTGCCAACAGAATCTGCACATTCATAAGAACACCAGTTACAGAGAAAGGCTATGATTTTTGGTTCAAAATGATTCATCCTTTCCATTTTTTATTTCTCTTGTAACAAACCATCTATCTCAGCTACTATTTGCTCATCAGTAAAATTTTTTGCCTTTATTGTTGCGCTTGGGCAGACAGCTACACAAATACCACAACCTCTACATAAAATCTCATTAACGGAAACAACTTTTTTCTCTTGATCATAGGTTATAGCCTTGTAAGGACACAGGCCTATACACGTCTTGCATCCAGAACAGAGAGCCTCATCAACCTCGGCGGTTATCGGCTCAAGGGAGAACTTCTCTCCTGGTATAAGTTGAGAGAGTATTTTGCCTGCTGCTGCTTGACCTTCTGCTACCGCACTCTGGATATCTTTTGGTCCATGTGCACACCCTGCAATAAGTATTCCCCCAACGGAAGTCGATACAGGAGAAATATTTATATGTTCCTCAAGAAAAAACCCGTCTTTATCCTGTGATATACCGAATATCATTGCAACTTCTCTGGCATCTCTTGTCGACTCAAGAGCAACTGATAAAACAACTAAATCGAAGGCGGAACCCTTAGTCTTCCCATTACTATCTTCATATTTAACTAAAATCTTACCTTCCTTTTGAGTCAGTTCTATGGAATCAATATTCTTCACCTGAACAAAATCTACTTCTTTTTTATCTGAAAGGGCGTTAAAGAAACTCTGAGCTGTTCTACCAGGAAGGCAAAGATCAGAGTGAAACTCAGTGATTAAAATATCGGGTAATTGTTCTTTGATAATATGGGCAAACTTCAATGAATACATACAGCACACCCCGGAACAGTATTCATTATATTTCTTGGTTCTGGAACCTACACAGTGAATGAGGGCTATCCTTTTGGGAGGTTGACCGCTTTTTAGTAGAATCTTTCCTCCTGTTGGACCAGTTGAGCTCAATAACCTCTCGAATTCAAGGCTGGTAAACACATTTTCGATCTCACCATGTCCATATTGGAATACCTTTTCAGGATTAAATACATCAAATCCTGTAGCTAAAATTATTGCACCAACGTTTAATTCCTGGATTTGATCTTCTTCATAATGAATAGAATTAAAGGGACAGGTATTCTGGCAGACATTACACTTTTCACCATGGAACTGCAAACAACTTTTCCTATCTATGGTTGCTACATTGGGAAGGGCACCGGCATAAGGAATATAAATGGCCTTGCGATCATCAAGACCCTCATTGTACTCATTTCTTACTTTAATCGGGCAAACCTCAAAACATGCGCCACAGCCAATACAGGTTTTGCTGTCAACAAATCGGGCTTTCTTTTTAACCTTAACGATAAAATTACCATAAAATCCAAGTGCCTCTACTACTTCACTGAGCGTTAGAAGTTCTATATGCTCATTATGTAAAACCTCATCTAATATCGGATCAAGTACACAAGAGGCACATTCTAAACTTGGGAAAATTTTTTCATATCTGGCTACCTTGCCCCCGATGCATGGGAGTTTCTCAACAAGATAAACCTTCCTGCTTTTCTGTGCAAGGGTCAGAGCGGCACTTATTCCAGCTACACCCGCACCTACCACAAGAACATCTGACTGATATTGTACTTCCTTGATTTCTAAAGGCTCATGAAACGCAACCCTCTTAACAGCTGCAGCAATCATTGCCTTAGCCTTCTTGGTTGCTGAGGCCTTATCCTTAATTACCCACGCACATTGTTCTCTAATATTGGCAATCTGGGAAAGAAATGGATTTAGACCTGCGTTGCTTAGAACTTTTCGGAAAGTAATTTCATGTTCTTTGGGTGAACAAGTGGCAAGTACTACATTCGTTAAGTTATGTTGTTTAATATCATCTTCAATTAATTTTTTGCCTTCTTCCGAACATAAGAGATTAAATGACTTGGTCAAAACTACATTCTCAAGACCTTGGGCACATTTAACTACCTCCTCGATATCTATTGCTTCTTTTATATTAGGACCACACTCGCATATATAAACACCTATCCTTATTTCTTTATCCTTCATATTGATATCTTAAATTATTAATCTACAACCTATTTTACCAATTGTCAAAACATTTCATGAGAGCAAGGGCTAATGTAACTTGGGTTAAAATATACTTATCCTCATTCTCCTTGCATGCATAGAATTGATAAATTCAATGGGTTGGTTTGTGACGAACTGGCTCTTTCCTGAAGCCATCAATGAAATGAAATAGTGCTAAAAGAGGATGACGATAAGTCATTCGGGGACCGGAATATAGCATCACAGTCTTGATTTTTTCTCTCATTGTAGGTTTATAGCAATGTATCTTGCAATTTGCACAGGTTGTTTTATTCCCTTGAAATGGGCATCTGTCGAGACGTCTTTTTGAATAAACCAGAAGTTTGCTGCACTCAGGGCAAAGTTCGCCCTGAGTTTTATGTTGGTTATGACAATAGATGTTTATCATTGTTTCAACAGTTTTTTCTTCCCTTATTACCCTGCGCCTTTTGCTGAACATGATGAATACTATAACCTTTAATTTAGCAACACAAATTATTTCTCTTTGTGGAAGTTAGTAACTGTTAATTGCGTCTATGAGTCTTCGCAATCTTCCAAAGTCTTTACGATTGAAATCTACTATAAGGCGTGTTAGGTTGGCAATTTCTGGCTCATCCGCTTCTGCAGGTAGCGGCTTAGAAAGGTATATGTTTCCCTGGGGAATCAAAATGTCAGAAAATTGGTTTTTGAGGTCGAAAATTGATTGAGTACCAATCTCTGAAGCAAGCCGAATTACTAATTGCTTTTCAACATATCGCAGGCTGTGGTAGCGATGGTAGAAATGATTGATCTTCTCCACTGCGGCATCTACAGAATCGACGCGCTCAAACAGGTAAAAATCAGGAGCAGTGATATAACCCTGATCCAAAAGTTCCTCTTCAAAAAACTGAATCCATCTTGACCAGTAGGTTCCCCCAGGCTCGTCCACGAGGACAAGGGGCATAGGATCACGTTTACCAGTTTGTAATAGGGTAAGGGTTTCCATTGCCTCGTCAAGAGTACCAAACCCTCCTGGAAAAAGCGCAATTGCATTGGCTTCCTTTAGAAAAGCCACTTTCCGGTTGAAAAAGTACTTGTATACAATTTGGCGCGGGTTTCCCTCCATGGCAGGATTTAGTTTTTGCTCAAAGGGAAGTCTGATGTTAATACCGAAAGAGCATGTTGGCCCGGCACCCTCATTGATCGCCTGCATAATGCCAGAGCCTCCCCCTGTTATTACCATATAACCTGCCTCAGCGAGCTTTTTACCGAAGAGCCGTGCCATCTTGTAAACCGGTTCGTCCGGCTGTGTCCTAGCCGAGCCGAAAACACTAACTTTTCGGACCTTGCGATAAGGGCTGAATATTTTAGAAGTAAACCGCATTTCCTTCAATGTACTATTTATCAGTTTGAGGTCTGCCTTCTCGTTTTCTTCTTGGCCAACCTTTAGGGCAGCCAAAATCATCTCGCGTATAATTTCCGGGTAATGGATATTATCAATGAGTCCTATCAATTGATCTACCGTCTCGTCTACGGGGCCGTTAGTCCTCGTGAAGTGAACTTCCATATCGCTCCTTTAAATACTTCTCAAACAACCTTTGCACGGTTATTTTTTAGGATTCTTTTTTTTCTTATAGCCCTCTTGATTTTTTAAAGCTAAAGGTTTTATATACACAGGTACTTCCACCTGCTCATATGTTTTTCTGATTGTCTACATTATTATAATCTAAATAATCTAATAAACTTACAAGGAAACATCCCATTTCATGGAAAGGAGAAATTAATAGAATCGATTGGGAGAAAAACATTAGAACTCTCGAACATGCAAAAACCCACGATGATTTATGGAATTCAGCACAGGTGGAAATGATAAAGAGAGGGAAGATGCATGTATACATGAGGATGTACTGGGCAAAAAAGATCTTAGAGTGGACAGAATCTCCTGAACAGGCTTTAGAGATCGCCATTTATCTGAACGATAAGTATGAACTTGACAGGAGAGACAGAGACTCAAATGGACATTTTGAGATTGCTTGGAGCATCGGAGGTGTGCATGATAGAGCATGGAATGAGCGCCCCGTTTCTGGGAAGATACGATATATGAGCTATAGTGGCTGTAAGGCGAAGTTTGATGTTAAGAAATACATTGAATATATTCAGTCAATGTGAGATCTATAATGAAAAAATAATACCAACCAAGTAAATAAAGGAAAAGAAATAGCTCTTGTATTAGTAAAGATAACCAAATGCATACATGTCACAAGGTTTCAAAGTGCTTCAGAATGCCATGTAAGATAACCCCCACATCTTTATGCATGGTTTCTGAGCATAAGTTCCAGAGGATGAGGATTTAAATAATACTGTCTTTTCAGATATGCTTCATCGAACTTCCGGACATAATGTTTAATCAGGGCTACTGGAACAATGAGAGGAATGTACCCCCTATGATAATTCTCAATGACTTCAAGCAATTCTTTTTTGTCATCCGCTGAGAGCTGCTTCTTAAAGTAACCTGTTATATGTAGTAAAACATTTGTATTCTTTTTGACTGTTGCAATCAGATGCAACCCTTCCATTAATAACTTTATGTATCCAGAGTGAAGGTCTTCAGATTTATATCTTTTTGCATTTGCAGTTAATTGTCCGAGAAGACTGAAATGTTTGGGGCTGTGAGAAAAGATCAGAAGCTTGTGTTCTGTATGGAAGATTATCAAATCTTTAATGAGACCTCCTTTCTTTATGAACTCCTGCCATCTCTGATACACAAAGACCCTCTCTATAAAGTTTTCTCTTAAGCTTGGATCATGGAGCCTGCCATCATCTATGACAGGTATGAGAGAGAAATATTTCATGAATGCTCCCCCGAATATGCCGACTCCTCTTTTACTCGGTAATCCAGATGCAGTATAGACTTTTACTCCCCCGATACCCGAACTGGGAGATTTGCTCTTGAAGATGAAGCCGCAAAGCTCTTCTTTTACAAGCTCTTTTAGTTTTTTCTCTGCCCATTTCAGCATACCTTCGGTGTGATCAATTCCGGTACGAACAGTAACGAGGCGTGGAGAATCTGGGTTTCCTGCCAAACGCATCGCCTCCCTTGGAACAGGAAGACCATATTCTACTTCTGGACAAACAGACACCCACTCGAAATACTGCCCCAGTGTATCAGCTATATATCGATCAAGCTTATGCCCGGCATCATAACGAACATTTTCACCGAGAAGGCAGGAACTTATTCCGATTTTGATTTTTTCCATATGTTTATCCTCTCCTCGTTATCCTATCACATTCCTTTTATTAACGAGTATTATTTACAAAATCAAGGCGGATATAGTATTTGAGCGGCTTCTTTTGCTGATAGTTATATAGAATAACAAAGATCAAGGGGCAAAAACCTCGGAGTTCCGACAAAGTCTGAACGAGAATGAGCGAGAATACTGTATCCGCCATTCTTCCTTGCCATCCAGAACCAAAATATATAATAATTGCTTATAATTTTGCCTGAGTGAAAGGCTAAAGAATCAGTATATAAAAATATGGTAATTGAAGAGTCTGTAGTCATTCATGCAAAGATGGATAAGGTATGGGAGACCCTTACTGACCTCACCTCCTGGAAAGACTGGAATACCGTCATGAGGGATGTCTGTTCAGTAGAAAAATGCCTTTCTCATGGAGGCAAGATTTTGTGTTCTTTCCGTCCATTCTTATTGCCTATTAAAGCTATAATAAGGGTAGAGGAGGTAAAAACTCATAAGCGCATTGTATGGTCTGCTAAGAAAAAGAGGCTCTCTGCGCGAAACAAATTCTCTTTTCAGAGCAACGAAAAAGGTGTAATAGTTACAAGCAGGGAAACTTTCAGTGGCCCCCTCGTCAAGTCTCTCAGTTTTCTATTCCCTAAAAGGAAAATGCGGACTCTTATAAAAACTTTTCTGAAAGACCTTAAGACAGCGTCAGAAAGTTAAATAAATTTTTGAACAATGCCTGCATTATTAGGGCTGATGATAATATAAACCGTTTTTTTTCAGACGCCCAAGCTCGATATTTTTGAGTAGCGCAACTAACCATTTACCCCACTCTATAAGGGATTTCCTCTCGATAGAGATATTTACATCTTTTCAAGGGGCTTCTTCGCTCTGATATAAGCTGAAAAGACCATCTTTTCGACACCCTCTCCGAAGTTCCAGCTTTTGATTATCTCATCACTCTTTTCTTTCTCCTCTATGGTGACATCAGTAAAGCCAGATTTCTCAAGAATCCCTTTCAGTTCCTTCACGGGAACAGACCCGGTTATTCAGCCGCTAAATGCATCTTCATTCTGCTTAATGGCCTCAGAGAATTCGCCTTTTTTCAGAATATCTGAGACCGCAAGTCTGCCTCCTGGTCTGAGCACACGGAAGGCTTCATTGAAAACTGCCTGTTTATCCGGTGAAAGGTTGATAACGCAGTTCGATATAATGACATCGACTGAAGAGTCTTCAAGAGGAAGTTTTTCTATTTCACTGAGCTTGAACTCAACATTCTTAACACCCAGTTTCCCTGCATTTTCCTTCGCCTTCTCCACCATCTCGGGTGTCATGTCGACTCCTATTACCAATCCTTTTCCCCCGACTTTCATTGATGAAAGGAATGCATCAAACCCTGCCCCACATCCGAGGTCGAGGACTGTTTCGTCCTCTTTGAAATCGGCAATCGCATTTGGATTCCCGCATCCGAGTCCTAAGTTTGCTTCTCCAAGCCCTATCTTCAATTCCTCATCAGAGTAACCAAGCCTCCTGCCTGTTTCGAGAAGGCTTTGGGTAGAGGTGCCCGGTGAACAACAAGCATTCGTCGGACAACAGGAAGACCCACCAGTAAGAATCTCTGAGTACCTCTTGACCACTATCTGTTTTATCTTTCTCTGGCTCATTAATACTTTCTGAAAGAAATGTACTTCGCGTTCATTTTAAGTATATTAAAAAGCAGAGGCATTACTCAAGTTTAGTAGAACCATCACATGATAACTGATTTTGAATTGATCCTTAAGGTAAAATTTCGTTTGAGTTTAAAAAGTTAAATAGTATAATTCATAAATCACCCATGATTCATAGGTTTATTATTTTTATAGTTATTGTTCAGTCAATACTCTTTTTAGGGCATTGGTTTTTGTACAAGACTCTATTTTTTTTCTTTAATCTTTCCAGGCCAGCGGTTATCCTGTCTTTGAAAATTATTTTATTTCTATTATCTATTAGTCTTGTTTTAACTTCTTTCTTGGTTTTTCGTTATTCCAATGTTTTGGTTCGAGTAGTTTACGTATTAGCTGCTTCATGGTTAGGATTTTTAAATTTCTTTATCTTAGCGTCATTTTCTTCTTGGATAATTTATATCGTAGTTCAAAAATTTCCTTTTTCTCTAAATCAAAAATTATTAGCCGGCATACTGTTTGCCTTGGCAATTGTAGTTGGCATATACGGAATTATTAATGCCAGTAGCATGCGCATCACAAATATTTCTGCTAAGCTACTTAATTTGCCAGAATATTGGCACGGCAAAATTGCAGTATGGGTAAGCGATATTCATCTGGGCCCGGTAAGAAGATACGGTTTTGCCAAAGATGTTGCTAATAAAATACAACAATTGCAGCCTGATTTAGTCTTTATTGGCGGAGATTTATTTGATGGTGGAACGTTTGATTTGAATGGTTTTACCGAACCGTTTTCGAAAATCTCTGCTCCAGACGGTATTTATTTTATTACCGGAAACCATGAAGAATTTTTTGATCCTGCTCAATACTTAAAGGCAGTAAGGCTGACCGGTATTAAGGTGTTAAATAACGAAATGCTGAATTTAAAAGGACTCCAGATAATCGGAGTTGATTATAGGGATTCGGAAAACAGGCAAAAATATGAGATGATTCTCAATGGTATTAAAATTAATCCAAACGTACCTACCATTCTATTGAAACATTCTCCAGACAATTTAGATATAGCTAATAAGAAAGGGGTTACGTTGCAACTTTCCGGCCATACTCACAAAGGACAAATTTTCCCAATCAATTTAATCACCGCACTTGTATACCATGGTTATGATTACGGGCTTAAAAAATTCGGAGGTTTGCAAATTTATAGTTCAAGTGGAATTGGTACCTGGGGTCCACCCATGCGCGTGGGCAACATCCCGGAAATCGTGGCTATAAGATTTGAATAAGTAAAACCTGAAACAGACATTTACATGAAGTCAGACACAAAGCCGAATCGCCTGTAGATCTCTTGCGCCTGGTAGGTCTTCATAAAACTAAGAAATTTTTCAGCACTACCGGGATGAGGGGCATTTTTGAGCCTCGCTATATAGTAATTCACCTTATCCCGCTGATCTAAGCCTTCGCCAGGCTCTATAGCCTCAACCCTTAGACCCATACTCTGGGCATTCTTGACCTCTGTTGCCCACACAGGTCCGACATCCACTGTGCCTTTTCTTATCCTCAATGGAGTCTCTCTATGGTGAACAATTGTAAGGATCGTGGTTCCTTCAGCCCTTTTATCATCCATAATCCTCCTTACCAGTGCATCACCCCCGGCACTTTTATACATATCAATAATATATCGAGTAATATCCTCCATCTCCCCTGGCTGGGAAATCCTCACATCATCACGACCAAGGTCTTTAAGCGTTTTTATGCCTGCTGGATTCCCTTTAGGAACCATTAAAACTATTCTATTGTGAAGATAAACAAAGTAGTCATTAATATAACCTCTATACAACAGTTCCTTCATTGCATCTTCTGTTACAGCAGTATAGACATCGGGTGTTATTCTTATTTCTTTTTCACCAAATTTAGCACCACCTGCGAGAATCTGTTTTAGTTCTAAGCCAGGAGGAAGCGTCTCATAAAAAATCTTTTTGATTTCGGGGTATATCCGCTGAAATAAATTGAGAAGTTCATCCATAACCATAAACTGGTTACCAGCCATGAAGAGTATAAGGTCAGCGCTATCCATGTATTCAAGACCGTGAAGGTCATCTCCACGGCTGAGCGGTATTTCTGGCAAAGGGGTATATCCGTTAGTCACATTTGATTCCTTCTATAATAACCATTCATATGGTAAATTAAAACTCAAAATAATTACAAAGCATAGAATTTTCCTTTCATTTCTCCTCACAAAGTGATCTTTATTTTCTCCTGTAGTATGAGAATTGGCCGAAAAGTCTGACACAGGCATAAATCATTTCTTTTCCTCAACCACAATCCACGTACCTTTTCCCGGTTCAGACTCTATACGCAGGTGCCAACCTATCGCTGTAGCCCGTTCTTCCATCGTCATTAGCCCCCACCCTCTCTGTTCCCTCATTCGAATACTTGAGTAATCAAACCCCTTACCATTGTCGGCAATGGTGAGTTGCATCATCCCTGCTTTTCCCTCCAGCGTTACGGTCACTTGGTTGGCTTGGGCGTGCTTGACTACGTTGGTCAGAGCCTCTTGGCCAATGCGAAATAAGGCTGTTTCTGTGGCCAGCGGCAATCGAGGCATCATTTCTTCTCCTTGTACCTTTACATCCATACCTGTGCGATTCAGAAACCGCCTCCCACACCAGCGCAATGCTGCCAGTAATCCTAAGTCATCCAGGACAGATGGGCGTAGCTCAGCCATCGCATCCCGGAGGTAATTGTTAGTTTGCTCTAACAAGCATAGTGAATCATCAATGTGTAAACCAAGGTCTTTTATCTCCTTGGGCAACTCTGACTGCACAGCTTTCAGGCTTATAGCGATAGCTGCTAAATTCTGTGATACCTCGTCATGTATTATCTGCGTTACCCGTTTCCTTTCGGCTTCTTCTCGCTCTGCGAGACGTGCGGAAAGGGAGCGCAACTGTTCTCGCGAATTTATTAGTTTTTTCTCCGCCTCCTTGAGCTCGATAACCATATAATTAAAGGCAAGCGCAAGTCTTCCTATCTCATCTCTTGTTCCGACTGGTACCTTTTCAACAGGACCTCCTATACCAAGTGCTTTCACACTCTCAGTCAATTTATTGAGCGGTCTTATAATTCCTTTCACTATAGGAAATGCAAGCATAGAGCCAATAATCAAAAAGATAATTCCAATCATAATGCCTTTAAATAAAATAACCTTGAGTTGTTTATTCAGTATATCTTTGTCGAGTGTTAACCCAACAAACCCCATGATAAGCTCTTTCGTGCGGAATGAATTTTTATCAAAAAACGGAGTCGCCTCAACAAAATATTTTGAGCCTGAGGTCACGGGTGTCCAAAACTCAACCGTACCGGCAGTGCTCTCAAGGTAGCAAGCAGAGCCAGACTCTTTAATTTTCTCAAGTATATGTTTCAGTTTATCCTGATCTACTTCCATACTTTTTCCCTGTGCCTTACCGTCCCCTCTTTCTTGTCTTATCAATAATTTCCCATCCACCGTAAAAATCGATAAAGACTTAACTTCATCTTGTTGCAAAAATCCCTTGGTAGAGTTTACAAGCAGGTCTTTATTCTCCGTAAAAACACCGAGCTTCGAGTTATCAGCAAGAAGTCTCGCAATCAGTTCCCCTTTCTTTATGAGGTTATTTGTTAGTGTTCTTCTCTCTTGTAGAATAAAAAAGACAGTAAATGAAGAAGAAATAATTAATATGAAAAGTATAAATTTGATGAATACTTTAACACCAAAGTTTTCATTATAAATCTTCAGAAGATTTAAAGATTTCATTATCCTTCTCAGTTTATTATTTTGGCCTTACTCATAATCTTATTGTTAAGAGTTACTCCCATTTTCTTTGCCGTTTTGAGATTTATTGTTAAGACGGCCTTACGTGCATCAAATCTGGGGAGATTCTTTATATTCGTCCCTGACAGAATCTTTTTGGCCATCTCTCCTGCCTGTCTCCCTATATCAAAGGCATCTATGCTCACTGACATCACAGCTCCCAACTCCAGATACTTATCTGAAAAGGTAAAGACAGGGATTTTATTTTCTATGGAGAAGAGAAACAAAAATTCTACTGTCTCTGGGGTAATCACTGTTGTATCGGGTAACATCCAGAAGACATCTATTCCATACTTCATATTATTTATTATCGAAGGTACCTCTTTTGGGCTGTGAACTTCCCTGGCTATCAGTTTGATTCCCAATTTCTTTGAGTAATATCGAGCTCTTTCGATAAGATAGCCTGTCTTTGCCGGATCATATAAAAGGCCTACTCTCTTAGCATCGTGGAAACCCTCATGCAACAAAACTAACTGCTTTTCGGGAGGTATATTCATGCTGACGCCAGTTATATTTTCTTCTTTCGAGATTACAGATTGAGGATTCAGGACCATAAGATAAATAATGGGTATATCTTTAATCTTTTTGACTTTTAAAAGGGCATCTATTCCCACTGTTACAATTATATCAGGTTTGATTTTAGAAACCTCTTTTACGACATCTACCCCTCCCATTTCCGAGACTATTAACCTTTCAATTTCACAATCACAAACACTTTTAAAACCACTAAGTGCCTCTTCATACGGCTTAACCATGAGACTCTCAATAACAATAACCTTTGAATTGGCCTCAACTATACAAGGGCTGAGTATTAATAGTTTGACCAGCAGTATTACAAAAAGCTTCCTTATCATAGCTTGATAAAAGTTAAGCAATATTTGCCTTGAATATAAATCATAAACAAATATTTTCTGCTTGAAGAAGATTTTAAAATTTTATAATATTGACCTACTTATGTGTAACTCTTTTCTTAAAAGAGGAATCTATTATATATATTTATCGTTGATTATCTTCTGTTTTTGCCATTTAGCCTATGCCCAGACAGAGGAAGAAATGAAGATTCTCCAGATGTTTTATAAGGAAAAGGAACTTGTTGTAACGCCCACAAGACACCCAAAACCCATCTCTCTGGTTGCAGAGAATATCACTGTCATAACCTCTAAAGAGATAGAGGATATAAATGCCCATACACTGACAGATGTCCTGAATACTATTCCCGGTGTTCAGATGGATATACGAGGGGGCCCTGGCAGTGTAACAAGTGCTCGTATTCAAGGTTCTGAATTCAGGCATGTCCTTGTAGTAATAGATGGCGTTAGCCTGAATAACCTTTCAGATAATTTTGCTGACATCAGTGCGATCCCTGTCCAGAATATTGAGAGGATAGAGATAATTAAGGGTCCTGCCTCATCCTCATGGGGTTCATCACTCGGAGGAATAATAAATATCATTACAAAATCTCCTGTTGATTCAACCAAGATAGAAGGGACACTCTCGACATCTTATGGAGAACGGAATACAGGGGACTACAGAGCGGAAGTTACTGGCAAAGTAGGCAACTTCGGCTATTATGTTTATGGCGGAAATCTCCTTTCTGATGGCCTCAGGCCTAACACTCATTTTTATGAGAATAATGTTTATGCAAAGTTACAATGGGATATTACTGATAAGGCAAACCTACTCTTCACCTTTGGATATAACAAGGGAAACAGGGGGATGGGTGAGTATCTCGACTTTTCATTCAAGAATAATTTTGAGTATCTCTTTTCTACACTCTCCCTGAACTACTCAATTACTGACGAGGCTGATTTCAACCTTTCATTAAGGACATCGAGACAGAATGCAGAACATTTTCTGAATCAGCTAAGCACAGGTGCAGAATTGACAATGAATACCTTCTATGATAAGGGAAATGGTGGAAGCGCAAAACTTACCTGGGGTTATGGAGTGCACAGTTTTGTCTTAGGTGCTGATTTTGATCACGGAGAACTCAAATCAAATAGTATCACAGGTGGTAGGCAAGATCTGGAGAAATGGGCGGTATTTATAAATGACACAATAGAAGTTGATAAGTTTTCCCTCACCCCTGGTATCAGATATGACCATACAAACACAAATGGTGAGTTCCTGAGCCCGAGCCTTGGAGTCACTTATAAACTAACTGAAAAGACTATCTTAAGGGCATATATTGCGAGGGGTTTCAGTATCCCTCCTCTTTCTTCAACGTTCGGTACCGGATTCTTCTATGTGCCTAACCCCGACCTTGAGGTTGAGAAGGTCTGGTCCTATCAGGCAGGAATAGAGTCTATGGACCTAAAATACTTATGGGTTAAAACTACCCTGTTCAGAAATGATATATGGGATGCCATTTTTAATGAACAGCTGCCTGATGGTTCATTTAAAGCAGTCAACAAGGGAAAGCAGAGGAGGCAGGGGTTTGAGATTGAATTAAAGACTGCTCCTGTTTATAACACATCTCTCTTCGCAGGCTTTGCCTATGTAGACGCAAGGGACAGGGATACGGGGGAGAAAATATCGGATATTCCAGGATACACCTATGACATTGGCATACAATATAACACCAATAAATCCTTCAGGGCGTCCGTCAGGGGCCATTACATATGGTGGAATGCCCAATCATCCTTTAACGGGAAATATAATTCTTTTATCTGGGACCTCAGCCTCATGAAAAAGATTTACAGGAGCAATAAAAGGGCTGTTGAACTCTTCCTTACAGCCCATAATATCTTCAATGGCTCACAGTACCTTCAGGATCCCTTTAAGAATCCGAGGAGATGGATTGAGGGAGGGCTTAGGATAAAATTTCTGTAGACAGATAAGGCATTTTATGGTATAAATCATTAAATTCCTCCCTGGGAGGTAATTATAATTTTTTCTAAGGAGGCCTGAGATGGAGAAAAAGGGAATAATAATCCTGGACAAAGGCTTAAAAGATTCAGTCGGACCCACTGGTGTTTGCTGCTATGGATCTTTTTTGCCACTCAGAAATTAATGGTACATCGTCTTTAAAAATAAGGGGAGAGTTTTCTCCCCTTTATTTTGTTAATACATGCATCTTTCCAAATATCTCAAGATATACCCTCATAAAGAAAAACCTGATTATCATCTCTTCTATTCCACGAAAAAGGCATCCATCATTCTCTTACATGAATCCACGTTGGAATCCATGGGCGAAGGGTCTCTTTCTCCATCTGATGAAGACACTCTTGCAGAACTCGGCTTTTTAGTGCCTGATTTAGATAAAGAGAGGGATGAGATGCTCAGCCTCATTGATGAGGCCAATAAGAGAAGAAAAAGATTTAATGCCGTCGTTGTCATGAACCTCGACTGTAATCTGCGCTGTAGATACTGTTATGAAGAAGGAATGAAGGGAAGGTTCTACATGTCTTCAGAGACAGCAGACCTCCTGATTGATTTTATAGAAAGGCATTATCTTGCCGATGGAAAGACTGTTCATCTTGATTTCTATGGAGGAGAACCACTTCTCAGCATTGAGCTCATAAAGTATATCTCTAAAAGACTGAGGTCTGCTGTAGAGGAAAGAGGTCTTACATATACTTTTAACCTCGTGACAAATGGAACTTTTCTGAAAAGAAAGATCGCAGAGGAGCTGGCATTACTTGGTCTAAAGAGTGCAAAAATAACCATAGATGGCCCAAGGGAAAACCATGATATTTTCAGGCCCTTCAAGACGGGCTCAGGCACCTTTGATGTAATCATCAGGAATATCAAAGATAATAGTGGGGTTATCAAGATTCAGATTGGTGGCAATTACACCCGTGAAAATTACAGGGATTTCCCTCGCCTCTTTGATTATCTGCTTGAAGAGGATCTTACTCCTGATAAAATCTCTACTGTAAAGTTTGACCCCATCACAAAGGCAGGTGGTGATTTTGCCCTCTCTGACTTCAGGAAGGGATGTGAATCAATCAACGAACCCTGGCTCTTTGAGGCAAGCCTGTTCCTGAGGGAAGAGATTTTGAAGAGAGGCTTCAACACTCCAAAGATACGCCCATCCCCCTGTATGATAGAAATACAGGACGATATCGTTGTTAACTTTGATGGAACCATTTATAAATGCCCTGGCTTGATAGGCTGGAAGGGCTTTGAGGTTGGAGATTTAAGGACAGGTATAAAGGACTACAGAGAATCACACAACCTTGACGTATGGAAAAGACAGGAATGCCTTGACTGCGAATACCTGCCCCTCTGCTTCGGTGGATGCAGATATATGAAGCTACTGAGAGATGGAAGGATTGATGATGTGGACTGCAGAAAACCTTATCTCGATGCCACACTGGAGGCATTTATTAAACAGGACATAAAATATAGACTGAAGGCCGATTCACATTGAGCCCATCGAGCGCCAGAAATCTCTTCATCTTTACCGCTGTCAGTTCTATATGGGCGATTGTATTGGGATTTATAGGTCCCTTTTATGTACTTCAGGTTGAGAAGCTAAGTGGCGGAATGGAGAAACTCGGGATAGCCTTCAGTATCATGGTACTTCTCCAATCCCTTACCACATATTTTGCAGGTCGTTTTTCTGATAAATTAGGGAGGAAGCCCTTTCTCTTTCTGACAGCATACACAGATGCAACAACTCTCTTTCTTTACACGGTTATCAAAGAAACCTATCAATTATATCTCCTCCAGGCAATGCTTGGTATCACAAATGGTATAGCAGGGACAATCGGGACGTCCTTCCTCGGAGACCTGACCATAAAGGAAAAGAGGGGAAGGGCTGTAGGTAAGTTCAATGCGATTGTCAGCCTTTGTGCGGCAACAGGTCTTGCTCTCGGTGGTTATCTGGTTAAACTATATGGCTTGAAATCCTTATTTTATGTCGCCTCAGTAGTTGTGGCATTTTCGACTGTACTATTATTCTTCATAAAAGAAGATAATCACAAATAGTCAGGGGTGCAGACAGGTTTGCAAAGTACCCTCACTATATCCTGCATATGCCAGCAGCTTGAAATAATCGTTGGGTTCGTGTTCCAAAATTTTCGTCAAGTTTGAACTTCATTAATATTAATCATCAAGTTGTTTCGGCTGGGACTTAAACATCAGGCTTTTTTACAAGTATATTCCGCCTTCCCGCTTGTTCATATCTCTTGCAGTTATAATCAAGGCTTTGTTATCAATTATCAAGTTTCCTTATAAAAAATACCGAAAGATAACGTTCCCCTTTTGTTCTGCCAAGGGCATTATAGAAATCCTCTCCTTCAATCTTGCTACTTTCCCATTTAAATACTTTGCATTTGCCTGTTAATATTTCTTCAACCCCTTGCGGAAGGACACCATGTCTCCACCCTATAAGAGATACTCTGATTGATTATATTCTTATCTTATTCACTATAAACAATAATACCAGTTTCGAGTATCTCTCTTACAAATCCTTTTTTATCTCTAAGCTGCTTAGGGGTAAGTCCTATTGGTTCGATAGGCTCTCCGAATTTATGATGGGCTTTACTCAATATTAATTGACGCTCAAAGATATCTAATTTTTGAAATGTTGGGGAGACAACTGCAATGTCTATGTCGCTATATTCTCTCTGCCTCCCTTTTGCATAAGAGCCATATAGGATGACTTGCGAAACCTTCACTCCAAGCTTTTTAAGCTCATTGATATATCTTATTATGATATTTTCAATCTCTTGTCTTTTTTTAACCATTTTATTAATGCCCTTGTTCTTCTCAGATAATTCTCAACTTTATCTCTCTTAAAAGCTTTAATCATAGCATCAATATCTTCAGGATATCTTGTAACAATACTCAGGTCATTGAGAGATTCCAGTGTTTCAAGATAGTTTTCCGGCAGTTTAAGTTCAATTGTTTTTGATAGGTAAATCAGGTTATGTGTTTTAGGTGGAATTTTTCCTAACACAGCTTCGTATAATCCTTTAAGTAACTTTTCCACTGACAGGTGGCACATAAAGAGGACATAGATATACCTGCTTGTTTTGAACATATGTTCCGCGGTCTTTAAATCATAATTTGAAGACTTAATCCAGTTTGTTATGTGTTTATGCATACCCTAAAATACCCCCCTATCCAGTGTCCTATATTGAATGGCTTCTGAGACATGGTGGGGATGAATCTCCTCAGATGCCTCAAGGTCAGCAATGGTGCGGGATAACTTCAATATCCTCGTATATGCCCTCGCTGAAAGACCGAGTTTCTGCATTGCCGTGTCAAGCAGTATTTGGGCATCTGAATGCAGTTTGCAATATTTCTTCATATGCCTTGTCTTCATCTGGCCATTTGAATAAATCTTCTTATCATCTTTAAATCGTTCAAGCTGAACAGCCCTTGCAGCAATCATCCTTTTTCGTATTTCTTCAGATTTCTCACCCGAGTATTCGGTTGAAAGCTCCTTGTAAGGTACTGCTGGTACCTCAATATGTATATCAATTCGATCGAGAAGAGGACCTGAAACTCTGTGTCTATATCGATGTATCTGTGAAGGAGTGCATGTACATTGATGCCGGTTATCTCCCAGATATCCGCAGGGACAGGGATTCATGGCAGCAACAAGCATAAATGATGCTGGATAAGTTATTGATGCTACTGCCCTTGATACGGTCACCTCCCCATTTTCAAGAGGTTGTCTGAGTACCTCAAGCACGTTCCTTTTGAACTCTGGTAGCTCATCCAAGAATAGAATCCCATTGTGCGCGAGGCTAACCTCACCTGGTTTTGGGATCTGCCCCCCTCCTACTAATGCAACATCCGATATCGTGTGATGGGGAGAGCGGAAAGGCCTTGTTGCAAGAAGGGACTGCCCATCTCTGAGAAGGCCTATAACACTATGTATCCTCGTTGTTTCCAATGCCTCATCAAAGGTCATACCAGGAAGTATTGTCGGAAGTCTCTTTGAAAGCATCGTTTTACCCGAACCAGGAGGCCCAATCATCAGCACATTGTGTCCACCAGAGGCAGCAACCTCGAGTGCCCTTTTTGCGTGCTCCTGGCCTTTAACCTCAAAAAAGTCATCCTCGTAGATTGAGTTTTCTTCAATAGCCTTTTCGACATCCACAACATAAGGTCTCTTAGGGTCATTATTGCTCAGAAAATCAACTACTTCAGGAAGACTCTTTATTCCAAATACGGGAACACCTTTGACAACAGCTGCCTCTGGAGCATTCTCCTCAGGAAGAATCACTCCTCTTAACCCTATTTCTCTTGCCCTCAGGGCCATTGATAAAGCGCCCTTTACAGGTTTGATCCTTCCATCGAGGGAAAGTTCACCTGTTAGGAGATAACCATCAATCGGGTCCGGTCCGATTATACCCTCTGCAGCAATAATTCCTATCGCAATTGGAAGGTCAAAAGATGAGCCTTCTTTTTTTAAATCGGCAGGTGCAAGATTGACTGTTATCTGCTTGAGGGGAAAATTAAACCCTATATTTTTGAGTGCTGCCCTTACCCTGTCCTTTGATTCCTTTACAGCAGCATCTGGCAACCCAACCATTGAGAAATGAGGAAGACCCTTAGATGTGATGTCTACCTCAACTTCAACAGTATGGGCATCGATCCCAATGATACTTGCACTCAGGACTCTAGAGAGCATTGGATAGATTATATTTTCTGAGGTGTCAGAAATTCAATACGTATGTTAAAATAACCAAATTATTTCATTTCTGGGGTTATCAAATGGCACAAGTACAGGTAAGCATAGAAGAGGAGATGAAGGTTTCCTATCTTGATTATGCCATGAGCGTAATCATAGGCAGGGCACTTCCTGAAGTTAGAGATGGGTTGAAACCCGTACAGAGAAGAATACTCTATGCGATGTTCAGAGAGGGTCTCCTCCCCGGAAAGAAATACTCAAAATCTGCAGGCGTAGTAGGCGAGGTCTTAAAGAAATACCATCCACATGGAGACACAGCTGTTTACGATGCCCTCGTTAGACTTGCACAAGACTTTAACATGCGATATCCTCTCATCGATGGACAAGGAAACTTTGGCTCTGTTGATGGAGACCCACCAGCTGCCTACAGGTACACAGAGGCAAGGCTTGCTGCCCTTGCAGAAGAACTCCTTACAGACATAGATAAAGAGACGGTTGACTTTATTCCAAATTTTGATGAGACAACGGTAGAGCCTGTCGTATTGCCATCAAGGATTCCGAATTTAATCATAAACGGCTCCTCAGGCATTGCCGTTGGCATGGCTACAAACGTCCCCCCCCACAACGACGGAGAGGGAATAGATGGCGTTGTTATGGCGCTCGAAGATCCAGAGACGAATATAAAAGACCTGATGGGTATCATAAAGGGCCCTGATTTTCCAACGGGCGGAATAATTCACGGAACCGAAGGGATCCTTCAGGCTTACAATGATGGAAAAGGGCTTATAAAAATAAGAGCAAGAGCGAGAATTGAGCGGGAGTACAGGGGCGGAGAGAACATCATCATTACAGAAATACCTTATCAAGTCAATAAAGCAAGGTTAATCGAGAAAATTGCTGAACTTGTTAGAGAAAAAAAGATTACCGGAATATCCGAAATAAGAGACGAGTCCGATAGGGATGGTATTAGGGTTGTACTCGAACTGAAAAGAGGAGAGGTGGCAGAGGTTATCCTGAATAATCTTTATAAGCATACACAGATGGAGACCACCTTCGGTATCATTATGCTTACCCTTGTTAATGGCCAGCCCCGAATATTAGGCCTACAGAAACTACTCAATCATTTCTTGCAACACAGAAGGGATGTGGTTCTCAGGAGAACCCGTTTTGAATTAAGGAAGGCTGAAGAGAGGGCACATATTTTAGAGGGTTTAAAGATAGCTCTCGACCACCTCGATGAGATAATAGCCCTCATAAGGAGATCAAAGACACCAGAAGAAGCAAAGACTGCTTTAACTAAAAATTATCCACTCTCTGAGATACAGGCTCAAGCCATCCTTGATATGAGACTCGTGAGACTTACTGGCCTTGAGAGGGAAAAGATAATAAAAGAATTTGTAGATACATTGAAAGATATAGAAAGATTGAAAGCGATACTTGGAAGCAATGCCCTTGTTTCAAATATCATTAAGGAGGAACTCCTTGAGATCAAGAATAAATACGCTGATGAAAGAAGGACTGAGATCACTTCAGAGACAAAGGAGATCACCATAGAGGACCTCATAACTGATGAGGAGACGGTCATTACCCTTTCTCATCAAGGTTACATAAAAAGAAACCCTTTAAGTGCATACAGAAGTCAGCGGCGTGGAGGAAAGGGCCTTATCGGCATGGAGACGAAGGAAGAGGACTTTGTTGAAGAGCTTTTCATAGGAGCAACACATGACTATATGCTTTTCTTTTCCAATCTTGGTCGCCTTTATTGGCTAAAGGCCTTCCAGATACCAGAGGCAGGCAGGGCTACAAGAGGTAAGGCTCTTGTGAATCTGCTTACCCTCTCAGAGGGAGAGCGAATTACGACAGCCCTTCCTGTCCGTGACTTCAAAGAAGGTTTTCTTGTGATGTTCACAAAGAATGGGATAGTAAAAAAGACGGCCCTCGAGAAATACAGTAATCCCCGTGGAAAAGGGATTATCGCTATAGCCCTTGATGAAGGGGACGAGCTCATTGCCGTCAGAAAGACGGATGGCAAAAGCGATCTCATTATAGGAACGAGAAACGGCCTTTCAATAAGATTCAATGAGGAAGATGTGCGTGACATGGGACGAACTGCTAAGGGGGTAAAAGGCATTAGACTCATGAAGGGAGATGAGGTTGTCTCAGCAGAAGTGGCAGAGGAAAAGACAGCCATCCTTACGGTGACAGAGAAGGGACAGGGGAAACGCTCTGCCATAGAAGATTATCCTGTTCAAGGACGTGGCGGTAAGGGCGTAATCTCAATCAAAACCACAGAAAAAGGTGGTAAAGCAGTTGGCCTGATGCAGGTGAGAGATGAAGATGAGCTCGTGATGATAACCAGTTCAGGGAAACTCATAAGAACCCTCGCGAGAGACATATCTCTCCATGGAAGGAACACACAGGGCGTAAGGTTGATGGATGTTGAAGGAGAAGACAAGATTGTTAGTATTGCAAAAGTTGTTGAAAGGGATTAAGTTCTATAAATAGGCGCTGACTGCCATGCTTTGGCTCTTGTTTGGAGGCGGGAGGCTGTGGCAAATTTAGAGCACTTATAAATAATTTGCCAGAACCAAAACCTTCATTTCTTCAATCTGCTTTAGTTTCTTGTCGTTAGTAAGGAAAGCATCTGTTCCAACATCAAGCGCAGCAGAAATTTGTATAGCATCAGTAGTTCTCAAAAACGGATATTTTCCCCTCAATCTGCCTGCTGCCTCAGCTATGCCTACTGAAATCTCGATCATATCAAGGTTTTTTCCATGCTTAAGAAATTCAGCAAATTTCCTGGCGAGTTTTTCATCTCCTTGTTCAACTGGTTTTGATAGAACTTCAGTAATGGTTATAACAGAAGAAAAGGCATTTAACGTTCCTGACTGAAAGGCTGTTACCGCTTTCTGTTACCGCTTTCTTGACAAGAGGTCCGAACTGTGGGTGAGCTTCTATGTAGTAGATAATCGGTGCTGTATCTATGAAAAGAGAATTTATTTGGGCGAGCTTATAGCTCATGCCCTGTCCTCCCTCAAGCGGTTGACGTATTCCTGTGCATCTTCACCTTTCCATAGCCCTTTTCCGAGACCGTAAAGTCCTTTCCAGTCAAGCTCTTTTTTCATGGCAAGACGAGTTTTTCTTAACTGGTGGGCAAGACATTCCAATAATTTCAGTTGGTCTTTAGGTGTAAGTTTCTCAACTTCTTTTTCGATTTTTCCTAATGTTGTTTCCTTTGGCATTTTAAGCCTCCTGGGCTTTTTATATCATTAGCATAACACATATGAATTTATCAATTAATATACGTTTGTCTTTTCCATCTCTGAAACTGGAAGGTAGGGAACTCCTTTAGTTTAGGAGTGCAGAAGTGCAAAAGCCAGACGTCAGAAGAAAGAAGTTTCCCTTTTGCATTTTTGCTCTTATTAAGAGGCGAGTGAGGGCGGGGGAAAATATAGATAATGTGTTAACAAAGTAGAATAAAAAACTGATATTGCAAGACTCGACCCTTAGGGGTGTTCAATCAACGGAGGACATCTTTATTCTTTTCGCTATTTCCCCAGGGTTTTTATAAACCTCTTTTATGAGGGAATCAGGTATCCGTCCTGCAAGAAGAAACGATTCATCTCTATCATAATCCAGGACATCCACTAAATTACTCGCAAAATTTACTTGACTTTTTTAATACACTATTATACACTTTGTATTAATTATGAAGATACAGCTCAGTCAAAAACAAGCAGATGCACTTCGTTATGTACGAAACTGGCTTATGCATAAGGGCAAAACCCCATCTGTGCGTGAGCTGATGACAGCACTTGGATACAAATCCCCTAGATCGGCTGCTTTAATTATTGAGGAATTAATCCAGAAAGGTATTTTGAGAAAGCGTTCAAATGGAGAGTTGCAGTTAATTAAAGATATTGACGCAGATTCAGTTCATGCCCGCACAGTCGATATTCCTTTAGTTGGCATGGTAACCTGTGGAGTACCTATTTTAGCTCAGGAAAATATTGAGGGATATATTCCTGTATCTGTTTCCCTTGCAAAGCCCGGGTTTAAATACTTCTTGCTTAGGGCTAAAGGCGATTCCATGAACAAAGCCGGCATCAATGATGGAGATTTAATACTTGTTCGCCAGCAGTCAACCGCGCAAAATGGCGATATAGTTGTAGCACTGATTGACGATGAGGCGACTATAAAAGAGTTTCAACGTAGTAAAAATTGTGTTGTACTAATGCCAAGATCAAGTAATAAAAAATATAAGCCGATTATCCTGACTGAAAATTTTCAGGTTCAAGGAGTGGCTGTAACTACAATTCCAAAGTTGGAGGTTTGAACATGGCTAAAAAGACAGTGGATTTTAACAAGAAAGGAATAGGGAAGCTGCCAAACAACAAACCGGTCGTTTATAAGATACTTACAGAAGGCGGACAAAATAATTATACAGGTATAGCTCAAAAAGGTCGAGTTAAAGAAAGAATATCAGAACATTTATCAGGTGGCAAAGATTATGTTCCAGGCTCGAAAGTTCAAATTGAGCAAATAAAAAGCATCGAAGAGGCAAGGAAAAAAGAAACAGGTATTATTTCAAGAAGTGACCCAAAGTATAATAAACAGGAGTAATAGTCTTGACCGCAAAGCAGACAAGGAGCCGTTTAAAAGGGGTAAGGAAGGAGAAGTAAAAGAGCCAATAATGTTTGAATTTGGTGGGGATAGAAGAAGGAATTAAGAGAGCAAGATGAATAAGGTATGTGTTTCTAAATATCTAAGTCTAAATACCAAACTACTTTAAATATAATGAGAAAAACACTTTTCATAAGCCACGCCACACCAGAAGATAATGATTTAGTGATTTGGTTGACCGCACGTTTGCAACTCTTAGGCTATGATGTTTGGATCGATAAAAATGCCTTACTTGGTGGTGAAAAATTCTGGGAGGAAATAGATCAAGTAATAAGAAATAAGGCTATTAAGTTTCTACTGGTTTATTCCAGAAACATTTGTATTAACAAAACCCCTGGCCGGTTAAAGGATGGCATTTATAAAGAATTTAGTCTGGCCGAAAGTGTGAGTAAGCAGGAGTCGTTAAAAGACTTCATTACAGAGTTGAATATAGATAATGCGCCACATAATCTCTTCATCGGCGCCGATAGACTTACGCAGATTCCTTTTTATGAAAACTGGGCAGAAGGGCTGAAAGCATTACTCAAAAAGTTAGAAAAGGATGAAGTTTTTAAATCGGGAGAGAGAACTGTTGCAGGATTTTCTCAGTGGTATGAAAATGAGTACACAACCAAAAAGGGAATCATTCCAAAAAGAGAACTTTATTACTCAAATTGGTGGCCTATTCCAAAATTGCCGAATCATTTTTATCTATACCGCTTTGAAACAGAAAAGCAAGCTCAGGATGTTTATGAACGCAATCAAGAATTTCCTATTATCAAGTCAGGCAATATTCTAACCACATTTGATCCTGATCTATCATTGATTCTAAATTATGACGGACAAGAATTTACGATTAAGCCCAAAGATGTTCATAAAATCAAAATAAGAGATGTTCCTTTGGGTTATGAAAGCTCTGACTTCCCCTCGCATAAGGAGGCTGAAAACTATCTGAAAAGAATTTTGCATCGAGTCTTCCATCTAATAATGAAAAACAGCGGACTTTTCTGGTATGAGTTAGCGAACAAGAGACAGGCATATTTTTATCCACAAAAGAAGAAAATATCTTTCGAATATCCTTTAAGAGAGGAAAGACGAAGGAAGAAACTAAAAGATTTAGTAGGTAGGTATTTGACTCTTGGTAAGTGGCATTTTGCTATATCATCTAGGGCGATTACAACACATATTCTTGGATACAGTCTCAAATCACATATTATATTTACTTCCGATGGTTTTAGAGTTTGGGAAGACAAAGATCATCTCCATACTCACAGGAGAAAAAAAGGCAAGCGTCTTTATAACGATGAGTGGCGTGATATGCTTTTTGCCTTTCTGCATGGATTAAAGAAAAATGGAAAAATTCAAATACCTTTAAATAAAGAGTTTGTCTTAGAAATGCCCTTGCAAACCGAATTGCTCTGGTCAGATTTTGGATATTTTGATCCAAATGATAAATCTCGCCAAGAGGTTCTTAATCCATATGAAGAACTGTATGAAGAAGGCTATGAACAAGAATGAGCATCGGTAAGTTGATTCATATCAATGAACCTATTCTTACCTTCGGGTTTAATCAGAAAGCGATTGACCCAAGAGATGGCATTACATTATTTGGCCCATTTACGAGGGAGAAACAGATAGGACAAGTAAATATTGGGATTATAGGTTCTCAAAAATTAAGACAACGATTAATAGAATACTTTGGCGAAATACAGAAACCAGTGTTCGGGCCAGAGTCTGAGCTTGCCCGCCCCTATTTCCCAGGTCTTGAGGCATCATTTAATATCTTTATCAACTTTAATAACATTGTAGAAATTGAAGTCCCACAAAATGAAATTGACCAGTTCTTGCACTATACTGATAGCTACCAGAGGGTGCATAATTTAGTAAACTTATACTCTGACAGGTTAATAAAATATGTCCGTGAGGAAGAAGTTCCGATACTTGTGTGGTTTGTCATTATACCTGATACAATCTATCTTTACGGACGTCCTAAATCAAGAATTCCAAAGTCAAATGAAAACATAAAAGTCGGGTTGAAAAAGAAAGAACAAAGATCAAAGCAGGACTTCTTATTCTATGAGCTTAATCAACTGCGAGAGGCTTATCAATATGAAGTGAACTTTCACAATCAGCTTAAGGCAAAGCTTCTTAAATACAAAATTGTTACTCAAATTATTCGTGAAAGTACTATTGCATACAAAGATATTTGGAAAAATAAAAGGTTTGCGCAGGAAGAAGAAAAATTCGACACTGCTAAAGCATGGAATATCACAACAACATTGTATTACAAAACTGGGGGATTGCCATGGATATTAGGGGATGCGAGGGAAAAAGTATGTTATTTAGGGCTCGTTTTTAAGAAGCTTGAATCGAGTGAAATAAGTAGAAATACCTGTTGCGCCGCACAAATGTTTCTGAACTCTGGAGATGGAATGGTTTTTCGGGGGAACGTTGGGAAATATTACAACCCTAAAACCAAAGAATTCCATTTGTCTGCTGAAGATGCATTCAAGCTCTTATCTAAGTTATTAGAAACTTTTAAAGAAAAAAGTGAAGATAACGATTATCCTGACGAGGTATTTATACATGCTAAAACATATTTTGACGGTAAAGAATGGTCAGGCTTTACCAAGGCAGCGGAAGGGAAATCAAATATTTTTGGAGTGAGAATTAGAGACGATCAAACATTTAAATTATACAGAGACTTTACATTTCCAATTCCACGAGGCTCAACTTTAATTTTGAATGCCAAAAAAGCCTTCCTCTGGACAAAAGGCTTTATTCCGAGAATTCAGACTGTTATGGGATTAGAAACTCCGAACCCGTTGAGCATAGAAATCAATCGAGGAGAAGCAAGCATAGAAACAATATGCAAGGATATTTTGGCACTAACAAAATTGAATTATAATGCATGTAACTATGGCGATGGGCTGCCAGTGACATTAAGATTTGCAGATTCTATCGGAGAAGTTTTGACAGCAGGCCCTGAACCAGAAACAGAAGTTTTACCTTTTAAGCATTATGTTTAGGTGATGAGAGTTATTTTTAATTTTTATTTAATATGATGGTTCTATTAAATGAGTATCGAAATATCTAATATCACCCTAATTATCGGCGATAGTCGAATGGAGGTCTAAATGAGCAAGGAGGAATATGATATGCGTGCTACATCGACTGAATATTATCCTATATCAATTGATGAAATAAAACAAAAAATTTCCAAAAGAAATGGGAATGGGAAAAAAAATAATCAACAGAATCAGCCATTCTTATTTAATGGACATGAAGAATTAGAAAACGTTAAAGAGATAATCAATGACTTCAGAGAGAAAATAACTCGTGTTGATGGCGATATCCCCATAGAGTTGCCAATAGGAAATGGTGATAGATTTTTATTTATCAGTTACGATCAAAGTATTTATACACATGGCTTCCATAAATATCCTGCAAAATTTTTCCCTGAACTTCCAAGATGGCTCATTAGGCGTTACTCAAATGAAGGCAACACAATACTTGACCCATTTTCTGGAAGTGGTACAACAAATGTTGAAGCATTACTGTTAAGAAGACATTCTGTCGGGATTGATGTTGACCCATTTTCCCGTTTTCTTTCCAAGGTGAAAACAACTCCGTTAGATGAAGATGAACTTAAATATTCACAGAAAACACTCCTGCGTTCAGTCATCAAATATCATCCAACTAAAATAAAAGAGGCTGATATTCCTGATTTTCCATATAGGGATAATTGGTTTAATAAGGAAATTATTTTCGAGTTGGCATATCTTAAGAAAATAATTAATTTTTTAGATGTAAATGACGATGTTAAAGATTTTTTGAAAATTTGTTTTTCGTCAATTATCAGGTCAGTTTCTAATGCTGATGACAATTGCACAAGGACTGTGATAAGAAAAAAATTAAATAAAAAAGTCTACCCTGCTGATGCACTTAAGAAATTTGTCGAGCGTTTATTGATTAATGTACCCAAAATGAGTGACTTTTCATCCGTTTGTCCTAATAATGACATAGAAATAGCTTTTCCAACAGATAACGATGCAAGACATATTAAATATCCTGATCGGTTTTTTGACTTATGTGTAACTTCTCCTCCCTATGCAAATGCAGTGGATTATCCCAGAACACACCAGCTTGAAGTATACTGGTTAGAACTTGCAAACGGCTCCCTAACTCCCTTAAAGAAGAAACATGTAGGGACAGAAAGTGTATCCTCTGTAGAATATAAAAATCTTTGTTTGACTGGTGTAAACAGTGCAGATAGAATAATTACTAAAATTTTCAAAAAGGATCAAAGAAGAGCCTACATAGCATACAAATATTTAAAAGATATGGAATCTAATCTAAAAGAGGTCTATCGGGTGCTTAAAAAAGGTGGCCGATATATAGTAGTAGTTGGAAACAACAAAATTAGAAATGAATTATTTGAGACATGGAAATATCTGATGGAGATGTCAGAAAATATCGGCTATCGCATAGAAAATTATTTTGGTTCAGAAATTATTAGGCATTTTATAAAAGTTCCTCGTGAAGAAAGAATAAATACTGACTGGATAATTATATTTAGAAAATGACAACAGGGGAATACAACAATGGATAATCGTGAAGATTTAGGGAGGCAGGCATCTGTTGAAGGTTTTGCAAATGAACATATAGTTGTTGGCATTTTAATGAAAAAATATCAAAATGTTTCTCTAGTTGATCTTCCGTTATCTCCTTACGACATTGTTATTGTTTTTAAAGAACGGAACGGAACAGAAAATATTATTCGCGCCCAAGTTAAAACTGCTACTAAAAGTATTAAGTTTACGGGTGGAACGAGAGGCGGCGTAGATAGATACTATAAGTCTGGTGTTAAGGAATATACGCAATCACCAAAAACCTCAGATGTAATTATTGGTCTACATTCCATAGGCAAAGACTCTTTTGAACTGTTTTTTGTTCCCACAATTGTAGTCGAGCGCTTATCACAGAAAAGTATTTCTCTAAACAGAATAAAAGCTTTAAAGAATAACTACGACATCTTAGAAAATTGTAAAAACGAGAATTACGTAATTACTAAATGTAAAGAATATGGAATTATCTAATTTGAGGAACGGGAATAAGGGGACGTTCTTGATTAAATGAACTAAAAGGTTGCCAAAGAGGTTGCCAAAGGGACACTTCCCATATATTTACCACTTTCTTTTGTGAATAGAAACGTTGAAAATGCAGAGGCTTAAGCACAAAAATCCAAAAGCGAAGAAATCAGAAGACAAATAAAAAATAGTAGTATATTAACGCTTGCCCCGGATAATCGGCTTTTGCGAGAGCGAATCCAGTATTTCGATAAGCCGCGGTCTTCTCCGGTTCCCTTCCTTCAGCCTTTGTAGATACGTGTCCCATTCGCTTGTTCTGCCATGTTCTGTAAGTGTCTTCTGAGCCTTCCGTAGATACTTAGCCCCTTCACTATAAGCAGTCACATTGGCCACAGAAATACGGTTTTCGGATAATTCTTTCCAAATCATTACAGCCTTATCAGGATATTTGTGCGCAATCGCTGTAGCTATCCTGTCTTTCAGATTTTCTCCCATCCAGTTTTTTCCCTTTTGTTTATGAACATTGAACCAGTCCAGCACGTCATCAACTCTTTTTTCATGGATAGCAATATCTATCAAAACATCGGTAAGTGGTGGCTTCCTAAACCGAGTACTATCAGCCCTCTCAATTCCTGTATCAGGCAGAGGCCATTCATTGCTACCTTTCCTGGGATGCTTCCCGGTCTTGAGAAAATGCAGAATCGCTTCTCTTACCTGAGGCCAGACCTTTGCCCTTTCAGAGGCTTTTTGGAGTTCCTCGAATGTTTTCAGACAAGGGTTTTCGAAGAACCCATCTGCACAAAGCGCTGCAACAAACGGCAAATCCCTTTTGAGATTTCGGATAGTCAGCAACTCTTTCTTCAGAAAGCCGGCAATGCCGGGCCACTTATTATTCGTTGCCGATATTCCCCTGCGAATCCATTCCTCTGCCTCTGCAGTACGTCCGGCCATTCGAAGCCTTTTTACCAAACGCTCATAGCTGTAAGTCTTTTCTGCTTCCTTTAAACACAAAGGAATAACTTCTTCCTCCCGGCCCGCATTCTCCAAAGCCCAGATGATTTTGTCCGTTAATCGGTCACGCCGGTAATTGCGTGAAAAAGAATCCTCATGCTCTTCGCTCTTTATATCGTTCAACCTGCTTAGGAGACGATCTGCAAGAGAATCCCAGTCTTTTCTGCTGAACCTCCGTTTCCAAAACTCCTCCAGACCGTAACCGAGATCGTATTCATCACGCAGCTCTAAGTCCACAGCCCATTGCATCTTATCGACATCAGACAGTGAGCATACCCCCAAGGCTTTAAAGACGATCGTCATCGATTGAGCCACTTCATCGGCAGTTTCCCCTTCATCATGCGATTGCTCAACTTGTGTCATCCCGGCGGAGAAGAGCTTCTCACCCACCTGGACTACCTCATCGGCATGCCCTTCATCAAACAGCTTTTGAAGACCGCTCCGTACGCGCGAATAGTCGGGGATATAGCCTCTGTAGTCCCAGTGATTTCGCCAGCCCGGCTCTCTGCTTACCCTTTCGATTTCCCTTTCGACTGTTTTTACTATGACTGATGGCTTGCAACTCTTTATCCGTGCTTTGCAGTCCAATTCCCCGTTGATCTCAGGATGCCGCAAAAGAATAGCCGTAATCAAATCAATTAGTTCATTTTTGGTTTGGCGTTGAAGGTAGTTGCCAAGCTTGGTATCGGCTGATGCTCTTTCAGATTCCGCGAAGGATTCGTCATTACCTTCGGTTTCATCATCAAGCATATCATTATTATCTTCTTCATCAGGGTATGCGGTTCTTCCTTGTCTGATCAAAACCAGGCGATTATCGTTCTCGTCTATTATGGGCGCGTTCCTGCCGTTTTCAAGACAATCGAGATGTTCAAGAATAACTGCTACCGCATGCTTGCATGCTGAATGGTATGGACAAGTGCAGATTGAAGAAAGCACTCCTTCATCAAGTGAGACTTTGGTCGCATAGGTGGTCGATCCCTCGACCCATGCAACAAGCTCTCCCGACCTGGTAATCGCCAACTCTCTGACGGATTTGCTTCGTTGATACGACTTTCCTCTTGACACGATTTTCAAACCTGCCCAAGACTCCAGGTCGAACCATGAAAGGTTCTCAAAATCCTTCTTTGCTTGTCTTCTCATTTCCTATGCAGCCTCTTATGACATGATATAATCCATCAGAACAGTTTTGTGCGTATATCAGTCTGTCCCTACTTTCAGATGTGGAACTCAACGATATCTCTATCTTTTAAAACATAGTTTTTTTCTACCCTTTGACCATCAAATTTAGCAGAACCCCATATCCTTGCATATTTCAGATTAGGTATGAAATCTTTGTGTATAGATTCCGCAAGATCCAGCACCGTAGAGCCTGATGGTATCGTAAACGGCGTCGAAAGATCTGGCTCTTTTCCAGGAGGCTTGGAGTAAACCCTTATGATGCCTGAAACATCAAATATCGCCCTTTTCAGTTCCTCAAGATTTTCTTTTTTGAGAGCAGATATGGAAATACAAGGGCAAAGATGCCCATACTGTTCCTTGAGTCTGAAAAAGTTATTTTCTGTTGCAGGACAATCATTTTTATTTGAAACAAGAAGGGCTTTTTTGAATACACCGATAGAAGACCCTGATTCCAAAAATTGAGACTTAACAATATATATCCTCCATCGTCCCAGTTGTTCAATAAAAAGCTCTGCCTGGGTCTCAAGGTCTTCGGTACTATCCAAGACAAGAAGAAGGGCATCAGCTATCCTGAGAATGCCTGATACCCATCCATCTGTTGATTCGTTCCCAACAGGTGGTAGATCCACAAGCTGAATCTGAATATCCTCAAAAGGCATCATACCTGGCAGTGGCGTTACCGTGGATATAGGATATTCAGCCACGACAGGTATAGCATTTGTCAGACTTGCAAGCAGTGAAGACTTCCCTGAATTTGGAAATCCCACAAGCGCAATCTGGGCAGCCCCTTCTTTCTGAATTACATAAAGATCCCCTCTGCCACCCTTCTTTGACCTTCTAAATGCCTCTGCCTCTTTTTTTAGCTGAGAGAGCTTCCTCCTTAGATCACCTCTTAGCCTATCCGTCCCTTTGTGTTTGGGAACTGTGGCTATTAATTCTTCAAGGGCAAAAATTTTCTCTGCAGGGGTTGAAGCCTGTCTAAATCTCCTATCAGCTTCAAAATACTCTGGTGGAAGATTGGCTGGCATAATAAAATTTTAACATAACTGGAAGCCCCTCAAAGAAATGATAATAACCAATAACCAAATCCCAAACATCAAATAAATTCCAATCACCAAACAGTTTGAGGTTTGGAATTTGGTCATTGGTTATTATTTGGTTATTGGAATTTGATAAATGGTTATTGACTTAACCCAGATAATGC
>CAZXCW010000006.1:0-35376 GCA_964639385.1 uncultured Nitrospiraceae bacterium
CCATAAGGGAAGGCGGAAGGACTGTAGGTGCAGGTGTTGTTACGGAAGTGCTGGAGTAAAAAGGCGTGAGAGATATAATATTATTTCAATGTACAGAGTGCAAGAATAGGAACTATTCAAGTATAAAGAATAAAAAGAATACACCAGATAAGCTCCAGTTAAAAAAATTCTGCAGACATTGCAGGAGGCATACATTACATAAGGAAATAAAAGCATAGGCCAGTAGCTCTAACGGCTAGAGCATCGGACTCCAAATCCGAGGGTTGGGGGTTCAAATCCCTCCTGGCCTGCCAGTTAAAAAAGATGTATGAAACAAAAAAGAAAACGATTAACTTAGTGGGATAAAATATTATGCTAAACAAAGTGAAGGAATTTTTTAGAGAGGTGAAAATAGAGATAAAAAAAGTGGTTTTTCCATCAAAAGATGAACTCATAGGTTCAACGTGGATTGTTATAATAACCGTCATGGTTATTTCATTATTCTTGGGAATTGTTGATCTCGGACTTACAAGATTGGTCGGGATAGCATTAAGGTAAACCTATGGGGAAAAACTGGTATGTAGTTCATACCTATTCAGGATTTGAAGAGAAAGTTAAAGTTACTATAGAAGAGAGAAGGGACAAGAAGGGTCTAAAAGATAAGATATCAAGAGTCCTTATACCCACAGAAAAGGTAATAGATCTGAGAGGGGGTAAAAAGAAAGAGAGCGATAAGAAATTTTATCCTGGATATATACTTGTAGAGATGGAAATGGATGATGAAACCTGGCATCTCATAAGGAATACGCCGCGAGTAACAGGCTTCGTAGGTGGAACAAACCCCGTTGCTTTGTCTGAGGAAGAGGTTACAGGAATACTCCAGCAGATAGAAAAGGGGCCTATGCCCCAAGTTAAAACTAAGTTTCAAAAGGGAGAACAAGTCAGGATCATTGATGGTCCTTTCACCAATTTTGTTGGTTATGTAGAAGAAGTTGATATAGAACACGGTAGGCTTTACGTTATGGTGAGTATATTCGGTAGACAGACACCTGTGGAGCTTAATTTTTCACAGGTAGAAAAGGCTTAGTGTTTACGACCAATAGGTCTATGACCCGTAGGGAGGTATAATGGCTAAAAAAGAAATAACTGCTCAGATTAAACTTCAGATACCTGCAGGAAAAGCCAATCCTGCACCGCCTGTAGGGCCAGCCCTCGGACCCCATGGTATTAACATTATGGAGTTCTGCAAGGCGTTTAATGCCCAGACCCAGACACTTGGGGATACAATAATACCTGTGGTATTATCGGTCTATTCCGATAGGTCATTTACTTTCATAACCAAGACACCTCCTGCATCGGATCTGTTAAAAAAGGCAGCTGGTATCATAAAGGGTTCAAGTGCGCCTAATAAGGACAAGGTTGGACGGATAACATCAGCCCAGGTCAGAGAGATAGCACAAAGAAAACTCCCAGACCTTAACGCCTACTCTATCGATGAGGCTGTAAAGATGGTAAGCGGGACTGCAAAAAGCATGGGTATAGAAATAATAGATTAAAGGTAGAAAAGATAAGCATGGGTAAAAAATTAAAGGCTGCTAAAGAGAAGATCGAAAGAGGCAAGGGGTACCCCCTGGAAGAAGCTATGCTCCTTGTAAAGGGCGCATCCTATTCCAAGTTTGATGAGATCATTGATTTAGCCATCAATCTTGGTATAGATCCGAAGAAATCAGACCAGATGGTTAAAGGATCGGTTGTCCTTCCTCACGGGATAGGTAAAAAGGTGAGGGTGCTTGTCTTTGCAAAAGGAGAAAAAGAGAAAGAGGCTGTAGATGCAGGGGCAGATGTTGTTGGAGCAGAAGACCTTGTAGAGAAGATAAGTAAGGGCTGGATGGACTTTGACAAGGCTGTTGCGACCCCAGATATGATGGGGCTTGTGGGAAAGTTAGGTAAAATACTCGGTCCGAGAGGTCTTATGCCAAACCCCAAACTTGGAACCGTAACCTTTGATATGTCGAAGGCTGTTAAAGAGATAAAAGCAGGGAAGGTAGAATACAGAACTGAAAAAGCAGGGATTGTGCATGTCCCTATAGGTAAGGTCTCCTTTGATGCCCAGAAACTCCTTGACAATGCGAAAGCAGTGGTTGAGTCAATAGTAAGAGCTAAGCCATCAACAAGCAAAGGGAGGTATCTGAAGAAGATATCCCTTTCATCAACAATGGGGCCAGGGATAACCATTGATATAGCATCTTTAGGAAAGGGGGTATGAACCTGAAGAAGGAGAAAAAGGAACAGGTTATAAAGGGACTTAAAGATGAGTTTAATAAAGCAAAAGCCTTAATATTTACAGAGTATAGGGGGTTGACTGTTTTTGAGATCTCAGAATTTAGGAGGCTACTTAGAGGGAATGATATAAAATATCGAGTGGTTAAGAACACCCTTGCCACCATTGCATCTCTGGATACACCAGCTTCTATTGTAAGAGATTCTTTTAAAGGTCCCCTCGGTTTAGTTATTAGCTATGATGACCCTGTGCTGGCAGCGAAAAGGGTGCTTGAGTATTCTAAGAAGAATGAGAAGCTTAAGGTCAATAGTGGTATTATCGAAGGCAGGGTATGTTTATTAAATGATATAAAAGCACTCGCTGAACTCCCGTCGCGGACGGTATTGATGTCCGTGATGGCTGGTTCTTTTCAGGCATCTATTGGAAAATTTGCCTCTGCCTTAAGTGCAACTATGAAAACTTTTATTTATGCACTTGAATCACTGAAAACTAAACGAGAGGCGTAAGTGGTGAAGCGTAAGGCGATAAGAACTTGCCTAACGTTTCACGCTTTACCTCTAAAGAGATAAAAAGGAGGATTTTAAAATGACTATTACAAAAGAACAGGTTTTTGAGTTTATCGACAACATGACAGTCCTCGAGATGTCAAAGTTTATAAAGGAGTTTGAAGAAAGATATGGTGTAACTGCTGCAGCAGCAGTTGCCGTGGCTGCAGCGCCAGGAGCGGCTATCGGAGCAGCTGCACCAGAAGCTGAAGAAAAGACAAGTTTTGACATAATTTTATCTGCAGCTGGTGAAAAGAAGATACAGGTTATAAAGGTTGTAAGGGAGATCACAGGGCTCGGACTTAAAGAAGCGAAAGACCTTGTTGATGGAGCTCCAAAGCCTGTTAAAACAGGGATAGCAAAGGAGGAAGCTGAAGCAATAAAGGCCAAACTCGAAGAGCAAGGTGCAACAGTAGAAATGAAATAAGGACTTGGTGCTGGGGATAGGGGTCTGTTAAAAATTTCTATGTCCCAATCCTTAGAATCAAAAAAGCAAGAGTTTTAAGACAGGGATTGCCCATTAGAAAACTTTTCAGATATTTGATAGAATATAAAAAAATAAACCTATTACATTTAGTTAATTTGTCTAATCCATTTCCCCAACAACAACCTAACAAAGAAGGAGTAGCATGGCAAAAGTTCTAAGAGAAAGATTACGCTTTGGAAAGGTACCTCTTTTTTTAGAAGTTCCAAACCTTATAGAGATACAGAAGAGGTCCTTTGAGAAATTTTTACAGAAAGATATTTCTATGGACAAAAGAGAGGAGATAGGGCTGCAGGCCGCATTCCTTAGTGTATTCCCAATAATGGATTACAATGAGACGGCATCGATAGAATTTTTAGGGTATATAGTAGGTGAACCAAAGTTCAGTGTACGTGACTTTCTCCAGAAAGGGCTCACCTATGCAGCATCGCTTAAGATCAGGGTGAAGCTCAATTTTTGGGAAGAGCTTGAGCAAAAAGGAAGCAAAAGGTTAAAAGAATCGAGAGAAGAGGATGTATATATTGGTGAAACACCTCTAATGACTGATACAGCAACTTTTATCATAAATGGGACAGAACGAGTCGTTGTCAGTCAGCTTCACCGTTCGCCAGGGATATTCTTTAGTTATGATAAGAGCAAGACTCATTCAAGTGGAAGACTTCTTTATTCTGCCAGGGTAATACCTTCAAGAGGTTCTTGGCTCGATTTTGAATTTGATGCAAAAGATATTCTATATGTACGGATCGATAGGCGGAAAAGACTTCCAGCAACGATAGTCCTTAAGGCCCTAGGGTATACAAATGAAGATCTCCTAAAAATTTTCTACCCTGTAGAAACAATCAAAATAGATAATAACAAATTTATGCGGCCAGTTAGTGAAGTCCTCATAGGGGTCAAATCTTCACGAAACATAGCTGACCCGAATACAAAAGAACTAATTGTTAAGGAAGGAAGTAAGATTACAAGAGGTGCTATTAAAAAGATGGATACCTATGGAATCAGGGAGATACCTATCTCAAAAGAGGAAATTATTGGAAGAATTACCCTGAAAGACATTATTGATCCATCGACAGGGGAGGTGGTAGTCGAGGGTAATGAAGTTATTACTGAAGATGCTTTTAACAGGATTTTATCCCTTAAGATTAACTCCCTTAGTCTTCTTTTTATTGACAATGTTAACTACCTATCTTCCCTAAGAGATACCCTTTTGACAGACGGAGTCAGTACAGAGGAAGAAGCACTTATTGAGATATACAAAAAATTGAGGCCTGGTGAGCCCCCTACTTTAGGTGCTGTGAAAGGGTTATTCAATGGATTATTTTTTGATCCTAAGAGGTATGATCTTGCTCCTGTAGGACGCTTAAAATTGAATAAACGACTTGGTACTGAAGTCCCTCTCGAAAATAGAGTGCTTGCAGATAAAGACATAATAGAGATAGTTAAATATCTCTTTCTTCTCAGGACAGGAAAAGGTGAAGTTGACGATATAGACCATCTCGGCAACAGAAGGGTTAGAGGGGTCGGAGAGCTTCTTGAGAACCAGTTCAGGATCGGGCTCGTTAGGATGGAAAGAGCAATAAAGGAGAAAATGACCCTTACAGAGCTCGAGACAGCAATGCCACATGATCTCATAAATGCTAAGCCAGTGGCGGCTGCTGTTAAGGAGTTTTTTGGTTCGAGCCAGCTGAGCCAATTTATGGACCAGACAAACCCTCTCTCCGAGATTACCCATAAGAGGAGGCTCTCGGCTCTCGGGCCTGGCGGTCTTACACGCGAGAGAGCAGGATTTGAAGTGAGGGACGTCCACCCAACACACTATGGAAGGATTTGTCCTATTGAAACGCCTGAAGGCCCGAATATTGGACTTATAACATCTCTCGCAACATATGCAAGGGTAAATGACTTTGGCTTCATAGAGGTTCCTTACAGAAAGGTTGTGAATGGGAAAGTCACAAAAGATATTGAATATCTCTCGGCTATTGATGGCGAAAATCACATAATTGCCGAGGCAACCTCACCGGTAGACCGACAAGGCAATCTTATTGGAGAAACTGTCTCTGCAAGAGTTGGAGGGGACTTCAGGATGGTATCTCCTCATGAAGTGGAGTATATGGATGTGTCTCCAAAACAGATTGTTGGTGTTTCTGCATCTCTCATACCTTTCCTTGAGAATGATGATGCGAATAGGGCTTTGATGGGGTCGAACATGCAAAGACAGGCTGTTCCGCTTTTACAGCCAGAGTCCCCGATAGTAGGCACTGGCATGGAATATGTTGCGGCAAGGGATTCAGGGGCCCTTGTGCTTGCAAAGAGGGCTGGTGTTGTTGAGAGTGTCGATGCATCGAGGATAGTCGTCAGAGTTTCAGATGATGGAAGAAGTGTTGATATATACAACTTAGTAAAGTTTCAAAGGTCTAACCAAGCAACATGTCTTAACCAAAGGCCGATCGTGGAAGTTGGAGATTTTGTTGAGGAAGCCGATATACTTGCTGAAGGCCCCTCTACTGAGCTTGGAGAACTCGCCCTTGGCAAAAATGTCCTTGTAGCTTTTATGCCCTGGGGAGGGTACAATTTTGAAGATGCGATTCTCATTAGTGAGAGACTTGTAAAGGATGATGTCTATACATCAGTGCATATAGAAGAGTTCGAGCTCGAGGCAAGAGAGACAAAGCTCGGGCCGGAAGAAATCACAAGGGATATCCCTAACGTTGGTGAAGAAGCATTAAAGGACCTCGATGAAAGCGGGGTAATAAGAATAGGTGCAGAGGTAAAACCAGGCAATATTCTTGTGGGTAAAGTTACACCAAAAGGGGAAACGCAGCTCACTCCAGAAGAAAAACTCCTGAGGGCAATATTTGGAGAAAAGGCAGAAGAGGTAAAGGAGAGCTGTCTTTATGTACCGCCTGGAATAGAAGGAACGATTGTTGACGTAAGGATATTTTCAAGGAAAGGAACAGAGAAGGACGAACGGGCAAAAAGCATTGAAGAAGAGGATATACAGAGATTACAACGAGACTTCGAAGAAGAAGTAAAGATTATAAAAGAGGAGAAGTTCCGTAAGCTAAGAGAGCTCCTTATGGGTCAGAAGGTCACCGAGGATGTTAAAGATTCTAAGAGCAAAGAGGTCATATGCCTAAAAGGTGGTAAATTAAAATCGGATCACCTCGAAAAGGTAAAAGATGAACATCTTATGCGTATCAAGATAGAAAATATTGGTATTCGTGAGAAGATAGAGTCTATACAGAATGAGACGGACCAATATATTCGTTATCTTGAGTCAAGGTATGATGAACAAATTGATCGAGTAAAGAGCGGTGACGAGTTGCCTCACGGAGTGAATAAAGTGGTAAAGGCATATGTTGCGATGAAGAGAAAAATCCAGGTAGGCGACAAAATGGCGGGGCGGCATGGCAACAAGGGAGTAGTTGCAATGGTACTTCCAGAAGAAGATATGCCATATCTACCCGATGGGACTCCTGTAGATATTGTTCTCAATCCCCTAGGCGTTCCATCGAGGATGAATGTCGGTCAGATACTCGAGACGCATCTTGGCTGGGCAGCAAAAGCCCTGGGACTTTATGTAGCAACTCCAGTTTTTGAAGGAGCAAAAGAGGCGGAGATAAAGGAGTTCCTCGAGAGGGCGGGTCTTCGAAAATCCGGCCAAATAACCTTGTATGACGGGAGGACAGGTGAGCCCTTTGAAAGACCAGTGACTGTCGGATGTATGTATATGATGAAACTTCATCACCTTGTAGATGACAAGATGCATGCCCGATCAATTGGGCCTTATTCTCTTGTTACGCAACAGCCTCTTGGAGGAAAAGCTCAATTCGGCGGCCAAAGGCTCGGTGAGATGGAGGTATGGGCACTTGAAGCTTATGGGTCAGCCTATACGCTCCAGGAGTTTCTTACAGTAAAAAGTGACGACGTTACTGGTAGGGCACATATGTATGAAGCAATTGTGAAAGGAGATGCAACACTCGAACCAGGTATCCCGGAGTCCTTTCATGTATTAATAAAAGAACTCCAGAGTCTCGGACTTGATGTCGAGCTACTGGAGAAAAAAGATAGGGGGGAGTAGTTGGCAGAAGATATATATTCAATCTTTCAAAAACCAAAGAATCCATTGGACTTTGAGGCCATAAGAATTAGACTTGCATCACCAGAGAAGATAAGAGAATGGTCTTACGGTGAGGTTAAAAAGCCCGAGACTATAAATTACCGCACCTTTAAACCTGAAAGAGATGGCCTATTCTGCGCAAAGATATTTGGGCCTGTAAAGGACTGGGAGTGCATATGCGGTAAATACAGGCGTATGAAGCACAGGGGGGTAGTATGTGATAAATGCGGAGTCGAAGTTGTGCAGTCTAAAGTTAGAAGAGAAAGATTAGGGCATATTGAGCTTGCGAGTCCTGTAGCACATATATGGTTCCTGAAGGGCGTACCGAGCAGGATAGGAACATTGCTTGATATGACTGTACGACAGCTTGAAAAAGTGCTCTACTTTGAAAGCTATGTAGTAACAGACCCAGGAGATACACCGCTCAAAGAGAAGGAGCTGCTCAGTGAGGATGCATATAAAAAGAAAGCCTCAGAATATAGCTCTCGATTTAAGGCAGGGATGGGTGCAGAGGCTATTAGGGAGCTACTCAGAAAGGTTGACCTTGAGACACTATCTACAGAGATTAAGTTAAAGATAAAGGGAGCATCATCCCTTGGTATAAAGAAAAAGCTTACAAAACGGTTGCGGGTTGTAGAGGCATTTAGAAAATCCGGTAATAAACCAGAATGGATGATCATGGATGTAATACCTGTTTTGCCTCCGGATCTCAGGCCCCTTGTACCTTTAGAAGGAGGCCGTTTTGCTACCTCCGACCTGAACGATCTTTATAGGAGGGTCATTAATAGGAACAATAGACTCAAGAGACTGATGGAACTGAAGGCACCCAGTGTTATTATCAAAAATGAAAAAAGGATGCTCCAGGAAGCGGTTGATGCCCTCTTTGATAATGGCAGAAGAAGCAGGATCTTGAAGACTACTACAAAAAGACTTCTCAAGTCCCTGAGTGACATGATAAAAGGAAAACAAGGCCGATTCAGGCAGAATCTTTTAGGAAAACGGGTTGATTATTCAGGCAGGTCTGTTATTGTTGTAGGACCTGAGCTGAAGCTTCACCAGTGCGGTCTTCCAAAAAGGATGGCGTTGGAGCTCTTTAAGCCTTTTATTTTTCACAAGCTTGAAGAAAATGGATTCGCTACAACAATAAAGGCCGCAAAGAAGCTTGTAGAAAAAGAGCAGCCTGAGGTCTGGGATGCCCTCGAAGATGTTATAAGGGAGCATCCTGTACTTCTTAACCGAGCACCAACACTCCACAGGCTTGGTATCCAGGCATTTGATCCAGTTTTAGTTGAAGGCAAAGCTATAAAGTTACATCCCCTTGTCTGCACGGCCTTCAATGCGGATTTTGATGGAGACCAGATGGCAGCTCATGTACCTCTTTCTATAGAGGCCCAGATAGAGGCAAGGGTTCTTATGATGTCTGTCAATAATATCCTTTCCCCTGCTAATGGGAAGCCGATAGTAGTTCCAACCCAGGATATGGTGCTTGGGATTTATTATCTTACGAAAGAAAGAAAGGGTGTAAAGGGCGAGGGCAGGGTATTCGCAGACCCTGAAGATGTGAGGATTGCTTATGATGCTGGGATTCTGAATGAACATGCGAAAATTAAGGTAAAGATGAATGGAGAATTTGTTGAGACCACAACGGGTAGAGTTCTTTTCAGTGAGATATTGCCTAAAATTATTTCTTTTTCAATGATAAATAGAGATATTACAAAGAAAGAAATCGGCAAACTTATAGAATACTCATATAAAAAGGCAGGTAGGCGGGAAACTGTTGTTTTCCTTGACAACATAGAGAAACTAGGGTTTCATTACGCGACAAAATCGGGCATATCTATCTGTATGGATGATATGCACATACCTTCAAGAAAAGCTGGGCTTATACGTGCCGCAGAGCAGGAGGTCATCGAGGTCCAGAAGCAATATGCCGATGGCCTCATAACCCATGGTGAGCGCTACAACAAAGTAATTGATATTTGGGCAAATGTAACCGAGAAGATTGCAGATGAGATGATGAAAGAACTTGGTGCTGAGGAAGGCAAAACCTTTTCTGAAGAAGACCTTAGAGAGAGGAGATCCTTTAACAGTATCTTCATGATGGCTGATTCCGGGGCCAGGGGAAGCACCGCACAGATAAGACAGCTTGCAGGCATGAGGGGATTGATGGCAAAACCCTCAGGTGAGATTATTGAAACACCGATAACAGCAAATTTCAGGGAGGGTCTGTCTCCACTTCAGTACTTTATTTCAACACACGGTGCAAGGAAGGGGCTTGCTGATACAGCTCTAAAGACTGCGAACTCGGGTTATCTCACCAGGAGACTTGTAGACGTTTCACAGGATATTATTGTTATAGAAGAAGATTGCGGGACGACGGATGGCATTATTGTAGCGTCCCTTGTGGAAGGAGGAGAGATAATACAACCTCTGGAGGAGAGAATTTTTGGCAGAGTAACTGCTGAGGATATTAAAGACCCTGTAACCAGGGAACTAATAGTGAAGAAGAATCAGGAAATAGATGAGGAGCTGGTGCAGAAGGTCATTGATGCAGGAATAGACAGAGTTAAGATAAGGTCTGTGCTTACATGCCAGTCAAGGCATGGTGTCTGTATGAAGTGCTATGGTAGGGACCTTGCAAGGGGCGAACCTGTGGAGATAGGTGAGGCAGTGGGCATCGTTGCAGCCCAGTCTATTGGTGAACCTGGTACCCAGCTTACAATGAGGACCTTCCATATTGGGGGTGCAGCTGCAAAAGTTGTGGAGCGGACAGTTCTTGAAAGTAAAAATACCGGGGTAATAAAGTTTATAAATATAAATACTGTAAGGAACAGAGAAGGCCTCCTTGTTGTTATGAACAGGAATGGAAGCATTGCCGTTGTAGATTCAAAGGGAAGGGAAAAAGAGAAATATTCCGTAGTATATGGGGCTAAACTCCTTGTTGCTGATGATCAGAAGGTTGAAATAGGGCATAGACTTGTTGAGTGGGATCCTTATTCTACACCAATACTTACAGAAATCGGTGGTAAAGTAGCCCTGGGCGACATTGTTGAAGGTGCAACTGTAAAAGAAGAAGTTGATGAGATAACAGGCCTTTCACATAAGGTGATAATAGACTATCCTGCAAGCATGAGGCCTAGGATTTCTATCAAAGATGAGCATGGAAGGACGACAAAAATTCCGGATACAAATAATCTTGCAAGGTACCTCCTGCCATCAGGTGCACATATACTCGTTGAAAGAAATGATCCAGTATATCCTGGTGACATCCTCGCAAAGATTCCCAGGGAGACGACAAAGACAAAGGATATTACTGGGGGTCTACCGAGAGTTGCTGAGCTTTTTGAAGCGAGACGCCCTCGAGAGCAAGCAATAGTTGCAGAGATAGGCGGCATGGTTGAATTTAGAGGAGCCCAAAAGGGAATGCGTGTGGTTGTTGTTAAAGGAGGGGACGAGACCAGAGAGTATCTAATACCAAAGGGGAAGCACGTGAGTGTTCATGAGGGTGACTGGGTGAGGGCCGGGGAACCGCTCATGGATGGTGCTGTAAATCCTCATAACATACTTGATATCCTCGGGCCCAAGGAACTACAAAGATATCTTGTAGATGAAGTTCAGAAGGTCTATAGACTCCAGGGAGTTTCGATTAATGATAAGCATCTTGAAATTATTGTTAGACAGATGATGAAGAAGGTAAGAATTGAAGAACCTGGTGACACAACATTTCTTGCAGGTGAACAGGTGGACAGGTTGCTCTTCCAGGAAGAGAATGCAGAGGTGAAGGCACAAGGTGGAAAACCTGCACAGGGGAAACCCCTTCTTCTTGGAATTACAAAGGCATCTCTGGCAACAGACAGTTTTGTCTCCGCAGCCTCATTTCAGGAGACTACAAGAGTACTTACAGAAGCTGCCCTTAATGGTGCCGTGGATGAACTCAGAGGGCTTAAGGAGAATGTGATTATGGGTAGGACAATTCCAGCCGGAACAGGAATGCCGAAGTATAAAAATACCTTTGTGAAGAGGGAAATCCTGCCACTATTTTCTGAACCCCCAGTTGAAAAAGTTGAAAAAGTAGATTCGTGAGGTGTGAAGAAGAGAAGGAAAATCAATGCTTCATAGTCGATGTTATGCTCGGAAGACTCGCAAAGTGGCTGAGGCTATTAGGATTTGACACATTATACTATTCCGACATAAGTGACATGCGGCTTCTCAAAATTGCAAAAGAGCAAGGGAGAGTCGTCCTAACGAGAGATACTCGTCTTATAAACATAAGGGGTATCAAGAATTATATTCTCATAAAAGCAAATGATCCTTTTCAGCAGCTGCTGGAAGTAATACATGCACTAAATCTGAAAGACTTTAACCCTCTCAGTAGATGCGTTATATGTAATGGGCAGCTTTCGGTGTTTTCAGATAAGAACGAGATAAAAGACTCTGTCCCCGAGCATGTGTTCCTTAATTCCCGTGTCTTTCTTAAGTGCAATGATTGTGGTAAGCTTTACTGGGAAGGTACTCATCCAAAGATGTTCAGAGAGAAGCTCAATAAGGTTCTAAGTGGTTCTATTTCTTAGTGTATGGGCCTTCTTCTTAAAATTGCCTTTACTACTTCCATAGAGGCAAATACAAAAAGACCGAAACCTAAGCTTATCTTGAAATCAGATGCCGATGGTTTCAGGATTCCAAAGGCATCACGAACAGAAGGGATTTGGGCTAATAATGCTGTCAACACGATCTGTATTACAATCGCAATAACAAGCAATTTATGGGGAGGAGCCTTAAATATGCTGTATCTCATGGAGCGGAAGTTAAGGGCAATAATAAGCTCTATTATTATGAACAAGAAAAATATTTCAGTCCTTGCAACTCCTATATCTTTGAGATCGTGGAAAAATAGGAAAAAGAAAAAAGGGCTTTCAATCAACAGTGCCATCAATATAAAAGACCTCACATCCCATGAAAAGATGCTTTTCTTTGGATCTCTCGGCGGTCTCTGCATAATGTCCGGGTCAGGGGGTGCAACTCCTAATGCAAGCGCAGGTAGTCCATCAGTAACTAAATTTATATACAATATGCCTGCTGGTAGAAGAGGCAGATATTCAGGGCCCATTATGAGCACTACCCCACCAATGACCACTACTTCTGTAATATTACACCTTAGTAGATAGGTAAGGTATTTCTTTATATTGTCATAAATCCATCTACCACGCTCTATTGCCCTCACGATAGTTGCAAAGTTGTCATCACTAAGAATCATATCAGAGGCTTCTTTTGTCACTTCTGTTCCTGTTATACCCATGGCTATACCTATATCAGCATGCTTGAGGGCTGGGGCATCATTAATTCCGTCACCTGTCATTGCTACTATTTCTCCCTTCTTCTTCCATGCCTTCACTATCTTTAGCTTGTCTATAGGCGATACCCTCGCATAAACAGTAATTTTATCCACGATCCTTTCGAATTCATCATCAGGCATCTTTGCCAACTTTTCACCTGTCAATACCAAGTCGCCTTTTTTATAGATACCGATTTCCTTTGCTATGGCTACCGCAGTGAGTTCATGATCTCCTGTAATCATTATGGTTCTTATTTTTACATCGTTACAAACCCTTACAGCCTCTATTGCTTCCTCCCTTGGTGGATCTATCATTCCAACAAGGCCAATAAATATCAGATTACATTCAATGCCTTCTTCTGTAAATGTAATACCATCAGAGAGTTCTCTATAAGCTAATCCAAGAACCCTTAAGGCACCTTGAGTCATCTCCCTATTTATCTCTAAGATATGAGCCTTTTCTGCCTCATTGAGCTTCCTTACCTCACCATCTCCTAAAATGTAAGGGCATCTTTCTAAGACCACCTCTGGTGCCCCCTTCATAAATGCCATTCTTTTACCATCTTTCATTTGATGTATGGTGGTCATCCTCTTTCTCTCAGAACTGAAAGGTATTTCCTCTATTCTTGGATTCTCAGACCTTGCCTCGGCCTGATGTATATTCGCCTTTAAGGCTGTTACAACAAGGGCCCCCTCCGTAGGGTCACCTTTTATAGTCCATTTGCCAGCTGTTTCTTCTATGGCGGCATCATTGCAGAGGAGCCCTCCTAAAAGGAGTGTTCGAAGTGGTTTACTATTTTCTACATTAACTATATTGTCTCCTCTAAACTCTCCAGTTGGGTCATACCCTACACCTGTAACTTCTATCACCTTGCCGCTTGTGAAGATCTTTCTGACAGTCATCTCTCCCTTTGTTAGCGTGCCCGTTTTATCCGAGCATATTACTGTAGTACAACCTAAGGTCTCAACAGCAGGCATTTTCCTTATCAAGGTATTTCTTTTAGCCATCTGGTGCATACCGATAGCAAGGGCACCTGTAACTATGGCTGCTAACGCCTCAGGTACGGCTGCTATTGCGAGGGATACTGTAAACATTACCGTAGTTACCATGAATCCTAAATCAATCTTACCACCTAAAGCTTCTCTTATAGTGCTTATTCCTGCTACAAGGAAACATATCAACAGAGAGAGAATGCCAAGCCACTTACCTATCTCCTCTGTTCTTTTCTCCAAAGGTGTTTTTTTTGGTTCAACTGCAGTCACCTCCTCGGCAATCCTTCCAAATTCTGTATTCATACCTGTTGATGTGATAGCTGCTTTACATCTGCCGTATATAACTACTGTGCCTGCAAAGACCATATTCCTCATGTCATTTACAGGTATATTCTTCTGTAACGGCTTTATATCTTTCTTAACAGGAATAGACTCCCCTGTAAGGGATGCCTCTTCACATTTCAGCGATCGGACCTCGATCAACCGCGCATCCGCAGGAATCTTGTCTCCTGCCTCAAGAATTAATATGTCTCCTGGAACGAGTTCCTTCGTAAGAATATCTTTTTCTTTGCCTTCTCTTAAGACTGTTATATCTGGAGAAAGCATCTTTTTTAATGCCTCGATTGCCTGCTCTGCTTTATATTCCTGAAAAAATCCTAAAATAGCACAAAAGGCTACTATTACTAATATGAGTACTGCATCAAATGTTTCTCCGACAAGGATTGAGAGAATAGTGGCAATGAGAAGGATTATGATTAGAATATTTTTGAATTGATTTATAAAAATGTTGAGAGTTGAGATTTTTTCTTCCTTTCTCAATTCATTATAGCCATATTTTTTAAGGCGACTATTAGCCTCTTCAGAGGTCAGGCCACCATGAGGGTCGGTATTCAGCTCCTTTAAGACCTGCGATATATCCATCGAATGCCAGGGCATTTCTCTCATAAAACTCTCTTGATCATATTTTGAATTCCTGTAGTTTTGTACAGCGATTCCGTATTCTTGCCAGTACACTGCTGTCTTGCTGCAGGGTTATTGTCTCCTGGGGTATTCTTAACCTCAAACAGTCAGTCCGCAGGCTCATGGAATAAGTCATTATATCAGAAGACCCGACACTTTTGAATTTATGGTATCGTATTTTAGAGTAACACCAATAGATTCAGGTTAGATGGGTAGATTTTAATGAATAACTTATAATGTCTAAGGTGGGGGCTTAAACTCAGGTGAAAAAGGCGATATTCTTTGACCTTTACGGGACTTTGATTGATATAAAAACCGATGAAAATGAACCATGGGTTTATTCTGTTCTTTCAAAGTATTTTTTATATCACTCGGTTAAGATAGAGCCTGATGAATTAAAAAGAGCATATTTTGAAGAAATTGATCAACATTTGAGGCAAGACAAAGAGCTTTATCCCGAAGCAGATGTATATGAAGTTTTTTACAAGATCATGTACAGATATGGCAATAGGAAATATTCTAAAAATATCATTGTTGATGTGGCCATGCTTTTCCGGTCATTGACGATTAGACATTTTGGCTTATTTCCCTTTCTTCTTGATACCCTACCCCGGGTGATTAAAAAATACAGAATTGCAATTATCTCTGATGCACAGTGGGTTTTTGCAGAGCCTGAGATAGAGATGCTCGGTCTTGACCGATTCTTCAAGCTAATGATTCTATCATCACGCTTCGGATTTAAGAAGCCTGATGCGAGACTTTTTAACATTGCGATGGATAAACTTGGAGTAAGACCAGAGGAATCTATATATATCGGTGACAACCCTTATAAAGACCTTGTTGGTGCAAAAAGGGCAGGAATGAAGTTTATCCTTTTCGGGCAAGAACTTCAGGAATATAATAATCTTAAACCTGATGGATTTTTATATGATTGTTCTGACTTGGAAAGGGTGATTTCAGAAATACTTTAACCTGAATAATGCAGATATTGCTCAAAAATTTATTTAACTCTATTAAAAACGCAATGAGGAAATTTCAAAACTTGAAGAATTTATTATCTTTGCCGATCAATTTTTTACTTTCGATTATTACTTTCTTCTCGCTATCACTTGTGGAATACCCCATCCTGTAACATTCAACATTAAACTTTTTGCTGATGTCAAAAACTTTTTCTACTTCCCTCTTAGAAACTACAACACAAAATCCAATCCCCATATTGTAGACCCTGAACATTTCTTCATCACTGATCTCACCAACCTCTTGGATTAATCTAAATATAGGCTGGGGTTTCGGTAGATTTTCAATTACATATCCATAATCAGCTTTTATTCTGGATAGATTCAAAAAGCCATCACTGGTTATGTGAATGAGTGCTTTGATATTTAAGCCTGATTTAATTATTTCTACAACCTCAGGAACATAGATATGAGTAGGCTTTAATAATTCCTCCCCTAAAGTTGTACCTAATGCTTCGATATATTTGTCTATTTTGTACTTGCCTTTCTCAAAAAAGACTTTTCGGGCTAAGGTTAAACCATTGCTATGGATACCATTGCTCCTTAAGCCAAGCAATATATCACCATCCTTGACATCTGCACCAATTATAATTCGATCTAAAGGTACTAAACCGACAGCAGTTCCGACCAAGTCAAATCCAGATCCTTCCTTTTTGCCTTTTAACATCTCTTTAATTTGGGCAATTTCTCCACCAGGAATTGATATATGGGCGATTCTTGCTCCTTCATACAACCCTTTGCCTATTTCTTCTAATAAATGTGGATCCGGGCTTTGAACAGCAATATAATCAACCATAGAAATAGGCATTGCTCCTACACATAATAAGTCATTCACATTCATTGCTATACAATCTATTCCAATGGTGTCGTATCGATTCATCATTTGAGCAACTATAATCTTGGTGCCGACTCCATCAGTTGATATGGCTAAACCTATATTGTTCCCAATATCCAAAACATTTGCAAAATAGCCAAAATTAAGCTTTACCTGACAGTCACTAAATGTAGTTGTTCTTTTTATCCAGTTTATTAAATTGTCCAGTCCCTTTTCTTCGGCTTCTGTGTCAACGCCAGCACTTGCGTACTGTAGCTCTTCTTTTGGATTTTTAGTAGAAAATGGTGATTTTAATTTCCCAATCATGATTCTTAATTTTATTCTTTTATGATCTTTATACTAAACCTGCAGTCTGAAAAAGATTGTTTGCTTGTGGATTAATTATAACCATATGTGACCGGGGATTTACAAGAAAAAGTTTAAGAGATTTTGACATCGTTTAGACAATCATTATAAACGAGCAACATTTTCAAGAAAATTCATCGCATTTTAAGAAAATCTTTTCACAATATCGAATTCCGGATAATTAACCCAAATAATGCAGACATTGTTCAAAAATTTATTTAACTCGATGAATTATTGGGAATATCTTTATTGGTTATATCCATAAAAATATTCCAATAACCATCAGTTAAAGGTACACTAAGGTATCGAACAATAAATTTTTTCACAACATCTGCATTATGTAACTGCATTTTTCGGGTTAATGGTATACCTTAAGAAATAAGTTCCTATCATCAATACAAGCCCATTGCATCTCTCACAAGCTGCATCGTCTCTTCAACTGCCCCTTTTGCCTTTTCGGTCCCTTTCTTCACAATTTCATAAAGTAAATCAGGATTGTTGATAAGCTCATTACGCCTTTTCCAGATTGGCTCCATAACCTTGAAAATGTTTTTTATAAGTATCTTTTTGCACTCAATACAACCAATGCCTGCTGTTACACATCCCTTTGCAACCTCTTTAACCTCCTCCTTTGAGGAGAAGATCTTATGGAGCTGATATACAGGGGATAGTTCTGGGGTTCCCGGGTCTGTTCTTTTTATCCTTGCAGGATCAGTTACCATAGTCGTTATCTTCTGTTCGACCTCTGCAGGGCTGTCAGAAAGAAAGATAGCATTATCATAACTTTTAGACATCTTCCTTCCGTCAACACCTACTACCTTAGGAAACTCTGTAAGCAATGCCTCTGGTTCTGGAAAGATTTCTCTATAGAGGTAATTAAAACGCCTTGCAATTTCCCGACTTATCTCAAGGTGCGGGACCTGGTCAATCCCCACCGGTACGTATTTAGCTCTGTATATCAATATGTCTGCCGTCTGAAGAAGAGGATATCCAAGAAATCCGTAGGTGGATAGATCCCTATCCTTGAGCTCCTGCTGTTTTTCTTTATATGAGGGAACCCTTTCAAGCCAGCCAAGAGGGGTTATCATTGAGAGGAGGAGATGGAGTTCTGCGTGCTCAAGTACCCTCGACTGGAGAAAGATTGTGCATCTTTCAGGGTCAAGACCAGCAGCGAGAAAATTGATGAGGATGTCCCTTGTAGATTCTCTTATATATGAAGGATCTATATACATTGTAGTCATGGCATGCCAGTCTGCAATGAAGTAATAACAATCATACTTTTCCTGGAGTTTCACCCAGTTGCTTAGTGCGCCTACCAGGTTTCCGAGGTGGAGCTTACCGCTTGCTTGCATACCGCTTAAGACCCTGTCTTTCACATTAAACCTCCAAAGGGTAAAAGGAATATGCGAATTATGATCTCAATGAATATTTGTATTGGTACGATAATATAATTAGCGATCCCGGTGAACCAGAGGCCGAGTACAATCAGAATGCCGTAAGGCTCAAGCTTGCTGAATTGATAAGAATGTTTAGGTGGTAAGAGGCTTGTGACTATTCTTCCTCCATCAAGTGGTGGAACAGGTATAAGGTTAAAAGCAGCGATAAAGATATTGAAAGATATGCTGTATTGCAGCATTATTTTAAAGGGTATAATAATTTTTTGACTAACGAACGTTGGAGAGGGAAATAGAAGGGGAATCTTATAAACAAGGATAAAGAGTAATATACTTGCAAAAGCAATAATAATATTCGTAGCTGGTCCTGCAGCAGAGACAATGGCCGAATCCCGCCTTGGATGTCTTAAATTATTGAAGTTAACAGGGACCGGTTTGGCTGTGCCAAATATAAATGTACCTTTTGAAAATATAAAGAGCATAATTGGCACAATAATTGTGCCAATGGGATCTATATGTGCAATCGGATTCAATGTAAGCCTGCCCATGATCTTGGCTGTTGGGTCGCCTAATTTATTTGCGACAAGGCCATGAGCTACCTCATGAAAGGTTATCGCTATTAGAATTGGAATAGCGGCTATGAGGAGCTGCCTTGCAACAGAAATAAAATCCAAGACTTTATTGCCTTTCTAAATAGGATGCAAGATCTGGTCAATCACTGTTCTTGCTGCTACGAGAGGGTCAATAAAGATGCTGTCCATATCTTGTTCCAAGTCTCTTTTATTCGATAAATAGGTAATACGGTCCTGCATCTTGTCACGTAAGAAGCTCAGATAGGCAGATTCCCTTGAAGGTTTATATTTCTTGTCATAATCGGTACCGAAAAGCTCTTTCCCATTTTTAGGTAAAAGCAGCCCTTGAAATGCCCTCCATTCCCTCCATTCAATGTTACCCCTTATCAGTTCTGTAACAATAGAGAGGGAAAGTTTTTTTGGAATGTCAATGAGATTTCCAGGAAGGCCAAAGGCATGGGTATTCATTATATAACACTCGGTTCCCAGCTTGAACAATTTTTTGAATTGCATACAGTCTACAAGAAGGAGGTGTACCCTGAAGGGGTTTGCAAAAGGCTCAATCACTAATCTCTCAAGTTCTTTTGGATCAACATTTTCTACCCCTTTGGCCCGCATAGTACTCAATGATGCTCCCATGGCTACAGCAAGGTTAATCAAACTAACCTTACATATTGGAGGAAGGCTTGTATCCTTCTGCAGCCAGATTACCATCCCAGGCCTTTCACAAGAATCTGCATGGTTAAACATGTCCCTAGTCTTCAGGCAACGGCCGTTTTCATTCCTGATATCTGAGCACACAATCCTTTTGCTCCCATCAGGAAGTTCTGTCACTGCTATATTCTGGGCTGAATAAAAATATTTGATTATGGGATCCTGAAATTCAACAGCATCTGTTTTATCGAAGAGACTCGGCTCGAGTGCTACGGTAAAGTCATTCTCCAGGTCTATTAAGAATGCATCATCGTGGATAACTGTGACTTTTTCATCTTTCTTTAAAGTCCCAGCATGGTCATGGCTGTTGGTAATTGAAGACTTTCCTGAACCTGATAGTCCGAATACAGCAACAGGCAGCTTATTCCCAATTTTCTTAATGCCTCCGTGGCAGGCAACCATATTTTGACGAACTCCGATGGTCCAGGCGAGGGTCAATGTGCCTTTTTTCCTCTCACCAAAATATCGCAATCCCAGAATAGCAATACAATTCTGCATCTCGTCGATGATAACAAGTCCATTTGGGAATTCCGTGTGTGACCATTCGGGGTCAGCAACCACTAAGATGTCAGGCTCGTCTAAAACGCGCGATTTCGCATAAAGGTCGCTCCATGGTCTCATCCAGGGGGTAAAGTTAAAACCCCAATCAAGCATGTTCTTTGCATCTGTTGCCGGGCTTAAAAGATGTGCCTTAACCATGAAATCAGGATGCAGCCCTATTATCCCTTTAAGCCATAGGCATTCTCGACGGTTTAAGTTGTAAATCGCTTCTCCCATGATAGAGAGAAATTTGTCTTGATCCCTCCCCATTTCCCGAACCAGACGTCTTGCCCTTGCCGTGCGTCCTACAATTCCTCCGTCATTGGAGATAAGAACTTTGGCGTCCTTAGGGAGTTTAAACTGCTCTGGCTTATATATTGGTTCAGAGGTTGAGACGACTTCAGGTTGCTTTATAGCGAGTTTATATAGCTCAGCCATAGTGGCCTTTCTTACCGAATTAGAAAAAAATGCACTCTCAATATATGCCCTCCAGGAAGATCCCGGAATCTTGTGTCTTGTTGCCATACTTTCTATATTCCTCCTTCTCCTAAGATAAAAACTATACTGGTTATGAAAAGGTATTGTCAAGGTATGGGGAAGCATTATATAATTGTTAATTAGATTATGACTGCCATAGTCATTATCCCTGCCCGTTATGACTCAACCCGTTTTCCGGGTAAGCCCTTGTCCCTCCTTAAGGGGAAAACTTTAATCCAGCATGTCTATGAGAATTCGAGTGGTGCCAATCTTATAACAGATGATGTAATCGTCGCTACGGACAGCGAGGCAATATTCGAGAAGGTGTTTTCTTTTGGAGGGAAGGCTGTTATGACGAGTAAGGTACATCCCTCGGGCACGGACAGGATAGCAGAGGTTGCAGCCTCAATGGATTGTGAAATAGTTGTAAACGTTCAGGCTGATGAACCTCTCATTCAGTCTCAGATGATAGATGATGTTATTTTACTCCTTGATGATGAAAGGGCTTCTATTGGCACTCTGGTGAAAAAGATAACTGACCCTGGGGAGATTGCTAATCCTAATGTGGTTAAAGTTGTCTTTGATGAGGAGGGTTTTGCACTCTATTTTTCGAGGTCACCGATACCCTACCATAGAGACATCGGAATCCCGCATTTGACATTGAGAAACGGGGAAACGGAAAAATGGAGAAAAGAAATGCGAGTCACCGATTCCCCGAGTCACCGATATCACGAGGCCAAGTTTTATAAACATATAGGTATTTATAGTTATAGGAGAGAGGCGCTGCTCGCACTTTCCAAGACACTACCCACAGAACTTGAGAAGATAGAGAAGCTCGAGCAGTTAAGGGCAATCGAAAAAGGAATGAGAATAAAAACAAAGGAAACTTTCTTTGAAACATACGGGGTAGATACCCCAGAAGACTTAGAAAGGATAGAAAAATGTCTAAGTACATCTTTGTAACCGGTGGGGTTGTTTCAGCCCTTGGTAAGGGTATTGCAGCAGCTGGTATAGGTGCACTCTTGGAGGCAAAGGGGTTGAAAGTAACCCTTCAGAAGTTAGACCCATATATAAATGTTGATCCTGGTACGCTGAGCCCTTTTCAGCATGGCGAGGTCTTTGTCACGGATGATGGTGCCGAGACAGACCTTGATCTCGGGCATTATGAGAGATTCACGTCAATAAGAACATCTCAGGCAAATAACTATACTACAGGAAGGATTTACTATGCTGTGATTACAAAGGAAAGACAGGGAGATTATCTTGGGGACACAGTTCAGGTCGTGCCGCATATTACCGATGAGATAAAAAAGGCTATAAAATCTGCAAGCAATGACTATGATGTGGTAATAGTTGAGATCGGCGGGACTATTGGGGATATTGAGAGCCTGCCTTTTCTTGAGGCGATAAGACAGTTTCGATATGATGTCGGCAGAGAAAATGTACTTTATATTCATCTGACCCTTGTACCCTATGTAAAGTCCGCAGGTGAACTAAAGACAAAGCCCACACAACATAGTGTTAAAGAATTCAGGGAGATAGGTATTCAGCCTGATATACTCTTATGTAGAACTGACAGACCTCTTCCTTTAGACATTAAAAAGAAGATCGCAATCCACTGTAACCTTGACGGAGATGCTGTTATTGCTGCGAGGGATGTTGAGACAGTATATGAAGTACCTATCATGCTTCACAAAGAGGGTCTGGATTACTTCATAGGTAAGAGGCTTAATCTGAGTTTAAATGAGCCAGATCTTACTCTTTGGGAAGATATTGTGAGGAAGATAAAAGAACCTAAGCATGAAGTTACTATCGCAATAGTCGGAAAATATACGGGTCTTAAGGATTCCTACAAAAGCCTCTATGAGGCTCTTTGTCATGGTGGAATTGCAAATGATGCAAGGGTGATTCTTCAGTGGATAGATTCAGAAGAGGTGGAGGTTCAAGGGCCTGAAAGATATCTTTCTGAAGTTGATGGAATTCTTGTGCCTGGAGGATTTGGATACAGAGGGATTGAGGGGAAGTTAAAGGCTATCAGATATGCGCGTGAAAAAAAGATACCCTATTTTGGTATATGCCTTGGGATGCAGTGTGCTGTGATCGAATTTGCAAGGAATGTCTGTAGTCTTTTTGCGAATAGTACAGAATTTGATTCAGATACCCAGTACCCCGTTATCTATCTTATGGAAAAGTGGTTTGATTTCAGAAAGGGTAGGGTTGAAGTTCGCTCAGAGAGCTCTCAGAAGGGTGGTACCATGAGGCTTGGTGCCTATCCTTGCATTCTTGAAGAAGGGACAAATGCTTACAGTGCATACGGTATGAAAGAGATATCCGAAAGGCATAGACATAGATATGAATTCAATAATATCTTTAGAGAGATACTCACAAGACATGGTTTGAAGATTAGTGGCCTTAGCCCTGACGGAGAACTTGTAGAGATAATAGAGATAGAAGACCATCCATGGTTTCTCGGTTGCCAGTTTCATCCTGAATTTAAATCAAGGCCGATAGAGCCCCATCCTTTATTCAAGGCATTCATAGAGGCGTCCATCAGAGAAAAAAGATCTTTATTTCCTTACTTAGAAGTTAGCGCGGAAGAAAAAAGCAGGGGCATTTAGTATTGACACGAGAGATAAATATAGCAGATGCAAAACTTGGAGGTAATAATCCCCTTTTTATTATTGCAGGCCCCTGCGTAATCGAAAATGAGGATATTGTTTTTTATACGGCTGAAAGGTTAAAAGAGTTATGCAACCGAATTGGCCTTTCCCTCTTGTTTAAAAGCTCCTATGATAAGGCAAATAGGACGTCCCTTTCTTCCTTTAGAGGGCCTGGGATAGAAAGGGGCTTAAGGATCCTCTCCGATGTTCGGAACAGGCTTAGGATACCTATTATTTCCGATGTGCATTCTGTGGAAGAGGTAAGACCTGCTTCAGAAGTTCTCGATGCCCTCCAGATACCAGCTTTTTTATGTAGGCAGACTGATCTGATTCTTTCTGCTTCAAATACAGGAAGACCTGTGAATATAAAGAAAGGTCAGTTTCTTGCGCCTTGGGACGTAAGGAATATAATTGATAAATTTATATCTACAGGTAATCAAAATCTTTTCATAACAGAAAGGGGTACATCCTTCGGATACAATAATCTCGTTGTTGATTTCAGGGGGCTATCTATAGTACGGTCATTCGGATACCCTATTATTTTTGATGTTACACATAGTTTGCAGCTTCCAGGTGAACAGGGAAGCTCCTCAGGTGGCCAGAGGGAATTTGCTGGGCCACTTGCACGTGCTGCTGTAGCAGTAGGGGTTGATGGGATATTTATGGAAGTCCACCCAGAGCCTGACAAGGCATTGTGCGATGGGCCGAATATGATTCCAATAGACGATGTACCTGACCTTTTGAGGACAATAAAAAATATCCATAATGTAGTTTTTCCTCAAAGATAAATTTTTCCTTCTTTATTTTTGTAAAACGATTATAATTTTTATGGAAATAAAATATCTTTTCTATTTTATAATCGGCGGGACCATTGTAAGTATTGTCACCTATTTTGCTAGCCATGCAAAAGGGTTACTTGCTGCCTTCATCGCCAATTTACCAGTCATAACATTGATAACCTTTTTGACTATTTATTTTGAATCAGGTCAAAAAGATGTGGTTTCATATGCAGAGGGACTAATAATTATGCTTTTCCCATGGCTGGCTTATATATTTACTATTATCCTTTTGTCAAAGAGGATAGGATTCATTCCCTCCCTTATCATGGGTATTTCTTTTTATCTCGCAATCGCCTATTTAATACTTAGTGTGAAAAAATTATTATGAGAAATTCGTCAAAAGAGGGGGATGATAAGATATAATAGCTTCGGGCTGGAAATAATAGAGGAAAAGAGTGGGTGACTCTATGGATGATATCCTTGGCATAGCAAAAAAAGTCTTGAAGACAGAGGCAGAGGCTGTTTATACCCTCATAGAAAGGCTTGGCAGCAATTTTGAGAAGGCTGTTGAGATTATTTATACAAGTAAAGGCAGAGTTGTTGTAATGGGTATGGGTAAATCCGGCCTAGTGGGTAAAAAGATAGCAGCCACATTAGCATCAACTGGCACGCCTGCTTTTTTTCTTCATCCTGCGGAGGCAGGTCATGGCGATTTAGGTATGGTTACATCCGATGATGTGATGATAGCCATCTCAAATAGCGGTGAAACTGAAGAAATTCTGAGGTTAATACCCTTTCTAAAGAGGTTTAACCTGCGCCTCATATCAATAACGGGAAACTTAGATTCAGCCCTTTCAAAGGCAGCAGATGTTAACCTTGATATATCAGTAAAAGAGGAGGCATGCCCTCTTGGGGTTATCCCTACTGCATCAACCACTGCAACCATGGCAATGGGTGATGCAGTAGCAGTAGCTCTGCTTATGAAAAGGGGGCTTAAAGAAGAAGACTTTGCTTTTTTTCATCCCGGTGGAAGCATCGGGAAAAAGTTCTTTATCAAGGTAAAAGACCTGATGCATACAGGGGGTGATATTCCTAAGGTTTTCCTCAAGACCCCGATGTCAAAAGCAATGGTAGAGATGTCTTCTAAGAGGCTCGGTCATGCCATTGTCTTGGACGAAAGCGATAGAGTTGCAGGTGTAATAACTGATGGAGATTTAAGAAGGGGGATAGAACAGTGGGGCGGAAAGCTCTTTGAGCTGGCAGCAGAAGAAGTTATGACAAGAAATCCGAAGACAGTATCGGAAGAAGAACTTGCTGTAAAGGCATTATCTATTATGGAGAGTTATTCTATAACAGCCCTGGTGGTACCTGACGTAGATGGAAGAGCAATAGGCATAATACATCTTCATGATATATTGAGGGAGGGGATTGTTTAAAAGGTTAAGAAAATTTATATAGGACTTGATCAAAAAACATCTAAAAGCAAGTAAGTTTCTATGTCTAAATAATGAAAAACATTTCTGAGAAAGAACTTCTGAAAGTTGCCAAAAATATTAAGCTTATTATCCTCGACGTGGACGGTGTACTAACAGATGGTGGCATTATTCTTGATAACGCGGGTAATGAGTTCAAATCCTTTCATGTACGAGATGGACATGGAGTAAAGATGCTTATGAGGACAGGGATTATTGTGGCTGTGATTACTGGAAGACATTCAAAGGTTGTTGAAAGGCGGGCTCGTGAGCTAGGAATTACAGAGGTTTATCAGAAATGTCATGATAAGAGAATTGCTTTCCATCATTTGATCGAAAAATATTCAGTTGATTCTAAAGAGGTTGCATATGTTGGTGATGATATTGTTGATCTACCTCTTTTAAAGAAGTCTGGATTTTCTATTGCTGTTGCAGATGCTGCTGAAGAGGCAAAAAATGCGGCGATGATGATAACGAAAAACAAAGGAGGCAAGGGGGCTGTCAGGGAAGTATGTGACTTCCTTCTTAAGGCAAAAGGATTGTGGGAAGGAATTGTAGATGAATACGGCAAGACTTAACCTCCCGACAATCCTGACCCTGAGCAGGATTCTTCTTGCCCCAGTTTTTATATTTTCCGTCTATCAGCATCCGGTATTCGGTGCCTTAATATTCAGTATCGCCTCGATAACAGACTACCTCGACGGCTATCTTGCAAGACATTCGGGAGACATAACGAAACTGGGGATTATACTCGATCCAATTGCCGACAAATTCTTAATTGTATCTGCCCTTATCGTCCTTGTTGATATGGAAAGGTTGCCTGCCTGGATAGCGATTATTATTATTGTAAGAGAATTCCTCGTAACTGGTCTGAGAGCCATTGCCCTTTCGAAGAATATCTTAATCCCTGCTGAAACAGGAGGTAAACTAAAGACATTTACGCAGATAATTGCTATTCTGTGTCTTATACTCATGGGAAGTTTTTTTGATATAGATCTTTACGATATAGGAATAATCCTAATCTGGATAGCTCTTGCCTTATCTGTTATATCAGGGCTCAAATATACCCTCTCTTTTTGGAGGAGGATTTAAGGAAGTAAAATATAAAATGCAAGGGGAGCTTCAAGTGCTTATTTTGGACAAATATGAGAAATCCTTTATCTTAAATTTTGAATTCACGTGATTAAAATTACACTACTTATACTTTTTGCCTTTATATTGGGGTCGATTCCCATTGGCGTGATAATAGCAAAGGCTAAGGGGGTTGACCTCAAGAAGGTTGGCAGTGGGAATATAGGTGCAACAAATGTCCTTAGATCTCTCGGCAGATGGCCTGCTGCCTTAACCCTTTTTGGAGATATATTTAAAGGCACTGCAGCAATTGCGGTGGGAAAGTATTTTGGAGCAGAGACTTTTTATAATGGTCTTATAGGTCTGTCTACAATTTTCGGGCATAGCTTTTCTATTTTTTTAGGCTTCAAAGGAGGGAAGGGCGTTGCCACAAGCCTGGGAGTGCTTATTCTATACTCTCCACAATCAGCCCTTGTTACATTTATAATATGGCTTGTGGTTGTTTTAACTACAAAGTACTCTTCCTTAGGGGCTCTTATATCTTTTGGGTTTCTACCATTAAGCATTGCACTTTTAGATAGCCAAGAAAAACTTTCTGTTGCATCTATTATGGCGGTCTTTATCATCCTAAGACATAAAGATAATATCCAGAGGCTCATAAAAGGTACTGAGAGAAGGATAGGCGAACGTTCATGAAAAGGTTTTTTCTCATAATTTTTTTATGGTTCCTCTTTATCCCCTCTTTATCAATCGGGAAAGATTTATATGAAGAACAGCTTGATAAAGGTCTCAGAAATTCAGAGGCTTACTCATATTTTCTTATAAAAAAATCAAGAGAAGATCCTGCTGATGCAAAAGAAATACTCGAGGATGCATTAAGATATTCTCCTGATTTACCTTATATTTATTTTGAGTTATCGAAAGCCAGTTTTTCCTTTTCTACCGAAGGAATGAATGAGACCTCTAACTATATCTGGAGGGGGATAGAAGCATATAAAAGAAACTTCTGGTGGTCTTTTACAATTATTGGGTCCTTGTTTATGAGTCTAATCATCTCTTTTATAGCCTCTGTGGTAATTATTATTTTAGTAAGACTTTTCAGGGATCTACCTCTCCTGGCTCATGACATTATGGAGCAAAAGACGAGGATACTCATGCTCCTGATACTCATTTCTGCGCTGACAGGTCCCCTTGTCTTAATAGGAGGTATATTAATTATACTTGGTCTTTATCTTAGGAAAAATGATAAATTTATCGTTTATCTCTATCTCTTGTTCCTCCTCATTTCACCATGGGTCTTTAAGACCTCGTCATTATTGCTTAATATCCCGTCTTCAGATATTATGAAGGCAATTGTTGCGGTTAATGAGTCAAAAGATAACAAGTATGCCCTCTTTGTGCTGAGGCATGCCGAAGATGAAGTCGCCCTCTTCTCTTATGCCCTTGCCTTAAAGCGTGAAGGTAAATATGACGAAGCAATAGAGATTTACAAAAAACTCATCGCAGAGAAGGCTGATCCAAGGTTTTATAACAATCTTGCAGATTGCTATGTTGCAAAAACTGATATGGAAATGGCAAAACAGTTTTATGAGAAATCATTTCAAATTAAACCCCTTGTTTCTGCCTACTACAATATGAGTCAAGTCTTGAGAAGGACTCTCGACTTTGTTAAAGGTGAAGAATATTTTCTCTTTGCCCAAAAATTAGATCCTGATTCTGTCACACGGTACCAAGCAATTTTTAGCGATAATCCAAACAGGCTTGTTATTGATGAAGTCCTGTCTATGTCTGAGCTCTGGGAATATTCTAAAGAGAAAGCAGCCAAGATTTCTCCCTTTGACTTATCAACGATACCACAAGTCTTCATGCCATTTATAGCCCTTTTCTTTGGAATTCTTTTTTATCTTCTGAATAAACGCATTAAACCCAGGGCTTACAAGTGTAAGAAATGCGGTACAATCCTCTGTAATAAATGCGAAAGAAGAGTGCTATGGGGTAACATGTGTTTACAATGCTATAGGTCTTTGGTGAAGCTCCACGAGCTCGATGCAAAGGAAAGGATTACGAGGCTGCAAACTCTTTATGAATATCAAATGAGGCGTAGGAGGGTCATGAATATCCTTTCTTTCATACTACCAGGATCAGCCCAAATATATACTGGAGAGATATTGAAAGGCTTATTATTTTTGTGGACCTTTTTATTTCTTCTATTTACTTTTTTAATAAGTTCCCTATTTGTAATAGGGATGCCTTATTTCCCTCATCTTTGGTTGAATTGGGTTTCTCTATTACTTATAGTCTTTGTATATATTGTATCTAATCTCGTAATTCGACCGAGGCTTGTAAGGCGATGACTTTAAAGGGTTCATTAGAGGTTTTTGGGCTTGCTGATATTCTTCAGCTAATTCACTTTCAGAGGAAGAGCGGGGTACTCACACTTGAAGGGGAGAGAGATAGGGTAAAGCTCTTTTTCTTGGAAGGTAATATAGTAGGTGCAATATCGAAAAGAAGGCAAGAGGATGTAAGGCTGGGTAAAGTACTTCTTAAGAGAGGGATCTTAAAAGAAGAAGACCTACATGTTGCTCTTGAAGAACAACGCAAAACCGGGAAGAAGCTCGGAGGTATCCTTGTAAAGAAAGGTATTGTAGATAAAGAACATATAAAGGATGTCCTGACAGGTCAGGTTACTGAAACAGTTCTTCAGATATTTGGCTGGGAAAAAGGAATGTATGAATTTACACCTCAGGCAATAGCCCTCGATACAGTTGGTGATGAGGAGATTTCGATAACTCTTGATACTCAATACCTGTTGATGGAGGGTTTGAGAATACTCGATGAGTGGTCTCTCCTTGAAGGCAAATTAACTCTTGACACTATATTCGTAAAGAAGAAAGAGATTGCTGACCTGAGTGAAGAGGAGCAAGAATTACTATCGCTGGTAGATGGAGAAAATGATCTAAGCACAATAATAGATATCAGTGGGAAGGATGGTTTTGTGGTAGCGAAGGTCATTTTTTCCCTTATGGAAAAAGGTGTTATAGACTCAAAGGAGGCTATCCCTCTTGCTAAGGTGCCTCCAGAAGTGTCTAAAAAACCAGCAATTTCTTATCCTTTTTTATCTGTAATTACTATATCTTTAGTAATAGTGCTCGCTGCCCTGCTTTCTGTCTTCTCAGTATTTTTGAGTAAAGATGGCACATTCAAAAAATTCAGGGCATCACAAGCAATTGAGAACATGAGATTAAATATAGAGGTTTATAAGTTCGAGCGCGGTGAATATCCTGAGACCTTAGAAGCGGTATCAAATACATTAGACCCCTGGGGAAGGTCCTATATTTACAAACGTGCTGAAAATACATTTATTATCATGAGTGCGGGTGCAGACGGGGAAAAAGGCACAAAGGATGATATTTACTGAGGTATGAGAAAATGGAGAAAAGAAGGGCTGTGGTTCTATTGAGTGGAGGAATTGATTCAGCGACAACACTTGCAGTTGCAAGATCTGAGGGGTATGGATTATATGCCCTAAGCTTTGACTATAATCAGCGCCATAAAAGGGAACTGGAGTCTGCGCGGGCAGTGGCCTCAGTCCTTGGTGTAGAAAAACATCTTATAATAAAATTTGACCTTAAAGACATTGGTGGCTCTGCCCTCACGTCGGATATGGAAGTACCGAAATCAGTGATACGGAGACGCAGAGAGATGGAAAGAGATGAACGTATTCTCACCGGTTCACCGAGTCACCGGGTCTCCGATTCAGATATTCCGGTTACTTATGTTCCTGCCCGCAATACGATCTTTCTCTCTTTTGCCCTCGCTTGGGCAGAAGTTCTTGAGGCAGAAGATATTTTTATAGGTGCTAATGCTATAGATTATAGCGGTTATCCTGATTGCAGGCCTGGGTATCTCTGGGCATTTGAGGACATGGCAAACCTTGCAACTAAGGCTGCGGTAGAGGGCAGGTTGAGGTTTATGATAAAGGCACCTCTATTATTAATGAAGAAATCTGAGATTATAAAAAAGGGCGCAGAACTTGGTTTTGATTACTCTCTTACTTGGAGTTGCTATGACCCGCAAGAAAAACGGAAAACAGAAAACAAAACTCATAATGCAATCCCTCTCACCCATCCCTCCCCCTCGATGGAGGAGGGGGAAGGATGGGGTGAAAGTCTTGGCTCTGGGATTTATGTTCCATGCGGAAGGTGTGATAGCTGCATGATTAGGGCTGAGGGATTTAGAGAGGCGCGTATAAAAGATCCCTTAATCGAGCCTTAGTAAGATCTGGAAATGAAGTCTCCCCTGAGAGCAACGATAAAGTTACGAGGCCATCACCTCATATGCCTACATTTTTTCAGTGGAGAAGGCTATAATTCTGCATTTGTTGAGAACCTCAGGAGTGTCCTAAAAAGGGCTGAAGTTAGAGGGAAGGTAGAGCTTTGTTCTGGACCAGATGATATCTGCAAGAAGTGTCCCTATCTTAAAGATCAAAGGTGTATTTATAATATCAATGCCGAGAATGAGATAAGAGAAATGGACAAGAGAGCTATAACATTGCTAAGATTGAGCGGTCATAGGGGAGTTAAGTGGCAGGCGTTAAGAGAGAAGATACCGGAGATACTCCCTGAATGGGTAAAAGAATATTGCAGAGGGTGTAATTGGAGAGATTCATGTAAAAAAAGTTTTATGAAACCAAACATAAAAGAATTTATGAGTGAAAATTATTCTTGATTAACCCGAATAATGCAGACATTGTTCAAAAATTTAAAATATTCTCAAAACTATCAGTTAAAGACGCGCTAAGGTATCAAAAAATAAATTTTTTACAACATCTGCATTATCTCAATTGCACTATTTAGGTTAATGAGAATACTGAAGATAGACTTTGACGAAATCCAGAAGGCGATGGAAGATATTGTTAGAGATTCCTTTGATTATTACCTCGATCTTCACAGTGGGAAGGTTATAGTTCTATCAGAAGATATCCTGGGCGATGTTAAAGCAAGACTATGTGATAGTGAACTCGATGACCTTGGGGATGATATAGAATATGTGGAGTTTTCTGAAGAACCTACCTTGCCATCTTGGATGGAGGATGAAATAGAACTGGTGCTGGAGGTTCTCCTTGCCGGAGATGGTAGATACAACTGTATCCCGGAAAGGAATTCCTCCGAGGCACATGCTGTAATGGCTGAATTTATAGGAACCGTTAAAAATCCTGTGCTTAAGGAAAAACTTACTAATGCCCTTAATGGGAAAGGCGCTTTCAGGAGATTCAAGGACGTTCTCATTAATGATCCAAAGGAGAGAAAGAGATGGCATGGCTATAATGCAAAGGCTATGAAAAAGGTAATTGTAGAATGGCTGAAATCTTCAGGCATAGAATCTGAGCAAATTTACCCGGGAAATAAAGAAAGGGAGGCAGACCATGTCAGAGAAGCTGGGTTATGAGGATTTTGTTAAAAAAGCAATCATAAGTTTAAGAAAAGGGGGGTACAAAGGGATTCATTCTGTATATTCTGGATTTAATAATGCTTTTAAGAAATATTTTAATGGTGAAAATCCCGTTGAGGTTACAAATAGATTAGCCCAGGAAGGAAAGATTGTTGTGAGGCCTGTTAAAGGGGGGGTAATGCTCTATCTTCCAGAGGATGTAGACCTTTCAAGAAATTCAGCTGATGAGGCATTGAGAAAGATGGGGCTGTGAGCAGCTTATATAAACTTTAGTTTTAAAATTTATCAAACCTTTTACTGAGTTGACAAATCCATCCAAAAAATTAACAATGTATTATGAGCTTTGCTCATTTTGTTTGCTCAAAGGTCTATCCCTTAATTCGCAGTCGAGCACAATGGATAAGGCGAGGCAAATTCTTTCGAAACCATACCTTTTGTCAAGTTCTCTCAGGAACTCCTCTCTTTCTTCCGAACTGCTTTTATTCCAAGACTGCATTATCAGGTTTATCTTCTTTTCCATTACATTGCACCAAAAGATTGTATACAGACTATTTCAACGACTATCAACATTATCAACATAGTCCCACCGTTCTGTCGACTTTCGCTATTCTCATCTTTCAGCCCTTACCTTTCCAAGAATATTTGAGAATACATAATAAATGAAGCAAAAATTGTTCCAATATAATATAATCTAATAGCTAAATGATCCAGTATGAATAAAAATATAGATTTTAAAAATAATTTTAAAAAAAATTACTAAAGGAAAGAATATGTATCCACAGGGTCCTGATAGGTTTCGTTTTAGCTTTAGTGTAGATAGAAATCTAAGGATTAACTCTTGGGGTGAGGAATTAGAACGAATTTATGGGAAATCCTCCACAGAGGTTAAGGGGGTCCCCTACTATGAGATAATTCCGAGAATTAAAAAAGGCAGTAAAGATGTAGTAATGCAGGTAGTAAAGAATGGCAAACCGATTATACTCGAAGAGTATCATGTTGGCTGTTTCTTTGCTGAAGTAAATGGAGCTATTCACATCACTCCCCTAAGAGAAAAGACAGGAGAGGTAAACGGTGCAAATATCATAATTAGTGCACATCAAAGTTGTATAACATGGAGACGGCTTAGGCAATCACAAAAATTGTTAGATATTGGTAAAATTGCAGCAACTTTTGCACATGGTGTAAGGAATCCCCTGAATGCAATAAAGGGGGCCGTGGTATATCTCAGAGAAAAATATGCTAATGAGAAAAAACTAATTGAGTTTACAAAGATAATAGAGGAAGAGATCTCACGTCTTGATGATTTTATTGCTAACTTTCTAAGTACCTCTATTTCTGATCAAGGGTTATCTGAAACAAATATAAATTCTATACTTAAAAAGATCGAGGTATTAATCTCGCTTCAAACCCAATCTCGTAAAATTGAGACCAATTTTGAATATGGCTATCCTTATCCTGTAACGATAAATTCTTTTCACCTTGAACATGCAATTCTGAATGTTCTCAATAATGCTATAGAGTCGATGCCTTCAGGTGGGCGACTCATTGTAAAAACGAAATCGGAGGTTCGTTCTGGTATTGAATTTGCTCTAATTGAGATTTCAGATAGCGGCTATGGGATGGCTGTGGATAGAAATAATGAGTTGGCTATACCCTCTAAGGTTAAAGGAAAAGGGTTAGGGTTATTTATTACTAGAGAAATCCTACGATCCAGTGGAGGTCATTTCGAAATAAAAAGTAAAAAAGGTGTTGGGACGACTGCAAGGTTGTATGTTCAAATAAGTAGAAATGGTTGAAAGAAATAACGGAAGAGTTTTAATTGTCGATGATGAGCCCAATGCTATTAAAGTATTGTCTGCTATCCTTTCAGATGCTGGTTATAATGTCATTGAGTCACAGAACGGTGAAAAAGCTATCAAAATCATCTCTAAGAAAGATATAGATGTGGTTGTCACAGACTTGAAAATGCCTGGGAAGGATGGAGTGCAATTATTCGAATATATTATTCAAAACCATCCTGATTTACCAGTTATTTTTCTTACCGCCTATGGAACTGTTGAATCTGCTGTCAATGCAATGACTCGTGGTGCTTTCTATTATTTTATTAAACCCCCCGATTATTTAAAGTTGAAGAGCATCATTGCAAAGGCAATAGAACAGAGATCTTTAAAAAGGGAACTTGAAATCCTCAAGCAGAAACTTTTAAGAGAGGAAAACCATGCCCGCATTATTAGTAGTACACCCCAAATGCTAAAAATTTTTGATACTATTGAGGCAGTAAAGGATTCGGCGAGTAGTGTGCTCATTTATGGTGAAACAGGTACAGGAAAAGAACTAATAGCGAGGGCTCTACATTATACCGGTGCGAGAAGAGATAAGCCTTTCATTGTAGTAAACTGTGCCGCTATCCCAAGAGAGCTTCTGGAGTCAGAACTTTTTGGTTTTGAGAAAGGTGCCTTTACGGGTGCCATTACAAGAAGAATTGGGAAAATTGAAGAAGCTTCTGATGGTACACTTTTCCTTGATGAAATTGGCGAACTTGAGCTATCACTCCAGGCAAAGCTTCTACGTGTTCTTCAAGAAAATGAGATCGAGAGACTTGGAAGTAACAAAAAGATAAAAGTAGATTTTCGGCTTATATCCTCTACCAACCGTGACCTTAAAAAGGTGGTTGAGTCTGGCAATTTCAGAGAAGACCTCTTTTACAGAATAGATGTTATACAGTTAAATATGCCGCCTTTAAGAGAAAGGTCTCCTGACATTCCTCTTCTGGTATCTGAATTTGTTAAAGAATTCTGTATAAGGGAGAAGAAAACGCTTACTGTATCTAATGAAGTGATGAAAATATTACAGAATCACCACTGGCCTGGGAATATAAGGCAGCTTAAAAATATTATTGAGAGAGCAGTTGTTCTGGCAAAAGGGAGGGTGGTTACATTAAAAGAATTGCCAGAGGAGCTTCTTCCTCTGCAGGGACAAAATGAGATTTTCACTAAAAAAACCTTGAGGGATTTGGAAATGCAGGCGATAAAAAATGCCCTTCGAGAGTGTAAAGGCAATAAGTCAAAAGCTGCCAAGGTACTCGGGATATCAAGAAAGGCCTTTTATAAGAGACTCAAAGAATGCCCCCCCGTTAAATGTATCTAAAAGATACATAAATTCAAAAAAGTGTTTCTATTGGTTACATCACAATTTAACCCGCATATTTTAAGAATATTCCTTAATCCAGGTAATGCAGATATTGCTCAAAAATTTATTTAACTTAAATTATTTATCAAATCATGATATTTAGGCAGGACATAGTATTTTCGCTCATTCTCGCCCCGATAAGATCGGGGCTCCGAGGCTTTTGCCTC
>CAZXCW010000007.1:0-32876 GCA_964639385.1 uncultured Nitrospiraceae bacterium
CCATTATATTTTGATAAACCGCATTATATTAAATTCGTTTTTAATGAATTCTACTGCGCACTCTATCCGGATAGTGGTGTTTTAGTCTTAGTAGAAAATAAGGCTCATGCTATTGCAGTAATAGAAAAGTTAATTGGATTTCTCAATGATATTTATTCTAAAAAGGATTCAATTGAACCTAATCATAAGAAATTCAAACATGTTCCAGCTCTGAATATTTATAAATTATTAACAAAAAGCAATTGTAAGGTATGCGGATTCTCAACATGTATGTCTTTTGCAGCAGCATTGGGCAAAGGAGAGGCCGCACTTGATAAATGTCCTGATCTTTCTAATCCTGAAGACGAAAATGTTATTAAACTCAGAGCAATGTTATTTGAATGATACGAATGAGAATAGGGAACGCTGATAGACTACTCATAATAATCCTCAAATATTTGGATAACCTCAGGTTGTTTGTTCGTTAGGTGTTATGCGCACTCCGTGAAAACATCATCATTTTATTCTTTTCTATTTACAATCTTCCTCACCATAAGTGAATTGCCTCAAAATACTACGTCACATCATACTTGCCCTGGCAAGGGTGAGGACAATTACTTCTTTTGCCCCGGCCTTCATGAGTTCTTTTGAGCATTCTTTCACTGTGGCTCCCGTTGTCATTACATCATCAACAAGGAGGAGTCTGAGACCTCTCACATTACCTTTTATCTCGAAGGCATTTTTGAGGTTTAATAGCCTTTCCCGTGCTGATAGACCTGTCTGTGGAAGAGTATCCTTTTTCTTGAGAAGGGTGTCCATAAGGAGAGGAGTTCCTATCTTCTTTGAGATGACTCTCGCTATAAGTAACGATTGATTAAAGCCTCTTTCTCTCAGTCTCTTAATGCTTAAAGGAACAGGCACTACGCCGTCCATTTCAGGAAGGTCAAAATTTAACAGGAGTTTGCCGAGGGGTTTTGCAAGTCTTTTTAGTCCATAAAACTTCAAGTGGTTGATTGCCTCTGCAAGTAACCCCTCATAGAGACCATAATTAAAGACCTTAGAGAATGGAGGGGAATTTTTGAGGCACTGCCCGCATATATTTGCATATTCTGAGGGAAAGGGCATTGCACAGATCTTGCATGAAGGGCCTGAATAACTGCTTATTGTAGCCCAACAGGAGGAACAGATTGGTGAATGATAAAATACATCAGACGTTTCTCCACAAGATGGGCACTTTGATGGGTAGAGGTAATTTAAGACCTTTGAAATCAAGGCGTAGTCAATGTGGTATCAATTAGAAAAAGTCTTTAAGCTGAATGATTTCATCTCTCCTCTGGCCTGTTGAGATTAATTGTACTTCAACTCCTAACATTCTCTCAATCTTTTTTATGTATGCCCTTGCTGCCTTCGGAAGTTTGCCGAAGGCTCTTATCCCTATAGTGGTAGTGTTCCAGCCTTCAAACTCTTCATAGCATGGTTTGCATTCCTCGACAATATTAATCTCTTTTGGAAAATCTTCGTAAATCTTTCCCTTATATTTATAGTGAGTACAGATTCTTATTTTATCCAAGCCATCGAGGACATCGAGCTTTGTTATTGCAACTCCAGTGAGTCCATTAATCCTTGCAGAGTGTCTGAGTACGACTATGTCCAGCCAGCCACATCTCCTTGGTCTACCTGTCGTGGCTCCATATTCTCCACCCCTTTCCCTGAGTGCATCCCCTAAGGAGCCCTTTATCTCTGTTGGAAAAGGCCCGCTGCCAACCCTTGTTGTATAAGCCTTTACTACTCCGAGAACCCTTGATATTTTTGTTGGCCCTATTCCGAGGCCGGTACATGCACCGCCTGCTATTGCATTCGAGGATGTTACATAGGGATAGGACCCATGGTCTATATCGAGGAGTGTTCCCTGTGCACCTTCAAACAATACATTTTTGTTTCCATTGATCATTCTGTTAATAATAATATCTGTATCAGCAATATATTCAGAAAGTTTTTTTGCATAACCCATATATTCTTTGTAAATATTCTCGGTCTTAAACCCGGAAACCTTATAAAGGTTTTTAAGGATAAAATTGATATCAAAGAGATTTGTTTTGAGCTTCTCTTTGAATACCGATGGGTGAAGGAGGTCTGCGACCTTTATACCTCTCCTTGCCATCTTATCTACATAGGCAGGACCTATCCCGCGCCCTGTTGTACCGATGCTCTTTTTGCCTCTACACCTTTCGCTTGCATTGTCAATAACTCTATGGTAAGGCATAATTAGGTGTGCATTTTTGCTCAAAAAGAGTTTTCCGCCTACCTTGATTCCTTTCTTTTTTAGCCCGTTGATCTCTTCTATGAGAGCAGGAGGGTCTACGACAACACCATTGCCTATCAGACATATCTTGCCTTCATGGAGTATTCCTGAAGGAATCAGGTGGAAAATGAACTTCTCATTATTGATGACCACGGTATGGCCTGCATTATGGCCCCCCTGGTAGCGAGCGATTACTTCTGCCTTTTCAGAAAGGTAGTCAACAATTTTTCCCTTACCTTCGTCTCCCCACTGTGTGCCAACTATCACGACATTAGGCATGTTAAAAGCTCGTTTAGAGGGTTATACGTTTGAGTGAAAGGATGTTCGGAAGACTCTTTATCTTATCCAGGATCTGAGGTGTTGCAGGAGTGTCTATGGTGACAACTGAGATTGCTCTCCCTCCGGGGGTTTCTCTCCCAAATTGCATCCTTGCGATATTAATATTGTTTTTGCTGAGGAGTGTTCCTATATTCCCTATAACTCCAGGTTTGTCATTGTTGTATATAAAGAGAAGTTCACCCTCAGGTACAATCTCTACCTTAAAGCTATCAATGGCGACAATACGGGGGTCTTTCTTACTAAAAAGTGTTCCTGCAATATAACTTTCTTTATCCTTTGCCTTTATCCTGATAGCAACCATGCTCTGATAATCACCTGCATCAGCACTTTTTGTCTCCTTTACTTCAATCCCGCGTTCCTTCGCAATAAAAGGTGCATTAACAAAGTTTACTGTTTCTTCCAGGATGGGTGTAAGAAAGCCCTTGACAGCAGCTATTTTCACGGGTGCTGTGTCAATCTCGGATGCTTCTCCCCGATATTCGATTGTTATCTCTGTAACTCCACCTTCAAATATCTGGGCTGAGAATAACCCAAGTTTCTCAGATAAAGTTATATAAGGCTGAAGTGTTGCTACCTGGTCTGCAGGGATGGCCGGGAAGTTTACGGCATTGCTTATAGTACCGCGAACGAGATAATCTGCTACCTGTTCTGCAATGGCAATGGCTACATTTTCTTGTGCCTCTTTGGTCGCAGCACCAAGGTGGGGAGTGGAGATAACATTATCAAGGGTAAGGAGGGGATTATTTTCAGGCGGTTCTTTTTCAAATACATCAAGTGCAGCACCTGCAACCTTACCTTCTGCAAGGGCATCATAAAGATCCTTCTCATTGATGATACCGCCCCTTGCGCAGTTAATGATCCTGACATCATCTTTCATAATCTTAATTGTCTCTTTATTGATCATATTTCTTGTATCTGTTGTTATGGGAGTATGGATAGTTATAAAATCAGAGCGCCTGAATAGCTCTTTGAGGCTAACTTTCTCAATACCCATTGTTCTCGCTTTGTCTTCGCTTAAGAAAGGATCATAGGCTATCACATTCATTGCAAATGCCTGAGCCCTTCTTGCAACGTTACTCCCTATATTCCCTATGCCAATAACTCCAAGCGTTTTATTGAAAAGTTCAATGCCTGTAAATCTCTTTTTTTCCCATTTGCCTTCCTTCATCGAGGCTGTAGCCTGGGGTATCTGTCTCGCAAGAGCAAACATTAGTGCCATCGTATGTTCTGCTGTGGTGATGGTGTTACCGCCTGGTGTATTCATTACAACTATCCCCTTTTTTGTTGCTGCTGTAACGTCAACATTATCAAGTCCTGAACCTGCACGTCCTATGACCTTCAGGTTTGAAGCAGCATCTATTATCTTAGAGGTTACCTTTGTTGCAGACCTTACGATAAGGCCATGATAATTTTCAATACATGCTATCAGTTCTTCTGGTTTCATTCCTGCCTTTACATCAACTTCAAGCCCAGCAGTTTTGAGTATATTTATGCCTTTTGTTGAGATATTGTCACTTACGAGAACTTTCATATGATCCTCTTTTATCTCATTAATAGTTCTTCAGCAATTGCAACGCCTGCCCCGAGTCTTAGAGGATATCCCATTTCTTTCAGTACCATCTCAATAGCTGCAATTGCTGTTATGACATCAAATCTGTCTACATATCCTAAATGGGCAATCCTGAATATTTTGCCCCTTGCCCTGTCTTGCCCGCCAGCTGTTGTGATACCATATTTCTCTCGAAGGTTTTTGTACACTGCCTGCCCATCTATTTTAGGAGGCGACATAATTGCAGTTACGGCATTTGATGGAGAATCCTTTGCGTAGAGTTCTAAATCGAGTGCCTGAACAGCTTTTCTTGTGGCATGGGCAAGCCTTTCGTGTCTTCTGAATACATTCTCAAGTCCCTCTGCCTGGAGCATCTTCAGGCTTTCGTTAAGGCCGATAATGAGCGAAACGGGTGAAGTGAAATTTGTCTGATTTTTGGCAAGGTTTTCACGTTCCTTGTTAAAATCAAAATAGAACCTGGGCAATTTTGATGTTTTTGCTTTTTCCCACGCCTTTTCACTTACGCTGACAAAGGCAAGGCCAGGAGGAAGCATCAAACCCTTCTGAGAACCTCCTACCATTATATCTATACCCCATTCATCTGTCCTTAAGTCATGCGCAGCAAGGGCACTGATAGCATCAACTATGAATAATGTATTTTCATATCTTTTCAATATGGATGCAAGGGTTTTTATGTCATGATAAACACCTGTCGAAGTCTCTGATGCCTGGACAAATACACCCTTTATGTCATGATTCTTTTTGAGTGTCTCTTCAACCATTTCAGGTTTCACTGCGTAGCCCCACTCAACAATGATCTCTTCAACTTTCAGGCCATAGGACTGGCATATCCTTGTCCATCGCTCTCCAAATTTACCGCCATTTATAACGATAACTTTATCTCCATGGCTGAAAAAGTTATTCACAGCACCTACCATTCCACCCGTACCTGTGGAGCAGATAATAAGTACATCGTTTTTTGTCTGATATAACCACTGAAGACTTTTCTTTGCAGAATCGAGTACGGGAAGGAAATCCGGCGACCTGTGGTGTATTATAGGCGCTGCCATTGTGAGTAACACTTCTGATGGAACCGGTGTTGGACCTGGGGCTAATAGATAACGTTTTAACATAAGAACCTCTCTTTTGCGTTGACTGGCTTTAAAAGAGCTTGAGACATCTCGAAACTTTTATATTTTAAATTCTAAACTATGCTTGGTCCAAGTTCATCCTCTATAAGATAGAGGCTGATACAAACACATGAAAGCCCTGGCTAAATTTAAACTCAAGGTAACAATATAGCAGAGTCCGAGACAAATATCAATAAATTTACTCATGAATTCACTCATCCCAGACCCTTCTTTGTATTATGATAGACATATAAACACTAAATTTCTTAAAATTGATCTGAAAGAAGTTCAAAAGACTTTCGATCAGAGGGAACTGCGATACTGAACCACGATTTTGGTAAAGCCGGAAAAGAGATTATAGGAATAATACTTTTGAATCTTGGTGGACCTGATTCCCTCCAGACAATAGGGCCATTTCTCTATAATCTTTTTTCTGACAGGAAAATTATAAGATTAGGACCTTCGTTTCTCCAGAAGCCTATAGCCTGGTTCATATCAAATATACGCTCGAAAAAAACAGAAAAGATGTATAGCCTTATCGGGGGCAGATCTCCGATCCTCGATATAACATTTGCACAGGCAAGATCTCTTGAAAATGCACTTAATCTACCCATACACCCGGATAATCTCCCACCTTTAGAAAAGGGAGGTAATATGGGGATTGAAAGAGGAGGGCAAGGGGGGATTTTATTTAAGGTCTATATCGGGATGCGTTACTGGCATCCATTCATAGATGAAGTGGTACCTGAGCTATACAATGATGGCATAAGGAAACTTATTGCGATAAGCATGTACCCTCATTATTCGCATGCTACAGCAGACTCATCGCTGGCGAGATTAGATGAAGTCCTTTCAGGGTACCCAATAGAGGTTTTCTCTATTACATCGTGGTTTAATCATCCCCTATACATAGAGGCACTCATTGATGTTATTAAAAAGGGTCTTGATTCATTTAATGCAGACGTAAAGAAAAAGGAAAGGTGGGGGGATATTCATGTACTTTTTAGCGCCCATAATCTTCCTGCAAGTCTTATCAAAGATGGGGATCCCTATTTAAATCAGATACAGGGAACGATTGGAGAGATCGTAAAGAGGTTAAATATAAAGTGGGATCTATCATTTCAAAGCAAGAGCGGCCCTGTTAAATGGCTTAAGCCCACTACAGAAGAGACAATTGAAAGGTTTTGGGACCTGGGATACAAGAATATACTACTCGTACCGATAAGTTTTGTATCAGACCATATTGAGACCCTTTATGAGATAGATATATTATACAAGAACATGGCCAAGAGGCTTGGTATTGAGCTTAAAAGGGTGGATTCTCTTAATACACATCCTTTATTTATAGAGGCATTAAAAGACATGGTAATTAAGGGTTTGAAAGAAAAGGGCTGGGTATGAGACTGGTTATCGTTGGTGGGGGAATTTCTGGCCTTTCCCTGGCCTATTTTATTGTAGAAAAAGCCTCTTCTTTAGAGGTTATTGTTCTTGAGTCTGAGAAAAAGGCTGGCGGCAAGATATGGACTGACAGGGTAGGAGGCTTTCTTTGTGAAGGTGGTGTTAACGGCTTTTTAGATAATAGGCCAAGAACGCTTGAACTCGCTGCAAGACTTGGACTTAAACCTCTGAGGAGTAACGAATCTGCAAGAAAGAGATTTATATATTCTGAAGGCAAGCTCCACATGTTGCCTGAGTCACCTCTTGCTTTCTTCTCATCGAATCTCCTTAGTCTTTATGGACGACTAAGGATCATTTGGGAAATAGTTACACCAAAGGGAAGAAAAGATGATGAGACGCTTGCTGATTTTGCAAGGCGCAGGCTTGGAAGAGAGGCATTTGAAAAATTAATAGACCCAATGGCATCGGGCATCTATGCAGGCGATCCGGAGAGGATGAGCCTTAAGAGTTGTTTCCCAAGAATATATGAGCTTGAAAATACATATGGGAGCCTCATCAGAGCACTCATAAAACTTCAGCGAGAAGCTAAAAGAACAGGAAAAAGGGTAGGGCCAGGGCCAGGTGGAGTTCTTACTTCATTTTATAATGGTATGGAGGTTTTTATCACAGCCCTTAAAACATTTTTGGGAGAGCGGTTAAAGACAGAAAACAAGGTAGTAGCAATAGATAAAAAAGGTGACACCTATATTGTCTTTCTCTCTGATAATTCGAAGATTGAGGCAGAAAGTGTTGTTGTTGCAACACCTGCCCATGCTGCTTCCGAAATGGTTAAAGATTTTAATAGAAACCTGTCTTTAACCCTTAAGGAAATACCTTATCCTCCTATTTCTGTTGTGTGCCTTGGCTATATGAGAGATAAAATAAAGCAAGATTTAAAAGGTTTCGGCTTCCTTGTGCCTAAAAGAGAAGAAAGAAAGATACTCGGGACACTTTGGGATTCGAGTATCTTTCCTAACAGGGCACCTGAAGGTCATGTTCTTCTCAGGAGTATGCTCGGAGGTGCAAGGTCGGCAGAGGTTGCATTGCAGGAAGAGAATAAATTGATAAATACAGTGATGGAAGAAATGAAGAAGGTTATGGATATTAAAACAGAGCCTGATTTTGTTAAAGTTTATACTCATGAGAAAGGCATACCACAGTATCTCCTAGGGCATGAGAAAACACTTGAGATAATTGATAAAACTATCAGTATTCACAAGAATTTTTATATAACAGGGAATGCCTATAGGGGAATTGGTGTTAATGACTGTATAGAGAATTCATATAAACTGGCAGAGAGGATTATTTATGATCAAAAATCCTGAACTTATAGTAACCCAGATAATGCAGATATTGCTCAAAGATTTATTTAACTCGACTTCGGGGTAATTTGAATTTTGGGATTTCAGGGTTGTTTTTACCCTGAAAAAATGTTAATTTTTCTTTTTAAAAAAAGGAGGTAGAGACTTGAGAGAGGAAGAGATTGTTGAACTTCTTAAGAAGGAAAGTGAAGAGTTTAGAAAGCTTACAGAAGACCACAAAAACCTCGAGGAACTACTTGCAAAGATTGACAGCAAACGTTTTCTTAGCCCAGAGGAAGAATTCGAGAGGAAAAAGATACAGAAACAGAAGCTTCTGAAAAAAGACAGGATGGCAGCGCTTATCAGGGAATATAAAAAGGGGCGCACAAATTAAAGATACGGACTTAGGAATGAAAATGGGGAGGTTATTATTACTGTGAAGAGCAATCTTATAAAAAAGGGATTGGAGAGGGTCCCGCATAGGGCACTTCTTTACGCTACTGGTATACCTAAGACAGAGATGGACAAACCCTTTATCGGTGTTGCAACAAGTTTTACTGACATAATTCCCGGCCACATAGGAATGAGGGATCTCGAAAGATTCATAGAAAAAGGTATACATACTGGGGGGGGATACCCATTCTTTTTTGGTATCCCCGGAATATGTGATGGAATAGCAATGGGGCACAAAGGCATGCATTATTCCCTCCCATCAAGAGAGCTTATTGCTGATTCTGTGGAGACCATCTCAGAGGCGCATCAATTTGATGGTCTTGTGCTTCTTACAAATTGCGACAAGATTACCCCAGGGATGCTTATGGCTGCTGCAAGGGTTAATTTCCCCTCAATAGTTGTTACTGCTGGCCCGATGCTATCCGGCCATCTGAGAGGCAAGAGACTTTCCCTTGTTAATGATACATTTGAGGCGATTGGGAAATACAAAAAGGGTTTGATAACAGATGAAGAGCTCGAGGCCCTTGAGGAGTGTGCCTGTCCAGGTGCGGGTTCATGCCAAGGCATGTACACTGCGAACACGATGGCATGTATAACAGAGGCCCTCGGAATGAGCCTTGAGGGCTGTGCTACAGCACTTGCTGTGTCATCGAAGAAAAAGAGAATAGCCTTCGAAAGTGGAAGGAGAATTGTTGAACTTGTTAGGAAAAATATAGCGCCGAGAAAGATAATGACTATAAAGGCATTCGAGAATGCAATAATGGTTGACCTTGCCCTTGGAGGTTCAACAAACACAGTGCTTCATATCCCTGCAATAGCCCATGATGCAGGTTTTGAGATTTCCCTTGAACTCTTTGATAAGTTGAGCAGGAAAACACCTCATATCTGCGATATGCTCCCAGCAGGTAAGCATTATCTTGAAGACCTTGATTATGCAGGAGGGATACCAGGGGTACTAAAAAGGCTCAGAGGGAAGATACATGATAATATTACCGTAAGTGGTAAAGGTATCTTTGCAATAGCAGACTCAGCAGAGATTCAAGATGAGGATGTTATACGTCCACTCAATAAAGCCTATCACAGAGAAGGCGGGATTGCCATACTCCGCGGTAATCTTGCACCTCATGGAGCTGTTGTTAAGCAGTCTGCAGTTAGTGATGGTATGATGAAGCTTGAGGGAATCTCAAAGGTATTTGATTCAGAAGAAGATGCCATGAAGGCCATCCTCGCTGGTAGGATTAAACCCGGAGATGTTGTTGTCATAAGATATGAAGGGCCTAAAGGTGGTCCGGGAATGAGGGAAATGTTGTCCCCAACAGCGGCTATAGCCGGGATGGGCCTGAGCGAGTCGGTTGCCCTTATTACAGACGGCAGGTTTTCAGGGGGCACGAGAGGCCCATGCATAGGTCATATATCACCTGAGGCAATGGAGGGTGGTCCAATAGCTATAGTCAAAGATGGTGACAGGATAAAAATAGATATACCGAAAAGGGAAATCGATCTTATAGTCTCAGACAGGGAGATTAAAAAGAGATTGGGCAACTGGAGGCCCCCTGAACCCAAGATAAAGAGTGGATATCTGTCAAGATATGCAAAGATGGTCAGCTCTGCAGGCAAGGGCGCGATCATGTTACAATAACCAAGAGGTAAATATAATTTTATGAAAATAACTGGTGCTGAAATCTTTATCGAGTCTCTTAAGAGAGAAGGAGTAAAACATATCTTCGGTTATCCTGGAGGTGTCGTTCTCGGCATCTTTGATTTTCTCTATGATGACAAAGATATCCAGCTTATCCTTACACGTCATGAGCAGGGTGCAGTACATGCAGCAGATGGATACGCAAGGTCAACAGGGAAAGCAGGAGTAGCACTTGTAACCTCAGGTCCGGGCGCAACCAACACAGTAACAGGCGTCGCTACTGCCTCGATGGATTCTATTCCACTCATTGTATTCTCTGGACAAGTACCGACTTTGCTTATAGGCAATGATGCATTTCAGGAGGCTGATATTGTTGGAATCTCGAGGCCATGTACAAAATATAATTTTCTTGTAAAGGATGTGAAAGAATTATCCAGAACTGTAAGAGAGGCTTTCTATATTGCTACATCAGGCAGACCGGGTCCTGTGCTGATAGATTTGCCAAAGGATGTAACAGCAGGAAAGGCAGAGTTCGCGTGGCCAGAAGTAAAAATCAGGAGTTATAATCCTACGTACGAGGGAAATAAGTGGATGATAACGCAGGCTGCACATCTGATAGCAAAGTCAAAAAAGGTTGTTATCATTGCCGGAGGGGGTGTAATACTCTCTGGTGGTTCAAAGGAACTCAGAGAACTTGCAGAGTATATGGAAATTCCTGTAACAATGACTCTGATGGGTCTCGGTTCTTTTCCCGGGACCCATCAACTCTCCCTCGGTATGCCAGGAATGCATGGTACTTATTATGCAAATAAGGCGATACAGGAGTCCGACCTGTTAGTAGCCATTGGTATGCGATTTGATGACAGGGTAACAGGGAAGATTGATGCCTTTGCGCCTCATGCAAAGATAATCCATATAGATATTGATCCGACTTCAATAAGAAAAAATGTGCGTGTGGATATTCCGGTAGTAGGAGATGTAAAGAGGGTTCTTACAGTCTTAAACAAGATCCTGAAAGAAGAAGTCAAAGAACAATGGGATGAAGTTCGCAAGGCATGGCTGAAGCAGATTGATACATGGAAAAAGGAAAGACCATTGACATACATATATAGCGATGAGGTAATAAAACCCCAATTTGTTGTTGAAAAGATATACGAACTTACAAAGGGAGATGCAATTATTACAACCGAAGTTGGCCAGAATCAAATGTGGGCGGCACAATTTTATAAGTTTGACAAACCAAGAACCTTACTGACATCCGGGGGGCTTGGTACCATGGGTTATGGTTTTCCTGCTGCAATCGGTGCTCAACTTGCATATCCCAATAAGCTTGTGATTGATATAGCAGGTGATGGCAGTATCCAGATGAATATTCAGGAGCTTGCAACTGCGGTTATCAACAAATTACCTGTAAAGGTAGCTATCCTTAATAATCATTATCTTGGTATGGTGAGGCAATGGCAGGAGCTTTTCTATAATGAAAGGTATTCGTATAGCCATCTTGAGATAGTCCCTGATTTTGTTAAGGTGGCAGAGGCTTACGGGGCTGTTGGATTCAGGGCTACAAAACCGAGTGAGGTTGAGCCCGTACTCAAAGAGGCATTCAAAATAAAGAAGACGGTATTTATGGATTTCATTGTCCACTGGAAAGAGAAGGTCTATCCCATGGTGCCTGCAGGTGCCCCAATAGACCATATGCTCTTTGAAGAACCAAAGGAAAAGGCAGAAAAGAAGTTGAGGGCAGTGAAGTAAGAGAAATGCAATGAGACATACAATTTCTCTCCTTGTTGAAAATAAGTTTGGAGTTCTTTCAAGGATCGCAGGACTTTTCAGCGGGAGGGGATATAACATTGAGAGCCTTTCAGTCGGTGAGACGATAGACCCGCAGATATCAATAATGACTATCGTCACAAGCGGTGATGATCAGATCATAGAACAGATAACAAAGCAGCTCAATAAGCTTATCGATGTTGTAAAAGTTGTTGATATGACGGAGCTTGACCATGTTGAGCGTGAGATGGTTATGATAAAGGTTGCTCCCAGACAGGAAGACAAAGCAGAAGTTCTGAGGCTTGCAGAGATATTCAGGGGAAGGATTGTGGATTCAAGTCAGAGGACATATACGATAGAAGTTACAGGCGATGAAAAGAAAATAGAAGCTATTGTAGAACTCCTTAAACCTATGGGTATCAAGGAGTTCGTAAGAACTGGTAAGGTAGCAATTGCCCGAGAAGGAGTAAAAAAGTAACCTTATTTCTTTTTCTTTTTAGCAGTTTTTTTTGTGCCTACATGCCCTGGTTTGCAAGACATCAAAATCACCTCCTTTTCTTCAGAGTTCAAGATTAAATTATCACATTAGTAACGGATTGTCAACTATTTGATGTTTCATTTAATACTTTGAAGCTTGCCATCTTGAATGCTTGTTAGCTTGTCAGGTTCCTTAACACTATTCCCTTTGCACTTAGCTTGCTGAGGGCTGACTGCTGATAGCTAATATATTGCAAAACCGCTAAATTATGAGCTATAGTACACAACGACTCCCAGAGAGGGGTGATTTAGATTTTAAAGAGGAATTGGGGGAAGAATCAGAGCCTGTTCTTGAAAAGGGAACGGGCTCTTTTGTTTTTGAACAATGTGTTAAAAGGGGGTTGACTTGACGAGGAAATCTAAGAAGGAAAAAGATGTAGAAGCCTATAGACATGAGACTGAGACAAGAAAGAATGTTGTCCCAGTGGGACTTGCCTCTTATGATACCTCAACCCCAAAACCCAAAAAGTACGAATATGATCCACACCTTGCCCCTCAGTTTGTCTGGAATTAGGATTGAATATAATATTTTATAATTAAGATAAACTGTGCTTTAATAAAAACGATATCAAAGGAAGATGGAATTAAATTTGTTATTAGAGGGCGAAATTAGACATGAAAAAAAGAAAAAGCAGGATTTAGGGATATTTTATACTCGACCAGAGATTGTTGATTTTATGTATGACATTTTGCTTCTCTGGAAAAAGAAAGAAGATAAAGAAACTGGAAGATGGGAAGCTCATAAACCAAAACATTATCCCTCTGTTATAGACCCTGCTTGTGGTGAAGGGATTTTTTTAAAAAAGGCTATCGAAAGAAGATTTACAAAACCTGACTGGGTTTTTGGGATGGACATCGACGAGGCAGTGGTTAACAGGTGGTCTTCTATAAATCTACTTGAAGCATTTGATAATGATGAGACTAAACTCAAGGCACATTTTTTTCATCAGAACGGTTTGTTGCCTATTGAGTGGGAACAGCATAAAAATAAATATTATGGCAAATTAAAAAAAGAAGATATCAAAAATGAAAGATTTAATCTTGTTATAGGCAATCCCCCTTATGGAGGCATCGGCATTGACCTTTCACTACATCCTACTGCTGAAGCAATAAAATTATTGACTTCATTGCGTGGTTTCCAGATATTTACCTATAAGAATAATCATAAAAAAAATAACGGAAAGAAAACAACTACTGGTCTATTTGATGCCTTGGTTGCCGAACCATCAGTAGTATACTCAAGTGTCAGTTCAAAGGAGGCTGAATCAATACCTATTGAAGCATTGTTCATCGAAAGATTTATTCAGTTATGCAAAGACGGCGGCTGGATTTCAATAATAATTCCAGATGGTATATTAGCTAACTCCAATATGCACTATGTAAGGGAATTCATAACAGAAAACACCAAAGTTGAAGCAATTGTATCTCTGCCGAGAGATGCATTTAAACATGTTGGCACAACTGCAAAGACAAGCATTTTATTCTTGGAAAAACAAAAAATGCTCAATCAGAACTATCCTGTTTTCCTTGCAGAACTAAATAAGATGGAAAAGGAAGGACTAAAACAAATTTCAGAACAGTATAAGGAGTTTTATTATGAGGGAAAGCTTAAATAAAGAGAAAACAGTTTATTTTAACGATTTTATAATGGCAAGAGTTGATAAAACAATGTTTGACTTATTCGCTATAAAACCAGCAAGCAGATGGGACGCTGGATTTTGGATACCAAAATATGACCAGACATTGTCACAAATAACCTACAAAGTTTCTTCTCTAAAAGACTTACTTAACTCTCCTATTATTGCTCCTGATCATGTGCGAGCCAGCAAAGAAGAATATATAGGCAAAAAATATACCTGCGAATACAGAACACTAAAAGACCTGCTATTTACAGGGCTCAACCATGTAGATATAAATTATTGTTCTGATAATGCATTCCAGCGACTAAAAAGGACCCAATTAAGGATTGGCGATATTCTTTTTGCTGGCTCAGGTATTGGTGCAATAGGTAGAGTTGGTATAGTCGACAAGGTATCAAAAAAATCATGTGTTGGAGATTTATTTATCATCAGAGACCCTAAAATAAACAGCTATTACTTATATATTTTTCTATTAACAATATTTGGGCAGTTACAGATCGAAAAGATATATCATGGAATCCAATCAGCAAAAATAAGCACTTCTGAAATTGGCGAAATAAAAATTGCTTTAATTTCAGATAAAATTCAATCCCACATCGAAACTGAGTATAAGAAGATGGCAGTTTATCACAATAAGGCTATGGAGGCTAAGGCAAAAGGGAATAGGGCAGGTTATGGGAAAAATATTGAGATTGCTGAAAATATGTTGAGAGAACTTATTGCTAAGACAGAGGCAGTCATAAGAGGCGAGAGGAAAGATGTTATTTGATGTCTGAAAGGTCCGAGACTTCCTACATTGTTCATGACATAATCCCCCTCTTTACAAAACTTGGCTATCCAGGGGCTGGTGACCATGAAAGGGTTAAAACAAACGATGTCCCTATATATAGGCCAAGCGGAGGTAGAAGCGGGTCTGCAATAGATATAGTTTATTACCATTCTGGAGAGCCAATCTTGCTTGTTGAGGCAAAGCGAAAACACAAATCTCATGAATCAGCACTCAAGGAAGCTCAAAATTATATCAGAAATTTTCCCATAGATGATAAACACTACGCCCCCTCTGGCCGTTCGCCTCGTTATATTGCTACGACTGTTGGCAGAGAAATAAAGTTTTATCATCACCGTTTCGATGTATCAAAAGACGGCATATTAAAGCAAATCGCAGAACCGATCAATATCTTGACCTTTGATAAACTCCTTGAAATATATGGCCTTATAAAAGGATATAAGGCAAAAATTCTTACTGCAGAATCGTTTATCAAAGATTTTTTAAACGAGCTTGTTGCAAGTTATATTACCACTCAGGATGGAAGAATAACTCCTAAAGTAATAAAGGATGTATCACGACATATCCTCAATTATCTCGAAAATCAGAATACCTATGATACTTGTTCCCCATTTATAGAACTCGATACTCAACTCTTCAGTCAGGAGCTTATAAAAGATCTTCATAGAAGATTCGATTTGATTAGTTCTTTAAATCCTGAAATCGCAAAACAGTACAGAAGTTTTATATTGAGAGCTTTTCAGGGAACAAGACTGAATCAGTATCTCACCGAGCAGTGTGTCATTGAATTCATGTTTGGCTTGATAGGAAAAGTGGATAAGAACTGGAGGGTTCTTGATTTTGAATGTGGAAGTGGAGGCTTTCTCGCCGAAGCTGCCAGAAATGGAATCTCTATGAAAAATATGTTAGGAATAGACATCGATTCTCTACCTGTAATAATTGCCGCAACATATCTGGCATTATACTTCGGCAAAAAAGGTAGAGTAATAAGCCAGATTCCTATAAAAGAGACTAATGGATTATTTTATTTAGGTGATAATTGGAATCTGATTATAAGCAATCCAGCAGGCAGTTCTAAATACGAAAGAGACGATATCAATGAAGTATTAGAGAATCTTGAAAGAGACCTTAATAAAGACGGTAAAGATGATATATTTTCAGAATACAATTTTTCTATTCAGCAAGCCATAAGGTCATGCAAAGTCGGGGGCAAGATATGTCTTGTTTTACCAGAAGGTTTTTTCTCAAATTCGCACGATGAATTTTTAAGAAGATATGTATCCAAGTATTGTAAAATTCTTGCAATAGTCAGCCTTCCAAGAGGTGTATTTAAAAAAGGAATATCAACAAAATTGAAAACTAAAGGTATCCAGACTGCCACAATGAAAATGTCTATCCTATTTGCTGATAAAATTAAAACAGTTATTGATGGAGAAGGCATCGATATTGATACAGATAAATTACAATATCCTTTATTTTTGGCAGATGTCTCAGAGCCAGAATCAACTGCAGGTGCAGTATGTGAATGGTTAGAGCCACGACTTAAAATGGTTTTGGAAGAATGGAAGAACTGGCAGAGTAACCAGCAACTAACTAAATTAGTTTATACAATTCATGGATAAAATTGTACTCAATTCCCTGCCTTTTAAAAATGGAAAAGAAAAAACGAATTGCGGTCAAAGTAATTGATCACAGGGGGAATGAGGTAATGGTTGTGAGGGAGATAGATTACTGATTGATTAGCGAAGATGCTTATAAGGTTATGTCGATAGGTTTTGTTCAGTTAAGGAGGGAAGATAAATGAATACCAAAATTTGTAACGCTATAGAAAACAAGAAAATTATTCAGTTTTATTATGAAGGTGGTGTCAGGGTTGTTGAACCACACTGCTATGGTATTCATAAGGATACAGGCAATGAAGTGCTTTGTGGTTTTCAAACCGAAGGTTTTAGTCGTTCAGGTGGTTTACCTAACTGGAGATTTTTTATCGTGGATAAGATGTCAAATTTGGTGGTTAAAAATGAATATTTTACTGAACCAAGGCCTCTATACAATCCTAATGATTCAAGAATGTCAAAAATATTTTGTAACCTATGAACCCTTTTAATTCTTGATGCATTAATTCCATGCAGACTTTTAAAATCAACTTTGATAAGCAACAGGATTTCGAATTACGAAACATCAAGCCTCTGGTTGGCATATGCGGGCTTTATTTTATTTTCTTGAAGGAGACCGAAATACCGTATCCATTCGAAAAGTCGAGGCTGATATATATCGGCATGAGCGAGAAAAAGACGAATAGCATTGGTAAGAGGCTGTCTGATCACTTTGAGGGGGTTTCGGGCAATGAGGGTATCATCAACTATAAAAAAGTGGAAGGGCTTTACTTTACGTATCTGAATTTTGAAATGCTAAAGCAAATATGGAAACACCGCATAGAAGATTTGGAAAGCTATTTTATCCTCGATTTTGTCGATAAATACGGTGTCTATCCGATCTGCAACAACAAAAGCGGTTTTGAAATAAAAAAACATGATATACCATTAATCTTTGAGATTAACTGGAAATACTTTGAAAAACGGTGATGAATCATGACCGATCAAATTAAGAGCGGCCAGGAAATTCTTGATGAATTCTTCTCGTACATAATAGCTATCGAGGGAGTGGATCAGGATGTTGCTAAGACGATCATAAAGTTATATCAAGAGGGTAAGCTAACGAATATAAATATATCTAATGAATTAAGCAGAATTAGAGAAAAAAGACCGTGAAAATTAAAAGCCTTGAAATAAGTGGATTTAGGGGAATCAGAAAGCAGATAGGAATTGACCTTGATTCCTCAAAATCAATTCTTATTTATGGGGATAATGGCAGCGGGAAGAGTTCTATTACTGATGCCTTTGAATGGTTCTATTACGATAAGATTGAGCATCTTTCAAGTGAGGAAATAGGTATAAGGGGACTTCCTGCATTGAGGAATGTATTTCTTTTAGATAGTGATGATGCATATGTAGAAGTTAAATATTCAGATTCTGGATGTGACTCTCAAAAGAAATTGTTTATTAAGAAATCAAAATTAACGAGTGAATATACAAACACAGCGCAAGAGTTTAAGGATTATATAAATACTTCCTTAAAAGAGAATCTATTACTTCGATATAAAGATTTATTAAGGTTTATTTTATCAACGAAGGCTCAAAAACTGGAAGAAATATCTCAGATAATAGGTTTTTCCGAGGTATCAAAGGTCAAAACTGTCTTAAAGAAGGCAGTGAATGACTTGAAACGGGAACTCAAGCAAAGTAGATTTGATGATCGTATAAGCAGCCAACAACGCAACATATTCGAAAGAATTCAACAGAACATTACTGATGATGACCAATATCTCAATGCTGTTAGAGAATTGGTCGCTCCTCTAACGCTTCCCATCGAAGTTAAGGACGTTTCCAGTATAGATGCTATTTTAGAAGCCCTGAAGAAGCCAGAAGATAAAGAAGCAATTGCAAATCAACTTTCATATGAAAAAGTCATCGAGCATTTAAGAAGTCTTGGGATTTCTTTTGATAGTATATGCATTTCATATAAAGCTGTTTATGATAAATGCCAGCAGATTGCAAAGGATAAAGACAAGTTCAAAAAAATTAATCTTGAACCGTTGTTATCTCAAGGATTATCGATACTTGAAAAAAAACTCTACGAAGATGATAAATGCCCTCTTTGCTTGCAGGAAAAAGATAGAGAGGATCTGATTGATGAATTAAGGAAGAGGATCGAAGAGTTATCAATCTTTAAAAAAGAAAAGGATGCTGCGGCAGAAGAAATTAATACAACCCTTCGACTTATTCAAGGTGTATTGACAGAAGTAGAAAATGCACTCAAAGAGAAATGCTTACTTTTGGAGGATAATTTAGCATCTAAAAAAGAAATAGAGAAAATGAGAGGCAATATTTCAGCCGCTAAAGAAAAAATTAAGAAAGTCACTTTTGCAGAACTTGAAACGATCAGTAAACCTGAAGATTTCATAAGTTTTAATATAAATGTCCTCAAAGACCTGATATCCCTCCTTACCTCCAAGAAGGATAAAATTGTTACTGGGAAAAAAGACGATTTAACATTTACGGTTCACAGCAAGATAGAATCGGTAAAGCAATCGTATAAGGAGATCAAATCTCTTAAACAAGCTGAAGAGCTTCTTACACAACAGCAACAGTCTTTAGAACTCATTTATAACGACTTCGTAAAGAGGCAAAGAAACGGTCTTTCTTCTTTGCTTGCAGTTATATCGAAAGATATGAACGATCTCTATCAATTCATGAATGAATCTGAAAATGTCAGCGAGATTGAACTGATCCCCTTGGATGAAGAAGATGAGTTCGTGGGGGTAACTTTACAATTTAAGTTTCATGGCAGACTTGAAGCACCACCACATAAGTATCTCAGTGAGTCCCATTTGAATTGTCTTGGGATTTGCCTTTTTTTAGCCTCTGTAAAAGCTTACAACAAGCTGAATAGATTTATTGTTCTTGATGATGTGATATCCAGTTTCGATACAAATCATCGTGCAAGATTCGCAAGGCTTTTGGTAGAGAAGTTCAGTGATTACCAGATAATTCTTTTTACTCATGAAAAAGATTGGTTTGAAATTGTCTCTAAGATGGTTAGAGGAAAGAATTGGTTAATAAAGAGGATGTATTGGGATCATAAAAACGGAGCAACAATTGAGCCGCCGCCGTTTACTCTTAAAGAAGAAATCGAAAACAAACTCAAAAAGGCAGATACCACAGGTTTGGGAAATTCTATTCGAATACATCTTGAACACCTATTAAAAGAGATTTGCCATGATCTGAAAGTGAAGGTAGAATTTCGGTTTAATGTACATAATGAGAATAGAATGTCGCATGAATTGCTTTCAGAACTGAAAAGCAAACTCAAAGACAGGAAATGTGAGCTAAAAGACCATGCGGTCTTTGATAGGATCAATTCTTCAATGTTCCTTGGCAATCGAAGCTCTCATGACAGTTCTTTTGCACAAAGCATAGATGACCTGAGGATGTTTTACAGCGATGTTCAAGAACTAGAAAAGCTTTTCAGATGTTCTCAATGTGGCAATCTTGTTTCAGAAAAACATTATGACAATGTAGCCGATATGGTGAGATGTTCATGTGGTGCTTTGCAATATAACTGGGAAAAATAAGGAATGGAAGATGAGGAAACAAACAAAAAGAACAACTGTGCTGTCACATGAGGAAGTGATTTCAATTCTAAAGAAAGAGCTCCCCGAAGGAGAAAACATAAGGTAACTTTTTTAGAAGCATGTTATGTCTTTGCTGACAAATACATGCTGACACTTTATGATGAAGAGCATTCTGGTGATGAGGATAGATGGATTACAATAGGTCAGTCCTTCCATATTTCTAAGTTGCTGTCCTGAAGCAGTTGCTATTCCAATGATGAGGGAACTGAAGGGGCCGAGAATTCAGGATTTGTTCTAACTACTGATACTGCAATTAGCTTGCTTGAACATGTTTTTGCAAGATTTATAGCTTCTCTTATAGCACTTTCGCTAAATTCGGAACTGACCGTTCATATTAGTGCCCTTCCTCCTTCGGCATCCCTGATGCTATACACACCATCTTTTCTGAATCCCTTTATGGACATCTATTTCAGAAAGAACTGTGAAATATAACGCAATGCGAGGGAGATGATAATTACTCCCAATATGAGTTTGATAGCCTTTTGGGGAACGAATTTTTGAAACCGTGCCCCGAGATACATACCTGCAAATCCACCTGCGCCAAAGAGAAATCCTAGGAGCCAGTCAGGGGAGGTGACCATTCCAGCTTTGGCAGGAATCACACTGTAAAAGAACACACCTGCAATTGAAGTTAAAAAAGTTCCCATCAGGGCAGCACCGGCAACAGTGTAAACCGGCAGATGGAATACTGCTACACAAAAGGGGGCAATGATGGCTCCTCCACCAATTCCGTAAGTTCCTCCGATTATCCCAACAATAAAGGCGAGGATAAACATTGCAATAGTGCTGAAGGAGAACTTTTCGCCCCAGAATTCATATTCTACTCTTGTAAAGCTTGCTGAAACTGTTTTAACTACGGCTTCAGGGGGAAACCCTGCTGCTATCCTTCCCTTTTGTTGTTCTTTGATCTGTTTTGTTCGTTCCCTGAATTTTTCCTCAAGGGCCTTCATCTTTGACTTACCTGCCGATGCCTTACCCGTAATCTCATAGACAAGGCGGACGCCTATATAAAGCAGAACGCATCCTACAAAAAACTTGAAAGACCTTGGATTGGGTAAGTAGAGAATTCTTAAATAATATCCTATAAATACGCCTGGCAGCGTTCCAATAATAACGACATTTGTCAGAGGCCAGGCCATGCGGCCTTCCTTGAGGTAACGATAAACACCGCTTGGAATTGCTACAATGTTATAGACGAAGTTGGTAGCACTTACAGATGGACTGGTAAAGTTAAGAACACTCATCTGGAATGGTAACAAAAGGAAAGCACCTGAAATACCACCCATGGATGTAAAGAATGAAACGATTAGAGCAACTAACGGTGGTATAAAAATGTACGTCTTAACTCCGGATACTGGAAAAAGGTAGTATAAAAAATCCATAATGTGTCCTCAGTTTTTGACCTTGTTGAGCCGTTCAGTCAGCAATCAGCGAATATTTATAAGATTCGACTTGCTTAAATTAGCGCCTTTCAAATTACTTTCTTTAAATTGAACACCAATCAGGTCAAGGCTTCTCAGATTCAGGTTAGAAAGGTCATATCCCGAGACATCACCTGTTTTATTAGCTAATTGAATAACCTGGTTCCGTGAGAGTTTTTCCATATGAATTAAAATTCTTATTAAACAAGTTTAATGTTAGAGCTTTCTGTTATATCATTTAAACCTTTCATCAGCTTTAAACTCATGGTGCTAAGCTCTACAATTAAATCAAGGTCTGCTGTTAGCCTCACAACTCCGTGAAGAACTAGAGCCACCCCACCTGCAACTGCATATTTTACTTCTCTATCAGTAAGTTTTCTGAAAACCTCTTCGTAGAACACAATTCAAATTATAGCAGATATATTGAAATCGAGACGATTCATCTTAATATTACAAAATCTGTGTAATCATAAGGAGGATAATCTTGACATATATAAAGGAGTTCTGATATTTTATGAATGGCGATGGGGTTCGCCTAACCGTCCTGATAAATCGGGATTGATAACTCCTACCACTCCCTCCTTATCCTCCCCCATCGAGGGGGAGGGCAGGGTGGGGGTCGTAGGAGTTTTTTAGTTTACGACATATGATAACTCCTACCTAAGATTTGATAGGAGGGGAAAATGGTTCTTGATAAATATTCTCATATGAAAGAAGAACTTCTCACCTGTATTGATTCCGTATCTGCTACCGAAGGCATACCCGGTTGTCCCTGCGAAGAGCTGAGAGAGAAAGTCCAGAATAATGTATTCAACCTCGTTGTACTCGGGCAGTTCAAAAGAGGGAAAACTACGCTTATCAATGCACTCTTAGCAGCAGAGATATTGCCTACAGCAGTTGTCCCTCTCACATCGATAGCTACTATTCTCAAGCATGGTGAAGAACTAAAAATTACTGTCTATTTCAATGATGGCAGGGTGACCGAAATAAAGCCTGAAAACCTTCCAGAATATGTAACAGAAAAAGGAAATCCAAAGAATCAAAAGGACGTGCATGAAGTTGTTATTACCTATCCATCATCTTATCTAAAAGATGGCGTTAGGCTGATAGATACACCGGGGGTTGGCTCAGTTTATCAACATAATACTGATATTGCCTATCAGTATCTGCCAAAATCAGATGCTGCACTGTTTCTCCTTTCTGTAGATCAGCCCGTAAGTAAGGCAGAACTTGATTTTTTAAAAGATGTACGCGAATACTCCAACAAGATATTCTTTCTCCAGAACAAGGCTGATTATGTAAATGATGAAGACCTGAAGGAGTCCATTGCATTCTCAAAAAAAGTAATTGAGGAATGCATGCAGTATGAAGTAAAGATATTTCCGCTTTCAGCAAAACTTGCCCTCGATGGCAAATTAGATGGTAAATTAGATCTCCTCAATAAAAGTTTCCTGCCTGAATTCGAACACATTCTGAACACCTTTCTGATGGAAGAAAAAGGCAAAGTGCTTCTTCTTTCGGTGTCAAACACCCTTTTAAGGATTTTATCTCAGGCATTATTCGAACTCGGACTTGAGATGAAATCACTGACCATACCAATCGAGGAGCTTAAAGCAAAAATAGAGATATTTGAAAAGAAGAAAAAAGAAGTTATGCGTGAGAAACAGGACTTTGATATCCTTCTTGACGGTGAGGTAGATAGGCTTGTGAAGAAAGGACTTGACGAAGACCTTGAAGAATTTAAACAAGAGACAACAACCGTTCTGTCTGCCGGTCTCGAAACATTTTACCGGGATAACAAGTTGCTCTCATCCAGAGATTTGCACAGCTCCATGGAGACATTCGTCATAGATGAAGTGAAGAATGCCTGTAATAACTGGTGGGCAAAGGAGGACGGGAAACTTGCCTCTTCTTTTGAAGCAATATGTAGTAGATTTATTACAAAAATAAATGAAACTGTCGATGCCCTTTTTAGATTTTCTTCAGAACTCTTTGCAATCCCCTTCGAGGCATTCAAGGCTGAAGAGTTATGGACGGTAAGACCAAGCTTTTACTATAAATTCAAGGAAGAACCAGTGATGCTTGAGGTACTTTCAAAGTCATTCACGCTGTCTTTGCCAAAATTCGTAGGAGACAAAATCATTCTCAAGAAGATGAAAGAGTACTTGCTTGAAATGATCGATACCCAGAGTGGAAGGGTTAGATTTGATTTTGCAGAGAGGCTTGATAGAAGTAAATTAGATTTCAGGTGGGAGATGTTCGAGAGAATTGAGGCTACTATTAAGGGAATATCTTCAGCAATAGAAAAAGGAATGAGTCAAAAATCAAAAGGTGAGAAAGCAGTTGAGGAACGAAAAGCTGTTCTATTAGAAAATCAACAGAACATGAATGACATCAAGGATAAGCTTATAAAAATAACGGAGCGGGTCAGTATCTGATGTCCTAACTCAATAGGTTCTTGAATTGACTTTTAAAAATCGATTCTGATAAAGTTGCATATCGGTGATGGAGTCCGCCGTAATCGCCCAATTGGGCTGATGACTCCTCGAAGCCATTCTTAATGATATGCCGTCCTATAGGGCGGGGGAAAATTACAATCAATGAATGGCAGAAAGGAGAAACGGTGGACAAAAATTATTATCCTGCCAATGCATTAAAGAAACATTACGCTTTTCTTCTCCAGCAACCATATTTTCATCCAAAATTATCACACAAAACCTGTTTAAATGGATACTCACTATGCTGTATGAGATGCCTTCTTCTTAGTGAAAGCCTTTATTTGTACCACACTATTTTTGTGCTAATACACCAGCCGTGGAGGAGGTGCAATGATGATTCATAAAATTGTTTTCAATCTGCTTCGGATTCTCGTGGTAATGGTCTTCTCACCACTTTTAAAAGGAGTAATTAATCGCCTTAAGGAACAAATTCAAAAATGACACATTTTCATTGATGAAGCTTATTCCAGGAGACTCTTTCAAGGTAAACGAGAATTTATTTGCAGAGGTATACAGCATTACAAAAGGTAATGCAGGATTGACTAAAGAAGTTCTTACCAAAGCCCTAATGCCAGAATATTGCATTGATGGACGTATAAATCTGGGATTGGTTATGCTTGATCTCCAAATAGAGAGAGTTAAAGAAATAAAAATTTAAAAAAATGTGAGATATTTTGAGTGGATGAGGATGCAGTTATAAGAGAGATTTTATCAATACCTCACAGATGCTGTATCTGTGAGTGCCTGGATAATGCCGAATTTGATTACATGAGCAGAATTCAATATCAAGTAATCAAGGATGATTATACTAAATCAAATTTTATAAAAAAGGGTTTCTGCAATTACCACTTCTGGAAGATTGCTTCATTAACCACTCCTGAGGCTGTCGCATCCATGGGAATAATGTTAATCGAAAATGATAGATATCCTTCTGACAGTTGTTTGATATGTGAGTATTTAAAGGGAAAAGAGGCTGAGTTCATAGATGAATTCGTGAAGAATATAACTGTTATAGCTCCTGAAAATACAGATCAATCAGGGAGGAAGCTTTGTCAGCCACATTTCAGGTCAATCATAAAGCATTTCGATGGTGAGATTGCTGAATACTTTTCTAATATCCAGAAACTTCATAATGAACAATTACTGGTAGAATTAAAAAGCTTCCTGGGGAAGAGAAACAACAGGTCTGAACAAAATAAAAATGAAAAAACCTCTTGGTGGAGGGCTGTGGAGAAATTGGTTGGAAGAAAAGGCATGTGGGGAAAATAGAAGCCATAAACCTTGTAAAAAAATACCGTCGTAACAAAGTCGTAGACGAAGTAAGCATTACTGTAAACACAGGAGAAGTTATCGGACTTCTCGGCCCCAATGGGGCGGGCAAAACAACAGCCTTTTCTATTATAGCAGGGCTAATCAAGCCTGATAAGGGTATTATAATGCTTAACGGTGAAGACATTACCCGTTTGCCAATGCATATCAGGGGAAGAAAAGGCATAAGTTATCTGCCGCAAGAGCCCTCCATTTTCAGGAGACTTTCCGTAGAAGATAATGTCAGAGCAATCCTTGAAATAGTTCATTCAACTAAGAATGAAATAGACTCAAAGCTCCCTGAACTCTTGGATGAACTTAATATTTCACATATTGCCCAGAAACAGGCAACTGCTATATCTGGAGGAGAAAGAAGAAGGGTTGAGATAACAAGGACACTCGCCACAAATCCATCTTTTATTCTATTTGATGAGCCGTTTGCCGGAATTGATCCTATAAGCATTACTGAGCTTCAAAGAATAATCGTACGATTAAAAAGCAGGGAAATAGGTATTTTGCTTGCAGATCATAATGTGCGTGATGCCCTCTCTATAGTGGACAGGGCTTATGTCATCCATAAAGGGAAAGTTATTGCCTTAGGCAATCCCGAGGATATTGTCAGCCATGAATTGGCAAAGGAAGTATTCCTTGGTGAAGATTTTAGTCTATGAAAAAGAGACTTTGATTGAGGTACGGAGAATACATAAAAATATTGAGAAGATTGAAGGATACTCACTTCATCAAGAAACGGATAAAGGAGCTTGAGGCGTCTATACGCAGTAAAGATGCACTCATTCAGAGGCTCGAAAAGGAAAATTCATCCCTTCAGACGAGGTTGAGAGAACTGGTTTTCAAGTATCGTGATATTGACAGTAAGCTTGCTGGCATAAATTACAGACTCTATGAGCTGACGCGTGAGAATAAGATACTGACGCTAAACCTTGTTGGGGCAAGGGCCCAGAGGAATGGAATGCAGAGATGGATTGAAAAGATGAAGGAGCAGGTGTATGACAGCAACAGTAAATGAGAAGTACTCACTCTATCTTTTGCATTTGCTTGTCGGCTTGATGTACGAAGAATTGTATGAACTTATGCGATTCGGCATCCCTCCGATAGGAGTTGGCCACGTTATCCCGTTCGGAAAAGATTTACAGGAGAAAATACTCTCACTGCTCAAAAAAATGGATGAGATTATAAAAGGAACTGCGTTGAAGATGATAGAGGATACTGTAGTGTCAAAAGAAGAAAAAGATGAAACAAATAAATGGATAAAGGCAATGCTTGAAGAACTTAAAGATAGGGCGTCTTCGCTAAGTGGCATATACGAAGATGAGATGGAGAAGATAAATGGCTTGATACATGAAATTGAGATGCTCTTAGATGAGTAATACTTTATAACTCAATAGGTGTTTAAAAAATGGTCTTCTTCTGCCCTGTATGTTGGAAAGAAATAAATCAGGAGGACAAAAGATGTCCTTATTGTGGGTCTGATGTAACAGAGCATGAAAGGAAAAGCTTTGAGGAGAAACTGATAAATGCACTCAAGCATCCGGAACGTGAGACAGTTCAGAGGGCTGTATGGATTCTGGGAAAACTCGAAAGTATTAAGGCCGTTAAGCCACTTACAGTCCTTTTTGAGCACACGGATAATCCATTTCTCAAGATTGTAATACTTGACTCTCTTAGTTAGATAGGAATACCAGATGCAGTGGATGTAATCGTAAAAGCCCTTAATTCTATAGAGAACATCGTGAGAAACAAAGCGAAGGAACTTTTAGAAGCGAGAATGTATAAGTGAAGAAAAATAGCTGGCTAACAAAAAGTATTCTCGGGATTGGCCTAACGAGCCTCTTCAGCGATATGGGACACGAAATGACCACTGCAATCCTGCCGGTGTTTCTTGCTACGATAGGAGGCACTGCAGCAACTCTTGGACTTATTGAGGGGATAGCAGACGCATCATCGAGCTTTGTCAAGCTGTGGATGGGCTATTACAGCGATAGAATTGGAAAGAGAAAGCCTATAGCTACCACAGGCTATGTAATTACAGCATTTAAAGGTCTGTTTGCCTTTACAACGAACTGGTATCAGGTCTTATTCATAAGGGTCTTTGCGTGGATGGGTAGAGGCGCCAGGGGCCCTGTGAGGGATGCAATGATGGTGGATCTTCTGGAGCCTGCGTACTATGGAAGAGCGTTTGGATTTCACACTGCCATGGACACACTCGGTGCCATTATCGGCCCTGCCATAGCGTTTGCTCTAATCGGGATTTTAAGTTACCGTCAGATATTTCTTATTTCTTTTATACCGGGTTTCCTTTCGGTAGCATGTTTTGTTTTTTTAGTTAAAGAGAAGAAAAAGAAGCCTGACGGAAAGATAAAATTTTGGAAAAGCATGAAAGAGCTTCCCCTGAATTTCAAGCTCTTTATTTTTAGCGTCGGCATCTTTGGACTTGGAAACTTTGCCCATACGCTCTTAATCCTGAGGGCAACAGAGATACTTACTCCAGTTTATGGAAAGGTAGCAGCAATAAGCACAGCAGTTGGACTTTATACACTTCATAACATACTCTACGCAGGGTTTGCGTATCCAGCAGGGATATTAAGTGAGAAGTTTGGTAAACGAACAATGCTTGGTCTCGGTTATTTCTTATTTGCGTTAATGTGTCTGGGATTTATCCTCGAGCTCCCCAAGCTCTGGGCTATGGTGATATTATTTTGCCTCGCTGGTATTTATATAGCGCTCGTTGATTCTATGGAGAGGGCATTGGCAGGTGACCTCTTGCCTGAGCACCTTAGAGGAACCGGATATGGTGTCATGTCAATGATTAATGGAGTAGGAGATTTTATATCAAGCTTTGCAGTAGGGCTTTTATGGACGAAGGTCTCACCAGAAGCAGGGTTTGTTTATGCCGGCTTATTAACGTTGATCGGTGGAATAGTTTTATTTATGGTAAAGAATAAGAGGTAATGTGAAGATGGATAAAGAAGCAAGGGCAAGGGATATTGTGTATGGGCTTAGCCACCCCGTATGGTGCTATAAGATCCAGTTAGAGCTTATCTCCCTGGGTGATGCTGCTGTTAATCCTATAATCTCTTTTCTCCTCTCTGGTCCTACAAATGAGCATGAACCCCGCTGTCTTGCAGCGGAAACGCTTGCAATAATAGGAGGAGAAGATGCCATTGGTGGGCTTGTAACTGCTTTACTAAAACCCCTTGATGTTTCTGACCCTGTCAAGGCACTTACAGAGGAGGCAGTAAAGGACTGTATTTGCCATGCCCTTCAAAAGCTTGGAGATAGAAAAGCTGTGGAGCCATTACTTATAGCTCTTGAGAAATATCACCTTGTCGGTGCTGCCGAGGCGTTAGCTGAGTTTGGAGAGCAAAGAGCAATTCCTATTCTTGCAGAACTCCTTGAAGATAGTTTTAAACGGACAAGGATATACGAGGCTTTACTTAAATTTGGCAAAGATGCAGTAGAGGAGCTTGTCAAAACTACCGAATTAAAGAAATTAAGAGAAGATGTTGAAATACTTCCAAGCATTGAAAGAAGAGCAGAAGCCATAAAACTGCTTGGAATCATTGGAGATAAAAATGTCATACCATGGCTACTTAGCTTACTTGATGATGAGCAGGAACTGGTAAAGTTTGAGGTAGCTTTCTCGCTGCTAAATCTAATGGGAAGGAGTCTTCCAGAAAGGGCTATCAATATAATCAAATCATCTATCAACAACCTGAACCTGAATCTTGATAGACGATTTAGGGTTAAAGATGCATTATGCTTAATGAATACCAGAGAAGAAGTTTAAAGGTAACCCTTTCAATAGTAGAAAAGAGCCTGAGAGATATTGAAAAAATCCTCAATGTAAATGATCACAGTGGTGTTCTCTATACATTCAGAAATAACATTCCACCAACTGCAAAAGAAAAGGTATTACTTTTGATGTCCAAAGCATATGGAAGGATAAGAAATGTAGCTGAGAAATTTAATCTCGAAAAAGAATCCAAATATGCAAACAGAGAAGCCTTTGCTAAGCTACCTCACTGTTGGGAGATGCTTGAAGACACTAAAGCAAAGAAACTAAAAGGATACGGTGACATTCCAGTAGGTCTTGTTAGCGTTCTTGACCCGGAACTGGACCTCATCATTGAATTTATTACTGAGGTGGAGGGTATCCTGAGAGATATAAAATAAATGATTAAAAAATCGGTGACAGAAATATTATCATTTTGGTAATGATAACAAATTAATATAATGATTTTTGAAACACAGATGGTTGAAGAGGAGAAAGTATTATGTCAAAAATTAGCAAAATAAAAGCAAGGGAGATTTTGGATTCGAGGGGTAATCCCTCAGTTGAGGTTGATGTAGTTCTCGATAACGGTATATTAGGTAGGGCTGCTATTCCTTCCGGTGCATCGACAGGCAGCAAAGAAGCAGCAGAATTAAGGGATAATGACAAAACACGTTATTTAGGCAAAGGTGTTTTAAAAGCAGTAGCTAATGTGAATGAAATAATCGCCCCTGAGCTTATAGGCAAAAATCCCAGGAAACAAAAGGAGATAGATCGTCTTCTGATTAAACTTGATGGAACTAACAACAAGGCAAAACTGGGAGCTAATGCGATTTTAGGGGTTTCTATTGCTGTAGCAAAAGCAGCGGCGCAGGATGAGGGGCTATCTATTTTTAAATATCTTGGTGGTGAAGAAGCAAGGCGACTACCGATTCCATTCTTCAATATCCTTAACGGAGGAAAACACGCCGATAATAATGTTGATATTCAGGAGTTTATGATCGCACCCATCGGGGCGAAATCTTTTAAAGAGGCACTCAGAATGGGTGCTGAAACATACCATAATTTAAAAGCTGTTTTAAAATTAAAGGGACTGAGTACCTCTGTTGGAGATGAGGGAGGATTTGCTCCAAACCTCTCTTCTAACGAGGAGGCAATACAAATTATCATTACTGCCATTGAAAAAGCAGGATATAAAGTAGGTAAGGATATATCTATAGTTTTAGACCCAGCTGCAAGTGAGTTTTACCAAGATGGCAGGTATGTTTTAAAGGCTGATAATAAGAGATTATACTCAGAAGAAATGGTCAAGTATTATGACAAATTAATTTCGAAATATCCCGTCGTCTCTATTGAAGATGGGCTTGCAGAGGATGATTGGAAAGGCTGGCAAATTCTTACGAAAGAATTAGGAAAGAAAATACAACTTACAGGAGACGATATCTTTGTCACCAATCCCAGGATATTAGCTCAAGGCATTAAGAAAGGCATTGCCAATTCTGTGCTTATTAAACTTAACCAAATCGGAACGCTAACTGAGACATTGGAAACTATAAAGATAGCTAAAAAAGCCAGTTATACCTGTGTATTTTCTCATCGTTCTGGTGAAACAGAAGATTCTTTTTTAGCTGATATCACGGTTGCTACAAATGCTGGACAGCTTAAGACCGGCGCTCCTGCAAGGTCAGAGCGATTAGCCAAATATAACCAATTACTCAGGATTGAGGAAGAATTAGGTCCTAGAGCAGTATTTAGACGAGACTTGCATTGGTAACAATAGGAAGTAATTATGTTTGAAGTAGATATACCCGGCTTTGGTTGAAAACATTACTATGTCCAGATAATTAAGAAAGGAGCTAATTTCTATGAAGGAGCGCGATTTTGTTATATGGTTTAGGGACCTGCGCAAGGAAGACATTCCGCTTGTAGGGGGAAAATGTGCCAATCTTGGTGAAGTAGCAGGTCGAATTGGTATTCCAGTCCCTGATGGTTTTGCTGTTTCGGCATATGCATATCAGGTATTCCTCAAAGAAAATGAGGCAGATAAGAAAATTGAATCTCTCCTTTCAGATATGAATATAACTGATATGGAATCCCTGCAAGATACCTCAAAGAAAATAAGAAATTACATTGAGGGCCTGTCAATGCCAGATAAGATCGAAAAAGCGATCTTAGAAGCATATCAGAAATTGTGTGAGAATGTCGGTAAGAAGAATATGCCTGTTGCCGTGAGGTCATCGGCAACGGCCGAGGATTTACCTGGTGCGAGTTTCGCCGGCCTGCAGGATACCTTCTTGAACATCACTCAGGAAAACCTTTTGAGCAGCATAAAGAAATGCTGGAGCTCTTTGTTTACTCCGAGAGTCATTACTTACCGTACAGAAAAAGGATTTTCACATGGCGATGTACTCATCAGTGTAGCGGTGCAACAATTGCTTTTTTCAAAAGCATCAGGGGTTATGTTTACCCTTGAACCGGTCAGCGGGGCAAAGGACAGAGTGGTCATTAACGCCTCATGGGGCTTAGGTGAAGCAATAGTCAGCGGTCAGGTAACTCCGGATGAATACGTCGTGGGCAAAGATACTTTTAAGATTATCGAAAAACGAATAGTAAAGAAGGAGAGGCAAATTGTATCCGATAAGAAAGGTGGCACAAAATGGGATGTGGTGCCGAAAGAAGCGTGGGACATACCACCACTCAATAACGACCAAATTGTCCGCCTTGCACAGTATGGCGTGAAGATAGAAACTCACTATGGTGGCCCGCAGGACATCGAGTGGGCTATAGATGACAGTGGAGAACTCTTTATTCTCCAGGTAAGACCCGAAACAGTCCACGGCGCTGGAAAAGAAGTGAAAGCTAAAGATACAAGAGAAATCATGGAAAAAGATATACTTGTCAAAGGAATCGGTGTAAGTCCCGGGCAGGCTTCAGGAAAAGTTAGAGTTGTCTTAACTATTAAAGATATATCGAGTTTTCAAAAGGGCGATATTTTAGTAACAGAGATGACCACTCCGGATTGGGTACCAGCAATGAAGATTGCCGCAGCAGTTGTAACAAATCTGGGTGGAAAGACATGCCATGCCGCTATAGTAAGCCGGGAACTCAGTGTTCCCTGTGTCGTTGGAACAGAGAATGCCACAAGCGTCCTTAAAGATAGTGAGATGGTGACAGTTGATGGACAGCGCGGTCTCATATTCAAGGGTGTCGGCGCTGAACGAGAGGAAGTTAAAACTGCAGTAGTACCTTTAGATCTGTCAGCACAGGCAATAACAGCCACTAAAGTGTATGTGAATCTTTCTATCCCTGAGATCGCCAAAAAAGTGGCTCAGGAGACAAATGCTGATGGTGTTGGCCTTTTGAGAGCTGAACACTTGATGCTTGGTATCGGAAAACACCCGAGGCTCCTCTTAGAAGAGGGCGGCGAGCAGGTTATGATCGATAAGTTTTCAAGCGGTGTGGGACAAGTTGCAGAAGCATTTTTCCCACGACCAGTAGTTTATAGATTTCTTGATTTTAAGCCTGATGAATTTCTCGAATTGCCTGGTGGTGAAAAGTATGAGAGGGAGCATGTGGGCACTAACCCGATGATTGGTTATCGGGGAGAGTACAGATACACAAAGGAAGATGACATCTTCAGGCTTGAGCTGAAAGCGATCAGGCAGGCAAGAGAGAAAATGGGACTCACCAATATATGGGTTATGGTTCCCTTTGTCAGAACCCTCGAGGTTTTCCAGAA
>CAZXCW010000008.1:0-32044 GCA_964639385.1 uncultured Nitrospiraceae bacterium
GACTGAATGCAAGGCAGAGATGATGAAAAGGCTTTTTTTAAAAAAGACCGTCACTGAGCTGATCACAGAGGCTTCTGAGGAGACGCAGAGCCTGAAAAGATCACTTGGGCCTATTGACCTTGTACTCTTTGGCATAGGTGTTATTATAGGTGCGGGAATTTTTGTACTCACCGGCCATGCAGCTGCAGAGATGGCAGGGCCTGCGATCATGCTTTCCTTTATTATTTCAGGCGTGGCATGTGTCTTTGCTGGACTTTGCTATGCAGAGTTTGCCTCTATGATCCCGATTGCGGGAAGTGCTTACACTTATGCCTATGCAACTCTGGGCCAATTTGTTGCATGGATCATCGGATGGGACCTTATCCTTGAATACACAGTCGGAGCGACAACAGTTGCAATTGGATGGTCGGGCTACTTTGTCAGCTTTCTTAAAGATCTGGGCATTTTTCTCCCCGAAACCCTTATTTCCCCCCCTGTTACGTATAATGTTGAAAGGTACACCTGGATCGCTACAGGTGCATTCTTCAACCTCCCTGCTGTCGTCATAGTAATTTTCGTTACCTCAATAATTGCGATCGGGATCAGGGAATCTGCTGTTTTTAATTCGCTCATCGTATTTTTGAAAGTAGTAATAATTCTTGTATTCATCGGGGCAGGTGCTTTCTTTGTAAAGCCTGAATTGTGGCATCCTTTCATACCTCCAAACAAGGGCGTCTTCGGTATCTTCGGGTTTAGCGGAGTTTTAAGGGCTGCAGGCGTCATATTTTTTGCTTATATAGGATTTGATGCTGTTTCTACTCTTGCCCAAGAGGCAAAAAACCCGCAGAAAGATATGCCTGTTGGCATCCTTGGCAGTCTCTTTATCTGCACAGTGCTTTATGTTGCTGTTTCACTAGTCCTGACAGGAGTTGTACCATATCAACAATTGAACAGTCCTGCTCCTTTTGCAGTGGCCCTGGATGCCATGAAATTGCTTGTCTTCTCTCCTCTTCTGAAAGTAGGAGCGATAGCTGGCTTGACATCTGTGATACTTGTCTTAATACTCGGCCAGACCAGGATATTTTACTCGATGGGAAGAGACGGCCTCTTGCCGCCATTTGCATCAAAGATTCATCCGAAATTCAAAACCCCCTATATCACGACGATTATTACAGGTTCTTTTACTGCAATAGCCGCTGCCCTTCTCCCAATAGGCATTGTAGGAGAGTTAGTCAGCATCGGTACGCTCCTTGCCTTTGTAATTGTCTGTTGCGGTGTCCTAGTCCTTAGATATACCCAGCCTGAGGCCAAAAGGGTGTTCATAGCTCCAGGAGGTGCAGCAACTCCCATCCTCGGTATGCTTACATGTCTCTATCTTATGTCAGGTCTACCCAGAGATACGTGGATAAGGCTTTTCGCATGGCTTACCATAGGACTCGTGATATATTTCAATTATGGCATAAGAAAAACACGAATGAGAAAAATCTGATAATTTCCTTTAATCTAAAAGCTTTTTTTTCTCAGTCTCTCTATCTCCTCAAGCAATTCCTTTTTGGTTATAACGCCTTTATTCTTTAGAAGATTAATGAATGCATCTTGAGTAAGGATGGTTCTCTTTAGTGGCTTTCTTCTTTCTTTTATATTTATATATCCCAAAGTTTTTAATTCCTTTATCAAAAGCTTAATTTTTTCTTCTAATCTTTTTGCCTGTTCTTCAAATCTATTTACATGTTCCCTTTGTTCTTCAATTTGCTGGTTAAGATTCATGAACATATGCAATACGTTTTTTGTTATGAGGGGAATCTCAAATTTGGAGCTTCTTGATTTTGCACTCTCTTTAAAAACTACATCAAATATTTCATCCATCAACTTTTTAAATTCTTCCTTTGTTTTCATATGTGACTCAATCCCCTTTATCCTTAAGTATTTTTACTTTGTTGTTTTAGATATGGTTTGAACAGGTGGCGTACCTCTTCAAGGGAATCCTCTATGGCAAATGGCAAAGTCTTGGCGAAAATATCTAACAGAGTCAAGGCGTTTAACGCTGAGTCCTTGTCACTGATTGCTCGTAAACGTCCGGCCATGGCTTCATTAATACGCTGGATATCATGATAGATTTTCGCCAGCCCATTTAATTCCAGGTCCGCTATCTCTCCCTGCCTTTGCAGGAAATACTGTGCCAATAAGTACATCGAGGTAGCCCTGTATACGGTCTCTTCAGCGCTTGCAAAGGGGAGATGGAAACGTGCCATAGGTTTTAGGTAGCTTAAATGTGGACAACCGCTCGTTGCCATTATAAGACCCATCAATGAGCTGAAACCCTTTTGGGCTGTTGTTTCCCTGTAGACTATACGTTCGGGCGTGATAATGTCGACCTGGATCTGGTCATAGGATAGTAAGCCTTTGCAAATTCTCATAATATTCACTAAATGAGAAGCAACGGGACAATTTGGGCGAGTCTGAATAGTGAGTTGGCAATTAGGGCATTGATGAAAATCAAGATTCGTCCATTTGGGTAATTCTTCCGGTATATCTCCAATGAGGTCAAGGGTTTGGGCATCTAAATACAAATCAATGACCTCCCGCCTATCATTTGGGAGACGGAAAATATACTGAATCTTAAAGGCTTCCATTAATGGCGTAGCAACAGAAAACTTTTTTAAATTATGAAATATATGCCTAATTAAGTCAACGTAAACATTATTAAAGATAGCCTAAGCGTTGCTTTGATTTCCTTTGATTTTCATAATAAACTGTGTTAAGTTATTTTTAAGGGGATAATGTTTTTAATCGGGGGGACCTGTAATAATCCATATTACCCTAACCCAGATTATTCACAAATTTGATTGGGGATATAGTGTTCGAGCGGATTTAAATTCTTTCAAGGAAAGAATTTACCTCGGAGGCTCGACAGAATGTCGAGACGAGAATGAGCGAGAATACTATATCTCCAATCTTTTGCTGGATTTGTAACAATTTTTATAAATAATCTGGGCTAATGATATTTTCAGATCTTTGCTTCATAAAGAAAATCATGGTATGAATGGGAGAGAGATCAGTTTTTATGGGCATGGGTGAAGAGCTTTTTGGCACTATTTATGAGAAGGGCGAGGTTGTATTTCATCAAGGCGACCCAGGTGATAATATGTATATTATCCAGTCCGGTGCGTTTGAGGTAAGCCAACTTCGAGATGACCAGAAATGTGTGTTGGCATTCCTTGGGAAAGGCGATTTTTTTGGAGAGATGGCCCTCATTGATAAGCATCCCCGCTCTGCAACGGTAACCGCTATCCGCCGTAGTCGACTTCTACCCCTTACTCGTGCTTCGTTACTGGAACGTACTCGGTATGATCCCGGAGTAGTTTTACACCTGCTCAAGGGCCTGAGTCAGAGGATAGAAAAGACTAACAACTTATTACGTTCAATGGTTCAGGGAGATGAGACTCTGCTTTCTCTCCTGGAGATTAGTCGGGGGCAATGCCCTATTGAATCCCAACCTGATGTCGTTTCAAAAGGAGAAAAGGATACCTTATCTTTTAAAGAATCTCAGATGCCTCAAGAAATCGAGGACATTACAATGCAGAAGCAGCTTCAACCACAGGCTCTGCACTTTTCCAAAGACCAAAAAGAATGTATATGGTTCGAGCCAGGGGATACAGTTTTCCATCAGGAAGATCACGGAGATGCTATGTATATAATCCTGGAAGGAGAAGTAGAGATAAGCCAAGAATCAGAGAAAGACAGATATTTACTGGCACGTTTATGTCCAGGGGAATTTTTTGGAGAGCTGGCAATTATAGCTGATCAGCCGCGCGTAGCTACCGCATCAGTTGCCAAACGTACCCAGCTTTTGCCTATTAAACGGGACGAGTTCTTTGAAAAGATGAAGGCAGAACCCGAACTTGCCCTTTATATCCTCCAGGTGTTGATTATGCGGCTTCGCGGGATGTTATCGTTTATGGAAGCACCTGAAAAATCCTCAAGCAAGGTACTCTGCAACATTCCGCCTTCCCTTCATAAGAAGGGTCCTATCAGGACTGCTATCATTTCTCTGTCTACCTGTGGAGGTTGCCCAGCAGTGTTATTAGAAGATCAGGAAGATTTACTCAGGCTTCTTGAAAAAGTACATATCTCTTATTGCCCTATGCTGATAGATGAGCGCGAGATTGGTGACGTTGAGGTTGCAATTGTGGACGGAGCTGTGCGGGTGAAAGAAGATGAGGAGAAGCTTTTAGAAGCCAGAAATAAAAGCCGTTACCTCGTTGCCTGGGGAACATGTGCAACTTTTGGTGGTATTCCAGCCCTTGCCAATCAATACGATCTTGAAGAATTAATCGAAGAGTCATATGGTCAGACTCAAGACCCATTTTCTTATTACCTTTCTGGTGCTCGGGGTGTAGGTAAAACCGCATATCAAGAAAATGAATTAAGGATGCTTCGCCAGGTGGGCAAGCTAAATGATTTTGTCAAAGTGGATTATTATCTCCCGGGTTGCCCGCCCAAAATCAGCATTTTGAGTCAGCTTGTCAATGAATTAAGAGGAGAGGGACAGACCATAAAGCCCCGCCCAATCGTCTGTTCCGAGTGTAACCGCAAACCTTTAAAAACCCTTTTCGTGGAATCCATCTGGGCATTCCCAAGGCCGGAGTGGAAATCTGATCATTGCTTTGTTTCCCTGGGGGCACTCTGCATGGGCTTCGTAACCAAAGGTGGATGCGGTGCAGTTTGTCCGCAGGCCGGACTTCCCTGCTGGGGATGCCGTGGGCCTTCAGAGTCTACTTTAAAAAGATTAGATGAAGGTAGTAGTTTCGAGGAGATTATACTCAAATCCTTGGTTATTCGCACCCGACAGATTGAAGAAAATGTCAAGCCTCTTCTGAAAATTGCTCGGAAAAAGGCAAATAGTTCAATAAACTTCAGACAAAACTTTGTATCAGATAGATCAAGAATCAGATGAGTAAAAAAATTCTCTTCCAGAAGGCCACACGTATCGAGGGCAATGCAAACGTCCATATTGAAATAGAGGATAGTCGTATTAAATCAGCTCGCTTTTTGGTACATGAGTTTAGAGGTTTCGAAAGATTTATGCGAGGCCGCCGTGTTGAATACGTGCCTCATATGGTCTCACGGATTTGTGGCTTGTGCTCTAATTCTCATCAAGTAGCCAGCATCATGGCCATAGAAGATGCTTTAGCAGTTCATACCCCCCGTTCATTACAAGCACTGCGTGAGATCATAGTGTTAGGCGAGTGGATTAATAGTCACGCTTTAAGTTATTTCTTTTTAACCATGCCTGACTTCGTAGGTGCATCAGGGGGTATCTTCGAGCTTATGAAAAGCAACCCTGAAATAACTAAAGAGGCATTCGCCTTACGCCAAGCCGGGCTACGCATTGTCCAGTTGCTGGGCAAACGCGCATCGCATCCTGTAGCCATGGGAGTAGGGCGCTTCCTTATTCAACCTACAAGTGCTGACCTCAAAGAAGTGAAGAGGATTGCCGAAGAAGCGAAGGAAAAGACATCAAGGCTTATTGACAAGGTTGGAAGTATCCATATATCTCAAAAAAGAATTGCCTTCCCTCTTGACCAGCAAATCAACTTTGTGGCTTATGATGGAAGTCCTGGTCAAGGTGTTTTTTGTGTTTACGACCGAACCAGTGAGCTTATATCCTATTTCAACAACGAAGAGTTTGAAGATAACATTTCCGAAATAAGAACTGAATGGACCTTTGCAAAATTTCCTCACCTGACCAAATTCGGATTCCCGTCTGGTATCATGCTTGTTGGCCCCTTATCTCGCAGTTTCCTTAAAAAAGGCCCATTAGGTGAGCCTGAGTTAAATAACTTTGAGTTAACTCAACATTTGCGGGATCGTTCCTCATTGTCCCTTGAAAGCTATGATGCGTGCCGCTTATTAGAAATCTTCTGGGCTGCCAGGAGGATCTTAAGCCTCTTGGAGGAGATTGACCTTTCTCAGTTAAATGCTGAGGTAGATTTCGAAGGAAGTGGTCAGGGCATCGGGGTTCTTGAAGCTCCCCGCGGAATACTTTTGCACAGCTATCTCATTAATCAGGGTTGTATTGAACGTATGAGACTTCTGGTTGCAACTCAATTCAATAATGCCCTTATCAACCTGCTTCTCAGGGATTTATCCGAAAGATATCTCGAGGGAGAAAATATCTCCAGTGAAGGGGAGCGTCTCATTGGTCGTTGTGTGAGGATATTCGACCCCTGTCTGAGTTGCGCTACACATTAACCTAAATAATGCATTTTCCGGGTTAACTTTTTATCTAATTATATCCCCATCCTGTAGAACTCTGAGATTTTTTATTTTAAGTCTGTCGAGGTCTGCCTTAATGGCCTTTAAAAATTGCGGCTTTCGATGAGTAATACATATGTGTTCAGGCATATGATGCATCTTCTTGATTTCTTCTTTTAACAGACGGGGAGTCAAATGCCCTGACTTTATTGCCATATCTTCCAAGCTATCAGGGAAGGAAACATCAATGATCAGGCAGCAAATCTTTTTATCGCCTATCTTCTTCCATGTTTTAGGCGTCGGTCCTGTATCACCACTATAAAAAAAATGACATCCCCTCTTTTTATCTTCAACAAGATATCCCACTGCCGGAACAGTATGATTAACCTTGTAAGGGGTTATAGAATAATTATTTAATTCTATTGATTTACCGAGTTTCAGTTCTATGAGATTCAAAATAGCATATTCAGGGTGAGGAATGATGGTAAAATCAGGCCAGATGTAACTATTAAAGAGATGCTTTTTCATTGTCTTTAACACAGGAGGAATACTGAAAATGTTAACTCTATGATCTAAGTTTCCTACGATAATATTGTCTGCAAGGAAGGGAATGCTTCTTATATGATCGAGATGCGCATGGGTAATAAATATATTTTTTATTTTTAATTGTGCCTTCTCATTGAGGACATTGGTAAGACTTCCTGCGTCAAATAAGATTTCGTCATTCAGCAGAAAGGCAGGACTATTATGTCCTGGGAATTCTGATCCTGAACAGCCTATAACTTTGATTTTCATACTATATCCATAATATTTTAATTAAAACAAATTAAATTTATAAATTATGCATTTCATTTTTAAATCTTGTCAAGTTAGCTCTGAAGGATTTGAGGCACTGAAAAGTCAAAATTACTAAAGACTTTAACATTTCGGCACTTCAGATCTGTTTCCTTCAGCAATCAGAAATGATTTGGTATCTTCCTTAAACCCTCGGCTACCCTTTCATTTGAGGGATCAAGTTTCATGGCCTTCTCAAGGGTAGTTTTTGCCCTTGCATTAAAACCAAGCTCTAAATAGATATGGCCAAGCTCAGCTGTATAGTTAGCATTCGAAGGGTTAAGCTTGAGGGCCCTGTTTATAGCCTCCTCTGCCTCACGCAATTTTTTCCCCTTCATCAATGCTACACCAAAGGAGAAGTAATAATCTGCTACTGAGCTATCGAGATAAGTAGCCTGTCCGAATAACTCTGCTGCCTCAGCATATAATTTTTTCCTGAGGGCCTTTTTACCTTCCTCGAATTTATATCTCGCCATTTCAGAAGGGCGTTCCTTCGAAGCTGCTGCCTTGAAAGATGAACTCTGTTCATAGTCACTCCTCGCCTTGGGGTCGGATAGGGTTTTGTATGCTTTCGTTAGATGTGAAAAGATGGCATTTAATTTGTTCTTCAGGGTCTCCGAGGTTATGTTGAAGTGTCTGTCAGGGTGAAATTCTTTGGCTTTTTTAAAGTATGATCTCTTAATTTCATCTAATGGAGACCATTTTGTAATACCAAGGAGGGCATGGTAATCTGTAGATGGAAGCGTGTTATAGAGCTTATCGACTTTTTCTACAAAGGCCGAGTCTAAGTCTCCATCAGGTTCTTTAAGTATCTCTTCGCCAATTCTGTCTTCTGTTGTTTGGGCCTTTTCTTTAATCTCGATTATCCTCGTACTCACCAGGGCATAAAGAATCTTAATTGTCTGAAAATTATCAAGAGGTGATGCAGAAAGTATATCCTGCATCCTGCGTTTGCCGTCTATAAGGGAAAAGATGTCTCTATCTCTTTCATCAAGTTTAATATCCTGAAATAAATCTATGGGGTCAGCAGAGTAGTAAAGTATTGCATCCATAGGCGGGCAGACCTTTTTAATAAAGGTAAAATTGTTGATTCTCTTTATTCCTCGATAAATGATATTTGCCGTACTGAGTTTCAGGGTTATGACCTCCTCAGAAGGCAAGGGACCTTCTATGAATTCAAATTCACTATCTTCGCATCTAAAGAGGCTCATTATAATCTCTTCAACCTGGTGCGTTACTGCCCAGATGAGGTCTTTGGGTTTGAGATAGCCAAGCTCGACGAGAATAGTACCCTGAAGGTTTCCTCTCTTTTTCGCTCCATCAATCGATTGGTAAAACTGGTCAAGGCTTATCTTCTTAGCCTTTAAGAGAATCTCTCCTAAGTGGTCTTCTTCTTGATTTGACACAGCAAAAATCATGTCCCCATTTTTTATATATATCTTTTTACAGATGGGGTCATTTTTTAACTCCAGTATCCCGGTCTTTTCACTCCTTTGCAGATCAAGAAGGATGTTAGAAAAGAGATAATTCTTTAAGTGACCTGAAATTAATGGTTCCACAGCGTAAGTTTAATAGACCTTTGCATTGAGGTCAATGCCCTCTGAACTCCCTCATCGCCTCATCTTCCGGTGTCTCTAACTGCTTTCTGTATTTTGGTGAAAAGTGCATAACTACAAGATTTCTAACCCTTGCTTCCCTTGCAATCCTCCCTGCAGTCTTTGCTGTAAGATGAGACCTCTCTAATGCCCTATCCCTGTCTTTTTCGAGGAAATAGGCTTCACAATAGAGTGTATCGGAATCATGCACATGCTTAATAATCTTTTTAATATTTTCGTCATTTAGAGATGCATCAACAACATAAGAGACCTTTTGACCTTTTGTTATCCTTGCAATATCTCTCAGTTCTCCCAGTTTATACCTTTTATTGGATATTATGAACTCTGTATTTACTGATTTATGTTCCCTGATTGCATTTTTCAATTCTGAAAGCCATGGCCCAACGGGGAAACCCCTCTCTTCCAATGTAGCCTTGTTTATGTTTATGTGAAATTCCTCCTCGAGAGAAAAGGAAAGACATGGCACGCGGTGGTCCAACTGGATAGCCTTTACATTGAACAGGGGCTCCTTTAAGATAGTGTCATTGAAATCGCATGTGCCATTTTCTATTCTTTCAAAACAGCTTTCAGCATGGAAGCTCGATGTAATTATTTTGTCTCCCTTTATGCAAAAGACCTTTATCTTTAGAGGATATTCCTTAATAAGGTTCCATGTATAACCCTTTAACTTGCCCGCTATGCAGTCTGTTATGTTTGAAGGTCCATATACCCTCAAAGGCTCTTCCCTTCTGAGAAGTGCCCTGAGAAGTGTATCAAATCCTATAAAATGGTCTATATGAGTATGTGTTACAAAAACATCCGTTATTTTTTGTAAATCTCCCGGTTTAAGTTTATCTATGCTACCTATATCAAATAAAAGTGCCCTTCTTTCCCTTATTATCCTGATAAAAAGAGAGGGGTCTTCAAAGGGGCCATTTATAAGTCTGTGAAAGAATGTAGGTTTCATGAGTTATTATTATATCGTATTAGCTCTTGAAGTACCTCATGTTGTCATCCTGAACTCGTTTCAGGATCTCCGCCTTGTTGTTTTAGATGCTGAATCAAGTTCAGCATGACTTACTTGTTGTGATATAATAGTCCAAAAATCACAATAAAGCGTCAGGCATAGAGCGAAGGGCCCTTAGCTCTTTGTTTTATGCTATAAGCTACAAAGGAGGATATTTGTCTGAACTCAGACGTGATCCTATAACTGGCCGCTGGGTAATCATCTCTGTAGAAAGAGGTAAAAGGCCAACAGATTTTATTTCTCCTTCTTCACAAAGGAAAAAAGGCGGTTTCTGCCCATTTTGCCCGGGTAATGAATACACAACCCCAGCCGAGATACTTGCGTTCAGATCCCCCAGTACAAAACCAAATTCCTCAGGATGGAGATTGAGGGTTATGCCAAATAAATTTCCTGCCCTCCAGGTATATGGGGATTTGAATAAAATGGGGGAAGGAATCTTTGACAGAATGAACGGTATAGGTGCCCATGAAGTAATAGTTGAGACACCTGAGCACTATGAATCTCTCTCAACAATACCGATAAAGGCTGTCGAAGATGTGTTATGGGCTTACTATCTCAGGCTTACGGATCTTGAAAGAGATGGAAGATTTAAATATGTAATGATATTCAAGAATGAAGGAGAGGTAGCAGGTGCTTCCCTTGAGCATACCCATTCCCAGTTGATAGCACTTCCAATTGTCCCAAAGCTTGTAAAAGAAGAGATAGAAGCAGCCAGTAGGTATTATGACTTCAAGGAAAGGTGCATATTCTGCGACCTGATAAGTCAGGAGCTCGCAGATGGCAAAAGGATAATATATCAAAACAATGGTTATGTCGCCCTCGCGCCTTATGCATCGAGGTCCCCTTTTGAGACATGGATTCTTCCCAAGACACATGAACCTCATTTCTATCCACCGAGAGAGAACTTTTCAGGTCTTGCAGATATACTTCAGAGAGTATTGAAACAAATGGATAAGATACTCGATATGCCTCCTTATAATTTTGTAATTCATACATCCGTTTTCCATGATGAGACGAAAGAATATTATCACTGGCATTTAGAACTTCTTCCAAAGCTAACAAAGATAGCTGGTTTCGAGTGGGGTTCAGGATTCTACATTAATCCTACACTGCCTGAAGAGGCCGCAAGGTTTATGAGAGAGGCAAAGATATGAAGATTCTGATTGCGACTCCAGAGGCAGTACCATATGCAAAGACAGGAGGGCTTGCAGATGTTGCAGGTACCCTTGTGGATGAATACAGAAAGATGAATAAAGAAGCATATATTATCCTGCCTCTTTACAAAAAGATAAAGGAAAGAGCTGCGGATCTGAGAGATACGGGTTTAAAGATAAAGGTTCCTGTTGGAGATAGAAAGATAGGAGGCAGAATATTCGCTGCTGGCTTTGCATATTTTATAGCTTGTGATGAGTTCTTTAATAGAGAAGAATTATATGGTACTCCGTATGGAGATTATGCTGACAATGCCTCTCGGTTTGTCTTCTTTTCGAGAGGAGTGCTTGAAACATGTAAGATACTCAATTTCAAACCTGATGTAATCCATTGTAATGATTGGCAAACAGCCCTTATACCTTTATATATCAAGACGCTATATAACTCAAATAAATTTTTTAAGAGGACAGCCACTCTTCTTACAATTCATAACCTTGGATATCAAGGGCTTTTCCCGGCTTCTGACATGCTCCTTACTGGTCTCGGATGGAATCTTTTTAAGCCTGAGGGTATAGAGTTTTACGGGAAAATAAACTTTCTCAAAGCTGGTCTATTATATGCAGATATACTTACGACAGTAAGTAATACATACGCAAAGGAGATACTCAAAAAGGAATTCAGTTTTGGCCTCGAAGGTGTTCTGCAAAAAAGGGAAAAGGATCTCTATGGGGTTATCAATGGGATAGATTATAAAGAGTGGGATCCATCTATAGATGAGTTTATACCAAAAAAATTTGGCGTCGGTAACCTTCAAGGTAAGGCTGAGTGTAAAAAGCGGCTCGTAAAAGAGACATCTCTTGATAAAGTTGATAGACCTCTTATCGGTATGGTTAGTCGGCTCTCTGCACAAAAGGGGGTGGACCTTGTTCTACAATCTATTGAGGAACTTTTATCTTTAGGTGTAAATCTTGTTCTCTTGGGTAAAGGAGATGAGTCGTTCCATATTGGTTTTTCAGAGGTTGGCAAAAAATATAAGGGCAGAGTCTTTGTTGATATAGGCTTTGAAGAGTCCCTTGCCCACAGGATTTATGCAGGTTCAGACTTCTTTTTAGTGCCGTCGAAGTATGAACCATGTGGACTTGGCCAGCTTATTTCTATGAGATATGGCAGTATCCCTATCGGAAGGAAAACAGGAGGTATTGCAGATACTGTTCAAGACTATAATCCATTAGCCTCAAAAGGGACAGGATTTCTTTTCTCTGACTATACTGCTTCAGCAATGCAGGATACTATAAAGAGGGCCCTCTGCCTTTATACTGATGGGGATAAGTTGAATAAGGTGATTGTGAGCGCTATGAAGATGGACTTTTCCTGGAGGAGATCAGCAGTGAGATACATTGAGCTCTACGACCATGCTGTTAAAAAGGGAAGAGGTAAGGTGTGATAGGTTTGCGATGGATAGCACGCGAGCTGTAGAGATTAAAGAGAAACTCGAAAGCATCATTGAGAACTTTCCTGATGCCATAGTTACCTACGACCTGAATGGTATTGTTACATCATGGAATAAAGGTGCGGAAAAGATGTACGGCTTCTCGAAAGAAGAGAGCATAGGAATATTTTTACCTTCTGTTCCGGGGTTCCTTATCGGGGCTGAGAAGGAAAACATCGAAAGTATAAAAAACGGGGAGACCTTGAAGGATTACGAAACTATAAGACAAAAGAAAGATGGCACTCTCCTTGAGGCTAGCCTCACCATCTCTCCGATAAAAGATGCAGAAGGAATAATTACAGGAGCTATTTGTGTCTCGAGGGATATCTCGGAGAAAAAGCGCATTGAGAAGGAGCTTGTAAAGAGAAACCAGGAACTCTCGAGGCTTTTCTTTATAAGTTCTGCAATGAGGGGGACTCTTGAACTTGACAGGCTTTTGCGGATGATTCTTACTGCTGTTACCATGAGCGATGGACTCGGTTTCAACCGTGCAATCCTTTTTCTTGTCGACGAAAAGGGGAATTTACTTAAAGGGGCTATGGGGGTAGGACCTGCAAGCCCTGAAGAGGCAGGGCAGATATGGAGCAGGCTCTCTTTGGAAAAGAAGACGCTCTCTGATATAATCCGTGATATCGAAACAGGCCCATTACAGAAGGACTCAATACTTGACAAGATCAGCCTTGGCATTGAAATTCCTATATCAGAGGAGACAATCCTTACAATGGCCGTTAAAGAAAAGAGACCTTTTAATGTTCAGAATGTAAAGGGAGAGCCACTTTCGGACCTTGTCCTTTCACGACGGTTAGGTACGGAGGCTTATGCTGTTGCACCTCTAATTTCAAGAGATAAAGTTATAGGTCTTATATGGGTTGATAACCAGTTCAACAGGAGGCCTATCCTTGAAGAAGACATGAGGTTTTTGAACGCTTTCTCGAACCATGTAGCAAGCGTTGTAGAAAGCGCAAGTCTCTTCGAGCAGGTTGCCTTAGCTGAACAGGAGCTTGAGAATATATTTGAGTCAATATCAGACAAGGTCTTTTTCACTACTAAGAATTATGTTATCAAAAAAATCAATAAAGCCGTCAGTGAGAGGTTGGGCAAACCGCAAGAAGAGATTATCGGGAAGAAGTGTTATGAAGTGCTCCACGGAAGAAACGAACCAAGGCGGAGGTGTCCTCATCATAAAACCATTGCGGCCCAAAAAGCCTTTGTCGGAGAAATCAAAGAACCTCACCTCGGAGGGACATTCATTACATCAAGCTCTCCAATATTTGATAGTACAGGGGAATTCATAGGCACTGTCAATGTGATGAGAGATATAACAGAAATTAAGAATCTACAAGAACAACTTGTTATGAAGCAGAGGATGGCAGCACTTGGTGAGGTCGCAGCGAGGGTAGCACATGATATAAGGAACCCCCTTGTCTCTATAGGAGGGTTTGCAAGAAAGCTTGAAAAGACTTTAGAGGGGAATCTTAAAGAGTATGCAGAGATAATCTCCAAAGAAGTCGCTGGACTCGAGACAATCCTTGGTGAGATTCTTGCTTATGTCAGAGGTGTGAGTCTTGAGAGGCAGTTGATAGATATTAATACCCTTGTGGACGAAGTCACTAGTCTCATAAAGTCCGAACTCGATGAAAAAGGTATAATCCTTATAAAAGAACTTAACGACGCACCCCTTGAAATGCATATAGATCCCGGTAATATCAGGGAAGCCCTCCTCAATATTCTATCTAATGCCATTCATGCGATAGGGAAAAATGGGAGGATTTTTGTCAAGACATATGCAGAAAAGGACTCAACTGTAATCGAGATAAAAGACACAGGATGTGGTATATCAGAGCAAGTCCTGCCGTTTATATTTGACCCGTTTTTTACCACAAAGAGCTCTGGTAACACCGGTCTTGGGCTTACGATCACGCACAAGATTATAGAAAAACATAATGGAAGGATAGAAGTTGAAAGTAAACCAGATGTTGGGAGTACCTTTAAGGTCTTCCTGCCCTTAAAAAGTGAGGAGTGAAATAGGGAGGATCAAAATGAAAGTCTTAATTGTTGATGACGACCTACATATTCAGAGGCTTTATAAGGAAGAGCTCATTGAGGAGGGCTATGAGGTTGTGGTAGCAACTAATGGCGCTGAGGCAATGGAGATGTTTGAAAAAGAAAATCCTGACCTTGTTACCCTTGATATTCGATTGCCTGATGTAGATGGTATCCAACTCCTGAGGCAGATGAAGGAGAAGAGACCGAAGTTGCCTATTATTATGTCTACGGCGTACGATTACAGGGATGATTTTTCTGTTTGGGCTTCAGAGGCTTATATTGTTAAGTCAGCAGACCTTGATGAGCTTAAGTCTATGATAAAAAAGTTACTCAGTAAGGAATAGTGCTACAAGAAATCTCTCTTGAAAGCATACTCTTACGACGTTAATTTTAAACTGGGGAAGCCTGTTATCCTCCACCTGTAGTTCCCTCTCCTATAAATCTCTTCGCTCCTATAAATCTCTTTAGATAGTAAGTTTCTGTGAGGCTGTCTATCGTAACCCTCTTTTCCTTTGAAGAAGCATGAATAAAAAGGTTATCTCCAAGATAGATCCCCACATGTGAAGGAAAGGGGGCATAAGTCCTGAAGAATACGAGGTCGCCTATAGATAGCTTTTCAGTATCAACAGGTGTGCCTTCAGAGAATTGCTCTCTTGCCGAGCGAGGGAGGTCTATCCCGATCATTGCGTAAACTTTCTGGACAAATGCCGAACAGTCAATACCGAGGAGGCTGTTTCCACCGAACCTGTAAGGTGTGTCCAAAAACTTTTTTGCAAAAAGTATAAGCTTGTCCTTCAGGCTGAGTTCCTCTGCTTCAGAGACCTCCTTTATCTCCTTCTCTATTTGTGCTTCTGATATTATTGCCTCATAACTTGTTATTTTTCTCGTTTCTTTTTCAGGTTCAAGAAGGAGCTTCTCACCTGGTTTCAATATATCCGTCCTGAGGCTATTAATGTTTTTTAGTTTATCAGCATCAATATTAAATTTTTTGGCAATCCTATATATATTGTCACCTTTTTTTACGATATAAGTCTTTGGCACCGTCTGATTAATAAGGAGTTTCTGTCCGGGCTTGAGTTTTGTTGATCTCAGGTCATTGAGCTCCCTGATTTCACTGACAGGTATAGAATACTTCCTCGATATGGTTGACAGGGTATCGCCCCTTTTTACTGTATAGTATTGAGTTTCGTCTTCTGACTTGCTTACCAGAGTTTTATCTATGGTTTTTGGCTTTGAAGAATTACGAGCTATGTTCGAAGTGTGAGGCGCCGGTATAACTATTTCTCTCCCACGTTTAATCCGTGATGATATAAGTTTGTTCCTTTTTTTTAACTCTTTTATTGAGATGCCGAATTTTTTCGAAATTTTATATAAGCTGTCGCCTTTCTTGATCACATAAATGGTATCTGCAAGGGTATAGTGGGGAAAGGAGAGAAAAAAGGTTAAGAACAAGATCAATAATAGATGAGATCTTTTCATAACTACCTCCCAGATCATGCTGCTTCTTCCCCTGAAAAAAGTTCGGTATCCTTTTTGAGGGTTGGTAACTCTGTAAGATCTTTTAAACCAAAGTACTGCAAAAAATCTCTCGTCGTTCCATATAGGAAAGGTCTGCCAGGCGCTTCTTTGCGGCCTATTACTTTTATGAGTCTTTTTTCGAGAAGGGTCCTGATTGCACTATCTGAATTAACACCTCTCAGTTGTTCGATCTCAGCCTTAATTAAGGGCTGTTTGTATGCGATAATAGAGAGGGTCTCAAGAGCAGGCATTGAGAGTCTGCTTGATAATTGGGTACTTTTGAATTTTTTTACCCAATCTGAATAATCAGGATTTGTCACCATCTGATAGCCATTTGCTATCTCAACTATCAGTAATCCTCCGTTTCTATCTCTGTACTCTGTGATAAGGTCGGACATAAGCAGTTTTAACTCAGATTCAGGAAGTTCAATCACATTTTTTATAGTAGAAAAGGTTATCGGTTCTCCTGAAAGAAAAAGAAGAACCTCAAGAACTGATTTCTTTTCCCTGTCTTCCATGAAAGGTCGGGGAGAGTATACCAAAAAACTGAAGGGATTTCAATTTTTTTCTTCAATTATTTTTTCGTAACACCTATGTAACAAATTACCCAATCTATTACATTCGTTACACATCTATCGGGAATAACCAAACTAAAAAACCTTATTCCAAAGGCTTCTTGCATGGTTGAGCGAGCGGGCATCGAACTTGCTGTCAGACTTGCTGGTGAGAAAAAAATGAAAATTATTAATGAAACAGGGAAAAAGAGCACAGAGTTTAGAGACAGGGGGTTTGTTATGAAGAGCAGCATAATTATTTTTAGTATATTAATGGTATTTCTCTATGTTGGTGTCTCACAGAGCTTTGCCAAGGAAGTCAAAACAGTAGAAGGCCTGATAGAAAGTGTTACCGATGACTCTATCAAAGTCCGCGGCAGCTATTATGACATTACAGGTGTTCCTCTGGAGAATGCCTCAGGGAAAAACATGCAGAAAGACCAGTTAAGAGTAGGGAGAAAGGTTGAGATATTTTTTAAGAACAACAGTATCAAAACCATATTAATTTATCCCGAACATATGGTTGAATAAGGGGGCATTATGAAACGGTCAGCCTTTATCATAATTGCTGTATGTCTATTCCTCACATTAAGTCTGTTTTTAGAGAATTCAGATGCTGCAATGACTGATTACTGTGATGTCCCGCCATATGTTATCCAGGATGTTCCCCCGAATATTATGATCGTCCTTGATACTTCAGGAAGTATGTTTAATTTTGCCTATTTTGACGGTTTCACCACAACTGGTACCGGGGATGACAATATGTGCGATTCCTCTTCAAATCCATGTACTGGATTCACTGACCCTGGTACGTATCCAACCTATAAATATTACGGTTATTTTGATCCCGACTACTGGTATACCTATTCATCTAGATTTGATCCCGCTGGTCCTAAATCAGGCACAAGGCCGGCTAATTCGTGGGATGGAAATTTTTTGAACTGGTTGACTATGAGAAGGGTAGATGTTATAAGAAAGGTTATGGCAGGCGGAAAGAGTACAGGTTCAGGTGCAAATACCAGGCTTTTAGGGCAGATAGCCGATTATGCTGGAAGAGGTATATACAAGCAAATAGCAAATGCAAATGACTATACACCTTATAGTGGGAATAAGACATTCACTTTCAATACAGGAGGCTCAAGTACATCCTCATTTAGTGTGTCAGGTATTAGTGGAACTTTTTCCGTAGCTGTTGTAGTTTCACCTCCTGTTGAAGGCGTTCTCCAGAAGGTTGTTAGTACCCGTGCGAGATTAGGGCTTTCATTTTATCGCGTTAATAATCCAACGCCTGACGGCGGTTTTGTTCAGGTGAATATTGCTAGTGGAAGTCTATCAAGCATAGTAAACCAGATAAATAATGACCCAAGCAGCACAATGGGCACAACAAATACACCTCTTGCAGAAACATTATGGACAGTAGCCGGTTATTTCGCCCAGCAAGCGACTATCCAAGGCGGGCCAGGCCCGATGTACGGCCCTAGTAATAACTATTCCATAAACAACAATGCTGATCCTTACAACTATGGAACAGGTGGCTCTCCCCGATGGCCTTCATGCTCCAAGAGCTTTGTTCTTTATATCACAGATGGTGAGCCATGTGCTGATGGTAATCTTCCCGGCACCATAAGTAATTATGCCTCAGGGAAGTCTGACTATAACTGTTCAGGCGGCAACTGTCCTGCCGTCGGCTCGTTCTCGGCATCAACCTTTCCTTCCTGTCCCGCAGGCAGCTACGTAGCTGGTATAGAAGATGTTGCCTTGTGGGCTCATACAACAGACTTGAGGAATAACCCAACCCTTGGTGTTAATAATATGACCGGTATTCAAAATTTAACACTCTATGTGGTTTATGCCTTTGGTAAAGGTTCTACACTTCTTCAATATGCTGCCATAAACGGAGGGTTTGAGGATAACAATGGCAATAATATCCCTGACTTTCAATCAGAATGGGATAATAACGGCGATGGTGTTCCTGATACCTATTTTGAGGCCACTGAAGGTAATGAGCTTGAACAGGCCATCTCCAATGCTCTTTCTTCAATTCTCAGAAGGGCATCTTCAGGTACAGCAGCTTCCGTCCTTGCATCAGGTGAAGGAAGGGGCGCAAACCTTGTTCAAGCTGTTTTTTATCCGAGACGCAGGTTTGGTAATGATATAATTTTCTGGACAGGGGAAAATCAAAACCTGTGGTATTATGTAGATCCATTTTTTACAAACAGCAATATAAGGGAAGATACGGTTCAAGAAAGTCCCTATAGAAAACTCAATCTCATTGATGATTATGTAGCACAGTTCTACTTTGATCCAACCACCCAATTAACAAAGGTACTCCGTTACAAGGATACAGACGGCAATGGCAGTCCTGATATCGCCGAGCCAACGGTTATGTTCGAAAACATTTCGAGTATCTGGGGAGCTGGCAAATCATTGTGGAGCAGGGATATTACATCAGATCCAAGGACTATCTGGACACCTGATCCAACAATAGGAACTAATAATCTGATCCCCTTTTCTACGGGAAATGCGTCTACACTGAGCACATATCTGCAGGCAGCTGATACAACAGAAGCACAATATATAATCAGATATACCCAGGGAGAAGGACTCACAACCCTGCGTGATGTAGATGGCACTATACTTATTGCTGGAGTCGACAGAAATGGAGACGGTATTGATGATTACAGGCCAAGGTATGCAACTATCGGTTCCGATACAAATGTATGGAAGTTTGGCGACGTTGTAGATTCAACACCAAGGCTTACCGCATGGATACCACTAAATACCTACGATAGCAAGTACAATGATACAACATACAAGGACTTTACAGAAACTGCAGGTTATCAAAACAGGGGCATGGTATTCACAGGAGGCAATGATGGGATGCTCCATGCCTTTAAGCTCGGGAAGTTGGAAGTTCCAGGCGCTGCGGGAAATACTTGTTCCTTTGGGACAAACGATCAAGCATGCCTGTCAAACTCATTCTCCAGCAACCCTCTCGGAAAGGAAGTGTGGGCGTTTATCCCGAAAAATGCGTTGCCATATCTTAAATATATCATGGATCCAGAATACTGTCATGTCTATACCGTGGATCTCAGTCCATATATCTTTGATGCAAGCATTGGGGCTCCAGCGTCAGGAGATATCTCAGGCAATACCAGAGATGTTTCAGCATGGAGGACAATCCTTATCGGTGGCATGAGGTACGGTGGTGCAAGCAGAAATAGTACTGGCTCCTGCAATTCAACAACTGGTGGTTTGCCAGACTGTGTCAAAACACCAATTGATGGTGTAGGGTATTCTTCTTATTTCGCCCTCGATATTACAGACTCCCTGGCTAACCCGGATGATCCTGTCGGTCATCCTCCGCAGCTTCTCTGGGAGTTTTCGAGTGATAATCTTGGTTTCGCAACAACAGGTCCTGCAGTAGTCAGAGTCGGCGACCAGAACAATAACGGCAACTGGTTTGTTGTCTTCGGCTCTGGCCCTACAGGTCCGATAGATACAACTAACAATCAGTTCCTCGGCCGTTCTGACCAGAATCTGAAACTCTTTGTGCTCGATCTGAAAACAGGTTCATTACAGCGGACTATTGACACCGGAATACCCTTTGCATTTGCCAGCTCTATCATTAATTCTACCAATGATCCGGATATGAATTATAAGGATGACGTTGTTTATATAGGATATGTAAAAAGGACCGGCTCAAGTCCAAACTACACATGGGCTGATGGAGGTGTCGGAAGGCTTATAACAAAAGAGGACTCAAACCCGAATAATTGGGTCTGGAGTCAGGTAATAGATGGAATCGGTCCTGTCACTTCATCGATTGCAAAGCTTCAGAATAAAAATATGGGCATTTTGTGGCTGTTCTTCGGCACAGGTAGATATTTCTTTGAAGAGGGTTCTACAACTGATGATGCAGACAGTCAGAGGGAACTTTTTGGCATAAAAGAACCTTGCTTCTCGCTATCAGGTCTTAACATAAATTGCACTACTACTGTAAGCGCTGGCACATTAACAGATGTTACTTCTCTCAGTAATGTCCCTTCAGAATCTACTGCTAATTCTTCAAGTTTTAAGGGCTGGTATTTAAATCTCGAACTTTCTGGAAATTACACGTACCTTGAAGGAGGCTCTTCTGTCACAAGGGGCTATAGAGCCGAAAGGGTGATTACTGACCCGTTAGCAACAACCTCGGGGCTTGCATTCTTCACAACATATAAACCCTATAGTGATGAATGTGGGATCGGTGGTAAGAGTTTCATATGGGCAGTGCGATATAATACAGGAGGTGCTGGCGGTGACCTACTAAAAGGAGTAGCATTACTTCAGGTATCAACAGGCAGTATTGAACAGGTCAGCCTTTCAAGTGCATTTACAGATGCCGGAGGAAGAAGAACTTCGGCAATGGAGGGTGTCCCGCCAACTGCCCAGGGTTTATCCCTGTTGTCACCTCCTCCACCTGTAAAACAGGTGATACATGTAAGAGAGAGATGAAAGATAGCAAAGGTATAACACTAATAGAGCTCATAATCGTATTAACCATAATTGGTATCCTGGCTGTTGCCTTAGGGTTTTCTTTTCAGGGCTGGATGGGTGGCTATAAGATAGAGAGACAGACAAAAGAGATGTATGTTGATCTTATGAATGCAAGGGCAAGGGCTATGGATAGGAACAGGGATCATTTTGTGGTTGTAACTGCTAATAACTATCAGATATTTGAGGATACAAATGAGAATGGTACATACGATGCCGGTACTGACACAGCAATAGCAGGGTTTGCAAATGCAAAAGCATTGACTTATCCACTTGACCCATCGTCATTCGCAGGGACTGCTACAATGGATAGTAGGGGAATTGTTTCACCTAATAATACGATCCTTTTAAATATTGGCACAAATAATCCTGATTATGATTGCATAGTATTATTTGCAACAAGAATTAACATAGGAAAATGGAATGGAACGAATTGTATTGCTAAATAAAAATAATCCCCCCACTCCCCTCTTTACTAAAGGGGAGTTAGGGGGGATTACAGATAAAAAAGGGCTTACACTTGTTGAAGTAATGATTGCTCTTGTGATAGTCCTGCTTGTCTTCCTCGCCCTGATGCAGACTGCACTGGTCGGAATTGATTCGAATACAAGGAATGCTCTCAGAGACGAAGCGGTAAGCATAGCAGAAATGAAAATGAATGAGGCAAGGAACATCCTGTTTGACACCTTACTGGCTGGTACAACAATAGAAACAGTTAACAGAAATTTCAGAAGCACAAGCGTCCCATTCACGGTAACAAGAACGGTAAGCGATCTAAATACAGATAACAAGCAGATTAATATAACTGTTACATGGGAATGGAAGGAAAAGACCGTGGCTAATGGTAACCCTTATACCCACAGTATTACAACAATCAGGAAAAGGTAATGATTAAACGAGAAGCAGGATTCAGTTTGGTGGAGTTGATGATAACAATGGTTGTGTTTCTTCTTGTAATTGCTGCTGCAGCAAGTGTTTTTACTGGCCTAATCACACAATTTAAACAGCAGAGCAAGATAAGCGAGACAAATATAGAGGGAATAGTCGGGCTCGAAATCTTAAGGCAAGATATAGAAAATGCTGGATATGGCTTACCATGGAATGGGCTTGTTGCTTATAATGAGGCATCCGCTGCTCCTGCGAGTAATTACAATGATAATGGCAATCCACCAAGGGGTATTTTAAGTGGGATTAATACAGGTTTGAATGGTTCAGATTATCTGGTGATAAAGGCAATAAACGTTGCAATGAATGATCAATGTAAAAAGTGGACTACTCTGAAAACAGCACCATTTGGTTCAACACCGGCTCCCGGTAACCCGAGGATTTGGGTGCCTGATAGAGAAAATGTTAATAAAAAAGATGATGGTTCTACTAATAATAATGTCAGGGTAATTGTTCTATCTCCGGGGTCCACTGAACTAAACAGAAGGACTTTGGTTGCAGGAGCTACGTTTTTCACAACGTACAGTAATGTAACTTCCTCTCCTTGGCCTCCTGCAGATGGAACTGAAATCCGCATCATATATGGTGTTGATCCTGATACGGATTTAAGAATGCCATTTAATAGGGCTGATTATTTTATTTCTAATGCGAATGTGCCTCAGAGGTGTGCGCCAAATACCGGCGTTTTAGAGAAAGTTGTTGTAAACCAAGGTGATGGCGGACTGACAAATTTCCTTCCTCTTTTTGACTGTGTGGCTGATATGCAGGTGATATTCCGTCTCGATACCAATGGAGATGGTATTATTGATAACACTACCGATAATATATCCGCACTTACAGCCCAACAAATAAGGGACCAGGTGCAGGAGGTGAGAGTTTACATTCTTGCTCATGAAGGCCAGTATGACAGAAATTTTACATATCCAAATTCAACAATAACAATACCCGCGGCACCTGACCCCGGAGCTGGCTTGGGGAGTACTTTTGATTTTAATGCAAGAGGTATTACCAACTGGCAAAATTATCGGTGGAAGGTTTATACATTGGTTGTAAAACCGGATAATCTGAGGTAAAAATGAGAAGTCAGAAATCAGAAATCAGAAGTCAGAAGTTAAATCCCCCTACCCCCCCTTTGCTAAAGGGGGGTAAAGGGGGATTACTGAATGAAAAAGGCATCGCCCTTGTGATGGTCCTCATTCTTTCTGTTATTGCGCTCGCTATTATGGCAGGCTTGATCTATATGATAACAACGGGAACCCAGATGTCAGGTATGCAAAAAAGATACAAAACCGCACTTGAAGCCGGGTTAGGAGGAGCTGATATTACTTATCAGCTTATCGCAGCAAGAGGAGACCCGAACATTCCTCTCACTAACTTTCTTATCACAGCATCAAATGTCGGTGGAGTTGACTGTTTGACCCCAAAACTAAATAGCCCTACAAGTAGCTGGCCTGCAGCTTGTAGTAACTCTTTGACAATTGACCCTAATACTCAAAGTACTTATGATATGAGATTTGAGCTCGGTTCATACAGAGCATATGCAAAAATAGCTGACACCGCTGACTACGGTGGCGGTAGTGGTGAGCACATTGCGGGCAATTCAGGGCCTGACTTAGGATTGATAAAGGGTGGCGTTGTGGCCGCTAACACAGGTGAAATAAATGTTGTGAGCATGCCCTATCTTTACACTATTGAGGTAGATGCAGAAAATCCGAACAATCCTGCGGAAAGGGCAAAGCTCTCAATACTTTATCAATATTAATTGGCCATGACCTAAATTTATGTCTAAATTTTTATTGCTTATTTCTTTACTTTTCGTGCTTTCCTGCTCATCAGAAAAGCCTGGTGATAGAGGCACTCAAAAGCCTTCCGGAGAAGAAAGCACAACTGCATCTGAACAATCTCAGCCTTTTGTTTCTCCAGAGAGTGTGTCCTATTCATTGGAAATCACCCCTTCAGATGCCTCGCGTAATTCGATAGTATATGCAATACCTCGAGGTTTTAGTTTTTCCGATGCAAAGATTGAATGGTTAGTAAATGGTCAACCAACCTCAACCCAAATTTCTTCTAAATTCAATGCTAAGGAGACAAAGAAAGGTGATAATGTCCAAGCTAAAGCAACAATTAATGGTAAAGAAATAATTTCCAACGTCATAGAAATTAAAAACGCTCCTCCACAACTTTCCAGAGTTAAAATCATGCCCGAGATATTTAAACCGGGTGACATCCTGAGTGTTGAAGCCTCAGGAAGTGACATAGATGGAGATCCGGTAACCATCGCATATGAATGGACGAAAAACGGAGAACCTGCAGGTAATGGATATCGCCTGGGAACCCCTATCAAGAGAGGAGATAAGATTTCTGTAAGGGTAACCCCATATGATGGGGAAGTGTATGGTACTTCTGTCATTTTACAAAGAGAAATACAGAACATGCCACCTATGATTACTGAAGATAAAAATTTCAATTTTGACGGAAAAATTTATACCTATCAAGTAAAAGCTACTGATCCTGATGGCGACCCACTTACTTATAACCTCAAGCAGGCACCGAAAGGAATGGTTATAGATAAAACAGGTTTAATCACCTGGGAGGTTAGTGAAAAGGAATCGGGCAGGTTCCCGGTAACTGTCCAGGTAACTGATGGTCATGGTGGCGAGGCCTTGTACAACGTGGACATAACTATAGGTATACTTCCTAACCCTAACACACCACCAGCAGGTGAGGGTATCATCATACCACCAAAGGAATAAGTAGAACATCTGAGGCAGAAGACCAGCCTTTATTTTCAATAATTTCAAAGATAGTCCACTGGCTGAAGAAGTACAAACCCAAATAATGCAGACATTGCTCAAAAATTTATTTAACTCGATAATTTTATTGGAAATATTTTAATTCGTTATATTCCATATAAATATTCCGTAAACCATCAGTTAAAGGTACACTAAGGTATCGAAAAATAAATTTTTTCACAACATCTGCATTATTTAAATGCATTTTTCGGGTAAGGAGGAAAATCATTTTCTGTCAGTAGCTTGACAAGGTACCCTTTATTATCCTATAATTGCAATTGAAACTAATTCTCAACAAGATTTTTATATAAACGGCATGCATGAGCACAGATTAAGGCGTAGATATAGAGGGCATAAGGCAGGAAAAGGTTATGAAAAGGTTGCCCTGGTAGGAAACCCTAATGTTGGGAAAAGTGTTATATTCGGCCTACTGACGGGGAGATACGTCATTGTATCCAACTATCCAGGCACTACTGTAGAGGTATCTCATGCGAACATAAGCCTTGACGGTAGGAAATACCTCGTCGTAGATACCCCCGGCGTTAATAACCTAATCCCAATGAGCGAAGATGAGAAGGTCACGAGGGATATGTTCCTTCATGAAAAGCCTTCCGTCATCTTACAGGTCGGTGATTCAAAAAATCTTAAAAGAACCCTTCTTTTAACTGCCCAGCTTGGGGAGATGGGGCTTCCCGTAATTCTCGATTTAAATATGGAAGATGAAGCCAGAGAAATAGGGATAAATATTGACATCGAGATGCTCAGGTCATTAATAGGTATTGAGGTAGTAAGCACTATCGCACCTGAAAGAAAAGGTATTAGAGGGCTGAAGACAGCTATAAACAAGAATAATAAAGTGCCACAAATCAATGTCCAGTATGACCCTGTCATAGAAGAATATATAGAGAGAGTCTCTTTTTATCTAATTGATGCAAATATTTCAAAAAGGTCCCTTGCCCTTATGATACTCTCAGGTGATGAAAGCCTGAGAGACTGGCTCAATACAAATCTTGAGCCAGATGTCATTACGACACTGGAGAGACTCAGGAGCGAGTGCCAAGAGAGGTTTATAAGACCTATCAGCGTAATCATAAATGAGACACGCCTTAAAAAGGCAACCGAGATAGCAGAAATAGTCGCAAAGAAGACCTCCTTTGTACATGGCTCTATTGCCGCTACCTTTGGAAGGCTCAGCATGCACCCCGTATGGGGAATACCTGTTCTTCTTGTTGTACTCTTTGGTCTTTATGAGTTTGTTGGTGTCTTTGGGGCTGGGTTCTTAGTAGGTCTTCTTGAGAACAAGATATTCGGCACTTACTTTATTCCAATATTCATAAAGGTCGTAAAAATGTTAATACCTTTTACGTTTGTACAGGAGATGTTCATTGGTGAATACGGACTTATCACAATGGCCCTTACATATGCTATAGGGATAATACTCCCTATTACCACAACATTTTTTATAGCCTTTGCACTACTTGAAGACAGTGGCTATTTACCAAGGCTTGCCATCATGTCTAACAAGGTATTCAATATTTTAGGATTAAGCGGAAAGGCCGTTCTCCCTATGGTCCTTGGTCTGGGATGTGGCACAATGGCAGTTATGACAACAAGAATACTTGAGTCAAGGCGGGAGAAAATCATAGCAACCTTTCTCCTCGCCTTAGCAGTTCCTTGTGCTGCACAGCTTGGGGTAATAATGGGCATGCTCGGGGCTTTTTCTGTAACAGCGATGTCCATATGGATTATAAGCATTCTTGGGGTACTTCTTCTTTCCGGTTATCTTGCCTCAAAGATTCTACCGGGTGAAAAACCTGGATTTTTTCTTGAAATTCCACCCATAAGAAAGCCGACTCTTAAAAATATTGCGATTAAGACGTCAAGCAGGGTCATCTGGTACCTTAAGGAGGCAGTACCACTTTTTATGCTCGGTACATTTGTCCTCTTCGTCCTTCACAAGCTGGCCCTTCTTGACCTTATTCAGAGTTTTGCAGCACCTGTTGTAGTAAACATACTCGGACTTCCAGAAAAGACAACAGAGGCATTTCTGCTTGGATTCTTACGAAGAGATTATGGTGCAGCAGGTCTTTTTGCTATGGCGGAAAAAGGGCTACTCACCCCTGCTCAGTCTATAGTGAGCCTTGTAACAATAACTCTTTTTATACCTTGTCTTGCACACTTCTTCATGCTAATAAAGGAAAGGGGCATTAAGATGGCTCTTACGATGGTGGCGATAATATTTCCGATAGCGATCTTTTTTGGAGGATTACTGAATTGGATACTCAGACATTTTAATATAAGCATTTAGACTTGCATATGACTGTAAATGTTTATAGGATAATGATTTGAATACAGAAATTTTGTTACATTTAGAAGTAGAAGCGAGCAGGAGGGTATATGATGCCTGAAAAAAAGAAGCTCTGTAGGTCTCGAGCTATTTCTGGGACAGAAAAGAGTATGTTTGAAGATGAGGCACTTGAGGCAATATGGGAACTGTCAGAAGATGGAGAAGTAGATTTTACAGAGCTAATAAATGAAATCGGTAATGAAAAGGAAGTCCTCGAAATGCAAAAGGACGGACTAATAATAATAAAGGATAACAAAGTGTACTTTACGGAAAAAGGAAGATTCAGGGCGAGGGACATAACAAGACGCCATCTTTTAGCAGAAAGGCTTTTTGTTGATGTACTCGCTCTGAAGGATTATGAAGAAGACGCATGCCGTTTTGAGCACGCTATAAGTCCTGAGGTAGAAGAGGCCATATGCACCTTTTTAGGACATCCACCTACATGCCCTCATGGAAGAGCAATACCGAAGGGAAACTGCTGCAGACTCTATACAAAAGAGGTAAAGCCTCTCGTACAGCCTCTTACAGAGCTGGAGGTAGGCACGACTGCAAAGGTTGTATTCATAACCACCCCTGCACTGGAGAAGCTTACAGCCATAGGGCTTATGCCAGGCGGAGCTGTTAAGCTCCAGCAGAAAAAACCTTCTTATGTCGTCGGCATTGACGAGAGTACCATTGCCATTGATGAAGAGATAGCAAAAGGTATTTTTGTAAAGAAGTAAAAGAAATGGAAAGGGCATTCAGAGAATATCTTAAGGGTAAAGGTCTTAAATTTACTAAAGAAAGGGAATTGATATTAAAAGATATATTTTCTCGACATGGCCATTTTGACCCTGAGGAACTTTATATCGGGATGAGACAAAAGGGTCTGAAGGTTTCAAAGGCATCCATCTACAGAACCTTATCTTTACTTATCGAAAGTGGTCTTATTGAGCAGGTGCAAAGGACCGAAAAACATGCCCACTATGAGCAGACCTTTGGTAGAAACCACCATGATCATATGCTATGCATTTTGTGTGGCAACGTCATAGAGTTCTATTCTAAGGAATTAGAGGAACTTCAGAACAAGATATGCAGAGAGAAGGACTTCGGGGGCGTAACTCACACACTCGAGATAAAAGGTTACTGCACAAAGTGCGCGAAGATGAGAAAATGATGCGCCATCTTTGTTTATAGCTTCTTCCAACCATAATTTTCTTTAACCCAAAAATGCAATTAAAAAAATCTATACATTTTACATTTTTTTTAGGATTATGCTAAGGTTTATAACTGTAAAACGTTTCCTTAAAACAAGATATTTTATGGGAGTTGAATGAATAAGATAGTCCTTGCATACTCGGGAGGCCTTGATACCTCCGTGGCAATAAAATGGTTGAAGGAGAGATACAACGCGGAAGTAATCGCCTTTTATGCTGATCTTGGCCAGGGAGAAGATATAGGTCTCACAAGAGAAAAGGCTTTGAATATAGGTGCATCAAAAGTTTATGTAGAGGACTTAAAAGAAGAATTTGCAGGACACTATATATTCCCGCTTCTAAGGGCAAATGCAGTTTATGAAGGCTCATATCTGCTCGGAACATCAATAGCCAGGCCTCTTATTGCCAAAAGACAGGTGGAGATAGCAGAAAAAGAAGGTGCCGAGGCAGTTGCTCATGGTGCGACAGGAAAGGGTAATGACCAAGTTAGATTTGAACTAACATATTATGCACTCAAACCTGAAGTAAAGGTTATAGCACCATGGAGGGAATGGCCGTTCAATTCAAGACAGTCCCTGATTGAATATTCTGAAAAGCATGGTATCCCTGTTACAGCAACAAAGGAAAAACCATATAGTATTGACAGAAACCTCTTTCATATCAGCTATGAAGGAGGCATCCTCGAAGACCCGTGGCAAGAAACCCCATCTGACATGTATACAATGATTGTACCCCCTGAGAAGGCACCTGATAAGCCTCTCTATGTTGAGATCTCTTATGAGGATGGTGATCCTATAGCAATCAACGATGAACGTATATCTCCTGCTACCTTACTCGTAAGATTGAATAGTCTTGCTGGTGAAAATGGAATCGGAAGAGTTGATATGGTAGAAAATAGATATGTCGGAATTAAATCCAGGGGAGTCTATGAAACCCCCGGTGGTACAGTCCTTCATATTGCCCACAAGGCATTAGAGTCTATAACCCTTGACAGAGAGATAATGCACCTTAGAGACTCTCTTGTAACACGCTATTCTGAGCTTACATACTATGGGTACTGGTTTTCTCCTGAGAGAAAAGCACTTCAGACATTTATGGATTATATACAGAAAGATGTTACTGGTACTGTCAGGATAAAGCTCTATAAAGGGAATTGCCATGTTGTTGGAAGAAAATCCACAAATTCTCTTTATCATCCTGGACTTGCAACATTTGAATCCGAAAATGTATATAATCAGAAGGATGCAGAAGGTTTTATAAAACTAAATGCCCTGCGATTGAAGCTAAGAAAGCTAAAAAACTAAAGAAAATTATAAATCAATGCGGGTTGTATTTAATTTGGATTTATGTCAGATCTCAGATATTGGGTTGCGCTATCCACACTGTCGGATATAGGACCTGTTTTATCAAGAAAACTGCTTTCACTGTTTAAAACACCTGAGAGAATCTTCACTGCAGGGATGGGAGACCTTTTTTCTTTAGAAGGGATAGGAATAAACAGGGCAAAAAACATAAAAGAATTTTCTCAGTGGGAACTTATAGAAAAACAGATTAAGGTTTTAGAGAAAAAGGGTATAAATGTGGTAACTTTAAACAGCTCCTCATATCCAGAAATGCTTGGTGAGATAGAGGATGCCCCTATTATCCTTTATATGAAGGGAGATATACAGCCACAGGATAAATATGCGATTGCAATTGTTGGCTCACGCAAACCTAATCCTTATGGAGCTTCTGTTGCAGAAAAAATTTCAGAGGAGCTTTCATCCATTGGCTTTACTATTGTGAGCGGAATGGCAAGGGGTATTGACTCTATATCCCATAAGGGTGCGCTAAGGATGGGGGGCAGGACCATAGCTGTGCTCGGTTCAGGACCTGATGTGCCTTACCCTGCCGAGAATAAAGGCTTGATGGATAAAATTGCTGATTCCGGTTGCGTTATAAGCGAATTCCCGCCTGGGACATCCCCAGATAGAGAAAATTTTCCTCGGAGAAACAGGATAATAAGTGGACTATCTCTCGGAGTGCTCGTGGTAGAGGCTACTGCTGACAGCGGCTCTCTTATAACAGCAGGATATGCCCTTGAACAAGGTAGAGAGGTTTTCGCAATTCCTGGTAATATAACTGCACCTACTTCAGTAGGCACGAACGAGCTGATTAAAAAGGGTGCTATACTCACCCGGAGGGCAGAGGATATAGTTGAGGAGCTAGCGCCTGTTTTAAAGGGATTTATAAAATCAAAGGAAAAGGCGAAGATAGAGATAACGGATGAAGAAGAGAATCTTTGTAATCTGCTTTCTGGAGAGCCAAAGCATGTGGATATTATTTCTCGAGAGGGTAGATTGCCAACATCAAAGGTACTCGAAATCCTTCTCAGATTAGAACTGAAAGGTGTTGTGAGACAAACAACAGGCAATAGATTTTATCTTGCATGAAAACGGGATCAAGTCACCATAACCTTGTCATTGTTGAGTCACCTGCAAAGGCAAAGACTCTTTATAAGATTCTGGGGAGTGGATTCGCAGTTATGGCATCTATCGGTCATATAAAAGACCTCCCTGAGAAAGAGATCGGAGTTGATGAAAAGAATGATTTTGAACCTACGTATGTGGTAATCCCGGGGAAAGAAAAAATTATCAAGGAACTCAAAAAGGCATCTAAGGAAGCTGATAAGATTTATCTCGCCCCTGACCCGGACAGAGAAGGGGAGGCAATAGCATGGCATATTGCATCTGAAATCTCAGACCCTAAATGCGCAGATGGAAAGACATATAGGATTATTTTTAATGAAATAACAGAACGGGCTGTACGAGAAGCCGTAAAGAACCCCGGCAGAATAGATATGAAAAAGGTGGCGGCCCAGCAGGCCAGAAGAATACTTGACAGGCTTGTTGGTTACAAACTCAGTCCCCTTTTATGGAAGAAGGTCAGGAGGGGACTTAGTGCAGGAAGGGTCCAGTCTGTTGCAGTAAAGATGATCGTAGACAGAGATCGAGAGATAAAGGCATTCAAGCCTGAAGAATACTGGAGTATAAATGCAGAATTTGAGGGATCTAAACTTCCCAGATTCTGGGCAAAACTCCACAAAATAATTAACTCTACTCCCAACGGGCAATCAGAATCAGCTACTAAATTTCTAATAACGAATGAAGAGACTGCCAGTAAAATACTCGAGGACTTAAAGAGTAAAGAGTTCGTATTAAGCAAAATAGAGCATAAACGAAGGAAGAGGATGCCTTACCCACCCTTCATTACGAGCACCCTTCAGCAAGATGCATCAAGAAAACTTAAATTCCCCGCCAAAAAAACGATGATAATAGCCCAACAACTTTACGAGGGTATTGAACTTGCTAAAGAAGGTGCGGTAGGGCTCATAACTTATATGAGAACAGACTCCTTCAGAGTGGCCTCTGAGGCACAGGACTGGGCAAGGGGACTTATCGAGAAAGTATATGGAAAAGATTATATACCTGATAAACCACCTATTTACAAGAGTAAGGCATCTGCACAAGAAGCACACGAGGCCATAAGGCCTACATATCCCGATAAAAGGCCTGAGGATGTGAAGCAATTTCTTTCAAAAGACCAATATGCCCTTTATATGCTGATATGGAATAGATTCATATCAAGCCAGATGGCACCAGCACAACTTGAGCAGACCACTTTCATTATAGGGGCAGGTAATCCTCCCATCTCCCCTTTAGTAAAGGAGGGTAAGGAGGGAATTGCAGAGTTCAGGGCATCAGGAACAGTGGTCCGATTCGATGGCTTCATAGCCT